>NZ_JBFRXN010000003.1:600000-900000 GCF_040947875.1 Pseudomonas sp. MYb118 | reverse complement strand
AAACCCAAGGCAGCCACGTTCATCAAGGACCCGCTCTGGTACAAGGATGCCGTGATCTACCAGGTCCACGTTAAATCCTTTTTCGACTCCAACAACGACGGTATCGGCGACTTTCCCGGCCTGATCGCCAAGCTCGACTACATCGCCGACCTCGGTGTGAACACCATCTGGCTGCTGCCGTTCTACCCCTCGCCACGGCGCGACGACGGTTACGACATCGCCGAATACCGCGCCGTACACCCCGATTACGGCACCCTGGCCGACGCCCGGCGCTTCATTGCCGAGGCACACAAACGCGGCCTGCGGGTGATCACCGAGCTGGTCATCAACCACACCTCGGACCAGCACCCTTGGTTCCAGCGCGCACGCAAGGCCAAGCCCGGTTCGGCGGCGCGGGATTTCTACGTGTGGTCCGACGACGATGGCAAATACGATGGCACGCGCATCATCTTTCTCGACACCGAGAAGTCCAACTGGACCTGGGACCCGGTCGCCGGGCAGTACTTCTGGCACCGCTTCTATTCGCACCAGCCGGACCTGAATTTCGACAACCCGCAAGTAATGAAGGCGGTGTTGGCGGTGATGCGCTACTGGCTGGACATGGGCATCGACGGCCTGCGCCTGGACGCCATTCCCTACCTGATCGAGCGCGACGGCACCAACAACGAGAACCTGCCGGAGACCCACGACGTCCTCAAGCAGATCCGCGCCGAGATCGACGCCAACTACCCCGACCGCATGCTGCTGGCCGAAGCCAACCAGTGGCCGGAAGACACCCAGCTGTACTTCGGCGACACCGACAAGAGCGGGCTCAATGGCGACGAATGCCACATGGCGTTCCACTTCCCGTTGATGCCGCGCATGTACATGGCGCTGGCCCAGGAAGACCGCTTCCCGATTACCGACATCCTGCGCCAGACCCCGGAGATTCCCGCCAACTGCCAGTGGGCGATCTTCCTGCGCAACCACGATGAATTGACCCTGGAGATGGTCACCGACAAGGAACGTGACTACCTGTGGAATTACTACGCCGCCGACCGCCGTGCGCGGATCAACCTGGGCATCCGCCGGCGCCTGGCGCCACTGATGGAGCGCGACCGCCGCCGCGTGGAGTTGCTCAACAGCCTGCTGCTGTCGATGCCCGGCACGCCGACCCTGTATTACGGTGACGAAATCGGCATGGGCGACAACATCTATCTGGGCGACCGCGACGGTGTGCGCACGCCGATGCAGTGGTCGATCGACCGTAACGGCGGTTTTTCCAGGGCCGACCCGGCCAGCCTGGTGCTGCCGCCGATCATGGACCCGCTGTACGGCTATCTGTCGGTCAATGTGGAAACCCAGTCCGGCGACCCGCACTCGATGCTCAACTGGACAAGGCGCCTGCTGGCGGTGCGCAAGCAGTCCAAGGCGTTCGGTCGCGGCACGCTGAAAATGCTCTCGCCGAGCAACCGGCGGATCCTGGCCTATACCCGTGAATTCACCGGTGAGGACGGCAAGCAGGAAATCATCCTGTGCGTGGCCAACGTGTCGCGCAGCGCCCAGGCGGCGGAACTGGACCTGTCGGCCTATGTGGGCATGGTGCCGGTGGAAATGCTCGGCGGTAATGCCTTCCCGCCCATCGGCCAACTCAACTTCCTGCTGACCCTGGCGCCGTATGGCTTCTACTGGTTTGCACTGGCCCTGGAGAATCAAATGCCTACCTGGCACGTAGAACCGGCACAGAGCCTGCCGGACTTCACCACCCTGGTGCTGAAGAAACGCATGGAAGAACTGCTCGAAGCGCCCTCACGCACGACCCTGGAGCAAGGCATCCTGCCGGACTGGTTGCACAACCGGCGCTGGTTCGCCGGCAAGGGCGCGGCGATCGACGAGGTCAACCTCGCTTACGGCGTACGCTTCGGCGATGCGCAGCATCCGGTGCTGCTCAGCGAGATCGAAGTCACCAGTGGCGGCCAGACCAGTCGCTACCAGTTGCCGTTCGGCTTCATTGCCGAAGATCAACTGGGCCCGGCGCTGCCGCAGCAACTGGCGTTGTCACGGGTCCGGCGCGGCCCGCAGGTGGGCTTGATCACCGATGCCTTTACCCTGGAGCACTTCATCCGCAGCGTGTTGCAGGACATCCAGGCCAGCAACGTGTTGACCTGCGAGGGTGGCGAAATCCGCTTCGAGCCGACGCCGGCGCTGGCCGCGCTGGGGCTGACGAGTGAGTCCGAAGTGCGTTACCTGTCCGCCGAACAGTCCAATAGCTCGGTGGTGATCGGTGGCAGCCTGGTGCTCAAGCTGATCCGCAAGGTCGCCTCGGGCGTGCACCCGGAACTGGAAATGAGCGCCTACCTGACCGCCGCCGGTTTCGCCAACATCTCACCGCTGCTCGGTTCGGTGGTGCGCCGCGATGCCCAGGGCGAAGACAACCTGCTGATGATCGCTCAGGGCTACCTGAGCAATCAGGGCGATGCCTGGGAGTGGACGCAGAACAACCTCGAGCGGGCCTTGCGCGACGAACTGGCCGGCGCCATGTCCGAGCAGGAACAGCATTACAACGCCCTCGGCGAACTGCGCGATTTCGCCGGCATGCTCGGCCAGCGCCTGGGCGAGATGCATCAAGTGCTCGCCGCGCCGACCGACAACCCCGACTTTGCCCCGCAGGTCACCACGGCCAAGGACGCCCGGACTTCAGCCAAGGACGTGGCGGTGCAAGTCGAGCGGGCGTTGGCGCTGCTCAAACAACATAAAAATGAACTGAACCCTTCGGACCAAACGCTGGTCAGTCACCTGCTGGCCAACGCTAAAGCCATTACTGCCCATGTTGACGACCTGGGCAAAAAGGCCGCTGGTGGCTTGCGCATCCGCGTGCATGGCGACCTGCACCTGGGGCAAGTGCTGGTGATCAAGGGCGATGCCTACCTGATCGACTTCGAAGGCGAACCGGCGCGGCCACTGGTCGAGCGACGTGGCAAGCACAGCCCGTACAAGGACGTCAGCGGCGTGTTGCGCTCGTTCGATTACGCGGCGGCGATGGCGATCAACGTGCACAACGTCGACAACACCGATGAGGCCCAGGCTGCACGCCAGCGCGTGGCCGAGCGCTACCTGATGGAAGCGAAACAGGCATTTATCGACGCTTATCGGCTGGCAGCAGCTAGTCTGGGTCATGCGTGGCAAGATCCGGAGGGCGAGGACGCTGCGCTGGCGTTGTTCGGACTGGAAAAGGCGGCGTACGAGGTGGCCTACGAAGCAGAGAACAGGCCCACCTGGTTGCCCGTGCCGTTGCACGGTTTATATGGATTATTGAGTGGGCTTAAACCCTTTTCCGATCTTGGTGGAGAGTAGTCATGAGTTTCTCGAACAAGGAACAGGGTCACGCCAAAGAGGCGTTACTACCAGGATCGCGGGACATCGACGCGCTGGTTCGCGCCGAGCATCACGATCCCTTCGCAATTCTGGGCCCCCATGGCGATGGTGCCGGCGGGCAATTCATTCGTGTGTATCTGCCGGACGCGCTGAGCGTGCAGGTACTGGACCGCAACACCGGCGAAGAGATCGGCGCGCTTGAGGCCACCGACAAGCCGGGCTTGTTCGTCGGGCATTTCGAACGGGCCCAGCCTTACCTGCTGCGCACCCGTTGGGCCGGGGGCGAACAGGTCACCGAAGACCCCTACAGCTTCGGCCCGTTGCTCGGCGAGATGGACTTGTATCTGTTCGCCGAAGGCAATCACCGCGACCTCAGCGCCTGCCTGGGCGCACAACTGAAGAACGTCGAGGGTGTCGACGGCGTGCGTTTTGCCGTGTGGGCACCGAATGCCAAGCGGGTGTCGGTGGTCGGCGACTTCAACAACTGGGACGGCCGCCGCCATCCGATGCGCCAGCGCCACCCGACCGGGGTCTGGGAGTTGTTCATTCCGCGCCTGGGCGCCGGTGAGGCGTACAAATACGAAATCCTTGGCGCCCACGGCATCCTGCCGCTGAAGGCCGACCCGATGGCCCTGGCGACCTCGTTGCCGCCGGACACCGCGTCGAAAGTCGCCTCGCCGTTGCAGGTCGATTGGCAGGATCATGAGTGGATGCAAACGCGGCTGGAGCGTTCTCAGCCGAACCAGCCGCTGTCGATCTACGAGTTGCACGCCGGTTCCTGGCAGTGCGAGCTGGACGACCTGGGCGAAGTGGCTCGCCAGTACACCTGGCCCGAGCTGGGCGAACGGCTGATTCCCTATGTCAAGGAATTGGGGTTCACCCACATCGAGCTGATGCCGATCATGGAGCACCCGTTTGGAGGCTCCTGGGGTTATCAGTTGCTGGCGCAATTCGCCCCGAGCGCCCGTTACGGCACATCGGACGAATTCGCCGCCTTCGTCAACGCCTGCCACGTGGCGGGGATTGGCGTCATCCTCGACTGGGTGCCGGCGCATTTCCCCACCGACGCCCATGGCCTGGCCCAGTTCGACGGCACCGCGCTGTACGAATACGGCAACCCGCAGGAGGGCTTCCACCAGGACTGGGACACGCTGATCTACAACCTGGGCCGCACCGAAGTGCATGGCTACATGCTGGCTTCGGCCCTGCACTGGCTCAAGCATTTCCACGTCGATGGCCTGCGCGTCGATGCCGTGGCGTCGATGCTGTACCGCGATTATTCGCGCAAGGCCGGTGAGTGGGTGCCCAACCGCCATGGTGGCCGCGAGAACCTCGAAGCCATCGACTTCCTGCGGCACCTCAACGACGTGGTCAACCTCGAAGCCCCTGGCGCACTGGTGATCGCCGAAGAGTCCACGGCCTGGCCCGGCGTCAGCCAGAACACCCAGCAGGGCGGTCTGGGCTTCGACTACAAATGGAACATGGGCTGGATGCACGATTCGCTGCACTACATCCAGCAGGACCCGGTCTACCGCGCCCATCACCACAACGAGCTGAGTTTCGGTCTGGTGTACGCCTGGTCGGAGCGTTTCATCCTGCCGATCTCCCACGACGAAGTGGTGCACGGCAAGCACTCGCTGATCGACAAGATGCCCGGCGACCGCTGGCAGAAATTCGCCAACCTGCGGGCCTACCTGAGCTTCATGT
This sequence comes from Pseudomonas sp. MYb118, assembly GCF_040947875.1. Taxonomy (NCBI): domain Bacteria; kingdom Pseudomonadati; phylum Pseudomonadota; class Gammaproteobacteria; order Pseudomonadales; family Pseudomonadaceae; genus Pseudomonas; species Pseudomonas sp. MYb118. The sequence continues at coordinate 894,939 of NZ_JBFRXN010000003.1, read as the reverse complement.
GGGCGCACCCAGGCAAAAAACTGCTGTTCATGGGATGCGAATTCGGCCAGTGGCGCGAGTGGAACCACGACCAGCAACTGGACTGGTACCTGTTGCAGTACTCGGAACACAAAGGCGTACAGAAACTGGTCAGCGACCTCAACCAGTTGTACCGCGCCGAACCGGCATTGCACGACCAGGACGATGCGCCGCAAGGCTTCCAGTGGTTGATTGGTGATGATGCGATCAACAGCGTTTATGCGTTCCTGCGCTGGAGCAAGGACGGCCGGCCTTTGCTGGTTGTCGCCAACTTCACCCCGGTGCCGCGGGCGGAATATCGCATTGGCGTGCCGTTTGCCGGGCGCTGGAATGAGGTGATCAACAGCGATTCGGCGACCTATGCCGGGTCGAATTACGGGAATGGGGGCGGTGCATCGACCGAGGAAGAGGCGAGCCATGGGCAGGCGTTGTCGTTGGTGCTGAATTTGCCGCCGTTGGCTGTGTTGATGTTGCGGCCGGAGGGGTGAGCCCTGTAGGAGCGAATTCATTCGCGATGGTGGTCAACGATGACACGGGACACCTGACACCCTACCGTCATCTAGCCACCACCGCGAACAGGCTGGCGATCCAGCAGCCAACCACCTTGTAGCGTGGCTTTACTCATCTCCTCGTTGTATATCGCAATACCGATGCCTGAAATTTTTGCGGCCTGTACGTTTTTGAACTACGCACCGACCAGTCGCGATAAGTAGCTGTTTCCATGGGCGACAAATGCTCTTTGCCTGCGGCGGGAATGACAATCACCGGTCGTTCACCTGGCGCTTTCTGCACGGATTTGTCCAAGTGGAAGGCATAAAAGTCTTCGGCGTTGTAAAGGTTGCTTTTAAAGAAGTTTTCCAACTCATCCTGGGCATTTTGCGCGTCTGAAAAGCGAATTTCGGGTGGTATGAACTCTGAGAGAAAAGTATCTTCCAGGTTGATGCCATTTTTCCTGAGGAAATTAAGTGTGTGTAGTTTCTGTTCGATCAACGGCTGGTAGTGCCCACTGCTATTTTCTATAAATGCCACGCCGCCATTGGAAATACTCATCATGCCGGAGTCCAGTACCGGTCGACCGGCGAAGGGGCTGGAGTGGTGAACGACATTCAATTGCGGAGAATAGATGGCAAGCTCTGGCTGCTTATTTTCATTCATTCCAAGCACATAGCCGACACGTCCTTCATCAGACAGCCAATTACTCGAGACGGTAACGTCCGTCGTTGCAGTATTGTTGAAGTAATGGGCGTCTATTCCGCCAGGTGTTACAACAACTCCATTGACGGGTATTTTTGTTTTGTCCGGCAATGTCATGGAAACAGTTTCTATCGAGTGAGTGGATTTTTCGATTCGCTGTTGTTGACTGTAGTATAAAACCCCCATGTATTTCATCGAGCCACTTACTTGCCTGGAGATGTCAAGTATATGTTCGTCTACATACTCTGCCCTCAGGCCATTTGACTGGCCGATGTGCGGTGGTTTGTACACATACTTATGGACCAGACCTCTCCATCGCTCATTTTTCAGACCAGCAATATCAATGTTGTTTATTGGATCATTTCCCGCAAACTGGTACAAATTCATCCCATCGGCATAGCCGGAAGGGTCTGTATTTATCCAGCGCTGAATCCAGGGAGCGTAGTAGCGGAATCCGTAATGAATGAGGCCGGTTGCATCTCGTTCCTTGCCCGAATACCGAACGAACTTGTACTTGGCTTCGACCGCGTTTCGACCGGCCCAGAGTGCCGTGGCGCCGAACGGGTAAAACCATTCCCGGGTGATCACATTCGCCTGCTGATTCAGCTCCACTGTGCAGGACCTCACCGGGTCGGTGAGGCTGTAGCGCACCTGATCCTGCACCATTTCGTCAGGAGGTGACGAAACCCAGTGCAGCACTTGCACGTTGTTGCTGCCGGTGTTGACGGTGATGACTTGGAGGACTTCTCCGGTACCGCCGTGGCTGCGCAGCTCCAGTCCAGGCAGGTAGCGTACTTCCCCTGAAATCGTGCGGGCGTTTGTCCGGCTTGAAAGTACTTTGCGCACTCGTCGGCCTGCGCCGTCATAGATGTAGCGTTCGCCACTCTCCTCCGTGTCTTCACATGTCGCGGGGCAAACCTCGCAAAGCTGGTTACGCATGTCCCAGTTCAACCGTTGCCCAGGCTGTAACTCCAGCAGGTTACCGTTTGCATCGAAACCACTGGCCAATTCGGCTTCGGTCGGTGGACGGCCATCGCGATCGGGTAGGCAGCGGTTGCTGTAGCGGAGTCGGGTCAATGTCCGCCCCTGAGCTTGAGCCCCCACATGGACCAGCTTCGCCAAATTGCCGGCTCCGTCGTAATGGAAGGTCTGGGTGTAGTTGGCGATCTGGCTGGGGTCGGGCATCAGCGGCAGAAGATCGGGCAGGGCGGGGCCGCTGCTGCCGACCACCGCTTCGCCGCCCGTTGCTTCAATCAGTTGACCCAGCGTGTCGTAACGAAAGGTTTTGATCGGCTCAATGCGCTGATTGTTGAAGTAGCGGATAGGTTGCGCGGTGTCTTCGATGCTCAGCACATTGCCGACGGCGTCGTATTGATACGTGCTTGCTTGCATTATGAGCACTCAGTTCGATCAACTCGCCATTGGCGGCATCGTAGCGATGTCGGGTAATTACGCCATTGCCGGCGGCTTCCGCCTCGATCTGGCCCATCGCGTTGTAGTGGAGATCGCTGACCAGCAGCTTTTCGCACTGGCCAGCGCCAGCCGGGGTCAATCGGCTGTGTTTCAGTTGTCCGGCTCGGTCGTAGCCAAAGGTTTGGAAGTTGTCCATTGCATCAGTCTGGCTCAGTGCATCGCCGCATGGTGCATAGGAGTTTGCGGTGCACATGCCCGCGCCGGTTTCGAGCAACGCATCTCTATTGGCGATTGCCAGTGGCCAGTCTGGCGCTTCGGTACCGTTGAGAAACCGGCGCGTATGTTGGAGCACTTGCCCTGACAGCCCCGCTTCCTGAACATGCACCGTTCCCGCCGGGTCATCATGGCGAATCACCCGCCCGCACAGATTATGCGCGGCAGACTCTGTCCCCGCATCCGCGTAGGTAAGGCGCTCGATCACCTGCTCGGCAATTGCGATACCTGCTTCCCGCAGTTCGATGGGGCGCAGCAATTTATCGTACGCAGTTCTTTTATGGCTGCCACGACCATCCCAGGCTTCCAGATTTTGCCCGGCCTCCCTAAGCAGGCCAACACGCCACCCGGCGTCCACGCTAACGGTCAGCAGCGCTACGCCTGACAAACTCGCCAACTGGTGAAGGTTGTACGGCGTTGAAGCATCTGTCTGTGTCAAATCAAACAAATGTGGATCCCGGCTGGCGAACAAACGGCCAACCGCCTCATAACACTGCTGAGTCACTCGCGTATCGAACGTATCTTGCGCTGCACGTCGATGAAATTGCACCCCCCGCACCACCAACCCACGTGAATCGAACACCTGAAGAGTCGGCGATCCCCTGTGTACGGTAGCTGAGGCTCCAGTGGACATCGTCGCAGACCTTGAACACGATTGGCTGTAAAAGACAATGCACGATTTGCGCGAATGTGCCTACTGTTAGAAGTAACAGGTTATCGTAGGCTGTAGATAAACCTTAGTAGTCGGGCGGCGGTGTTTGGCTTCGCATAGCTGTTGGTGCTGCACGATGTCTGCTGCGACCAAAACGTTGCTGTGCATTCATATAAGCAGAGATGCTTGACTGTAAACTTACTGGCGGCGAAGCAGATGTGCTTGCTTGGCCGTGACGGCTTGACGGGCCAGGGAGGCTACCCGCGTCCTGTTGTGTAACCGGCGAGGGTTTCTTAGTTGCGGTAGTTGAATGTTGAGAAACCCGGACGATATCAGGGCGTGCGGCAGTGGGGGCTATATGGACCACATAGTTCACTATCTCGTGTTTGCCTTCGAATTTGTGCTGCCTCTCCACTCCGACAGCCTCCATTCCCAGAAAATCCAAACTTCTTTTGAGCGATTTTCCAATTGGAGTTTTGTCCATAAAATAATCGAACAATGCCTCTGATTTGTTTTCCAGATGTTTGGTTTTTCGTAAGGTTGCCTCGTTGATGACGTGTGAAAAACCGATCATCGAAGGGAGGTGGCCGAAAAATCCATTTGATTTCGAAATTTCCAGGTATTGATATGTCAATACGTCGCTGGCGTAGTACCTGGTGGTCTTGCTAGGTCTGAAATTATGCTCTAGTAACCAGAATCCCTTTCTGAAGGTGTTACCAAATTCATCATTTTTATAGGCAGAGTAAAATTCGGCTTTCGACTCTCGTGTGTGCTTCATTCTGTTTTTAACAAATTCAAACCTGGCTTTGGCTGCATCACTTGTGGAGTCGAATTGCATTTGAAGAGTCGGGTTGAAGAAACTAGCCGCGAGCTTGTCTGCAGGGTCATCGCTGTCTTGCTGATCCGGAGGCGCTAAACCGTCCGGATCAAAATAGGCAATCGGGTTGTTTCTAACCATTCTGAATCTATTGAGACCATCCACATCTCCGGCCGGGTCTGGGTTGATCCATCTCGCCAGCCATGGCGCGTAGTAGCGAAACCCATAGTAGACAAGCCCGGTTCCATCACACTCCTTGCCTGAATACCCCAAAGTCTTGTATTCGGCTTCGATGATGTTGCGGCCCGCCCGCAGGGCAGTACCCCCAAACGCGTAGTACCACTCCATACCAATCAAATCCGCATGTTGGTCCAGCTCGATCGTATTGGATTTCAGGTGATCGTTGAGGCTGTAACGCAACTGATTTTGAGGCACCTCATCAGGTAAGCCCTGCAACCAATGGAGGATCTGCACGCTGTTGCTGCCCGCGCTGGCGTTGATGACGTGGAGTATTTCCCTGGTCCCACCATGACTACGTATTTCCAAGCCGGGCAGGTAACGCACTTCGCGCAGGATCGTGCGGGCATTGGTCACACTTGAATGCACCTTGCGCACTCGTTGCCCGCTGCTGTCATAGACATAACACTCTCGATCATCATCGGCATCTTCGCGGACAACCGGTTTGACTTCGCGCAACTGGTTGCGCAGGTCCCAAACCAGCCGCTGGCCCGGCTGAAGTTCCTGCAAGTTGCCATTGGCGTCGAACCCAGCCGCCAGTTCGGCTTCGGTGGGCGGGCGGCCATCGCGTTCGGGCAGGCAGCGGTTGCTGTACTTCGCTCGGGTCAGGGTGCGGCCTTGGGATTGGGCGCCGACATGCACCAGATCCAGCAGATTGCCGCCTGAATCGTAATGAAAGGTCTGGGTGTAATTGGCAATCTGGCTGGGGTCCACTGGTAAGGGCTGCAAGTCGGGCAGGGCGGGACCGCCGTTTCCGCTCACGGCTTCACTACCGGTGGCTTCGATCAGTTGATTGAGTGTGTCGTAGCGGTAGGTCTTGATCGGTTCGATACGTTGGTTGTTGAAGTAACGGATCGGCTGCGCCGCGTCTTCGATGCTCAGCACATTGCCCACGGCGTCGTATGCGTATTGCAGTTGTTGCAGTGGCGTGCCATCTGACTTGTGTGCGCTTAATTCAGTCAGCCGACCGTTGGCCTCGTCGTAACGATGACGGGTGACGACGCCATTGCCGGCGGTTTCCGCTTCGATCTGGCCCATGGCGTTGTAGTGCAGATCGGTGACAAGCAGCTTTTCGCTCTGGCCGGCACCTGTCAGGGTCACGCGGGTGTCCTTCAATTGGCCGGCTCGGGTGTAACGTGTGGATTGGATGTTGCCCATTGCATCGGTCTGGCTCAGCGCCTCGCCGCTCGCAGCGTACGTGTTTGCGGTGGTCATGCCGTTGTCGGGCTCGAGCAATGCGTCTCTGTCGGCAATTGCCAGTGGCCAGTCAGGCGCTTCGGTGCCCTTAAGAAACTGGCGCGTGTGTTTGAGCAGTAGCCCGGAAAGACCTGCTTCCTGAACAAGCACGGTTCCAGCCGGATCATCATGACGAACCAACTGCCCGCACAGGTTATGCGCGGCGGCTTCCGGGCCGGCATCGGCATAGGTGAAGCGTTCGATCACCTGCTCGGCAATGCCGGTGCCTGCTTCCCGAAGGGCCACCGGTCGCAGCAGTTCATCGTGATCAATCCGTCTGCGACTGCCACGACCATCCCAGGTTTCCAGGCTTTGCCCGGCTTCACCCGACAGCCCGAGTCGCCAGCCAGCGTCCACGCTTTCGGTCAGGAGGGCTGTGGCGGACAAGGTCAACACCTGATTGAGGTTGAAGGGCGCGGCGTCATCCGTTTGTGCCAAATCAAACAGGTAGGGATCACGACTGGCGATCAACCGCCCAACGGCGTCGTAGCGTTGTTGGGTGATCCGGGTGTCTATCGGGTCATTCGCTTCGCGGCGGTGATACCCCACGGCCCTGACCGACAATCCCCGCGCGTCAGACACGGCGAGGGTGGGAGTGGCCGAGTGCGCGTGGGTCGAAACTCCTGCTGGCATTTCAGGCAGCCTCGAACGAGGTTGAAGGTTTGCTCAACATGCGCGTTTTGCAGTGTTCTGGCTACTGTCATAAGTGACAGGTCGATGAGAGATCAAAAAGCATCTGGGCGTCAATTGTGTTGCCGAGTTGAAGTCTGAACTCGTTTTGGCTGGCTGACTTTGATGCTACTCACGGGCAAATGCGGTAAATGGTTTTTTGGATGGATAGGCGCTGTTGCAGATGTAGTAACTCTCGCCTGCTTTTTTCTGGGTTTCATGGGTGTTAACTTGGTGGTCATTTCTTCATTTGGAGCCGGCTCGACGGTGATAATAAAATCAACATCAGTACCCTTAATAGCCTTTTTCACACTGATGGCTCTAAGACCGAAGACGTTGAGTATCTGTTGGGTGGACTTCCCATTTGATGTCTCTTTCATGAAGACTGCCAGTAGCGCGTCGGACCCACTGGGTAGATCCTTGGTCTTATCCAATGTCGACTGATTTCTCATCTTTGTCCGAGCGATGCGCGACGGCAACTCACCATAAAAACCTTTGGCTTTCGCCTGCAGGGTGTATTGATGCTCCGCTACATCACTCGCAAAGTAATCAGGCTGATACTTAAAATTTTCGGTGAAGATCCAGATATTCGGTCTGAAATAATTTATAAAAGTATCTGTCTTGAAACGGCTGTCAACTTGGTTTCTTTTGCGGGTGTGCGTTAAATTTGTCCTTACAAACTCAATTCTCTTGGATTTTCCAGTATCGCTGGTGAGTTTTTTCTCCAGATTTATATCTATATAGGAAATATGATAGGCGCTGCTGTCTAGTTTGCCTTCTGCGTTTTTAGTGTCGATCCCAGAGTTGCCGCAGAGACCGTTAGCATCAACCAGCATAATTGCGCTATTACCGACCATTCTGAAACGATTTAGCCCATCCGCATCTTCCGCTGGGTCTGGATTGATCCAACGTTGCAACCAGGGTGCGTAATAGCGGAATCCGTAATACAGCAATCCGGTAAAGTCGCGCTCTTTGGCGCAATAACGTCGGAGTTTATATTTGGCCTCGATCATGTTGCGACCCGCCTGAAAGGCCGTTCCTCCGTAGGGATAAAATGCTTCCTGGCAGATCAGATCGGCATGCTGGTCCAGTTCCAGCGTATTGGATTTCAGATGATCGGCGCATCCGTAGCGCATCTGGTTCTGGAGAGCTTCACCAAGTAACCCGTGGGCCCAGTGCAAAATCTGCACGTTGTTACTACCCGCGCTGATGTTGATGACGTGGAGTGTTTCTCCGGTCCCGCCGTGGTTGCGTATCTCCAGACCGGGTAAGTAGCGGACCTCACTCAGCATCGTGCGGGTAACGGTCACACTCGAACGCACCTTGCGCACTCGCTGTCCGCCGCCGTCATAGACATAGCATTCACGATCATCATCAGCGTCTTCGCGGACCACAGGTTTGACTTCGCGCAGCTGGTTGCGCAGATCCCAAAGCAGCCGCTGCCCCGGCTGAAGTTCCTGCAAATTGCCATTGGCGTCGAACCCAGCCGCCAGTTCGGCTTCGGTGGGCGGGCGTCCGTCGCGTTCGGGCAGGCAGCGGTTGCTGTACTTCGCTCGGGTCAAGGTGCGGCCCTGGGCTTGGGCGCCGACATGCACAAGGCTCAGCAGATTGCCGCCTGAATCGTAATGAAAGGTCTGGGTGTAATTGGCAATCTGGCTGGGGTCCACTGGTAAGGGCTGCCAGTCGGGCAAGGCGGGGCCGCCGATTCCGCTCACGGCTTCGCTGCCAGTGGCTTCGATCAGTTGATCGAGGGTGTCGTAGCGGTAGCTCTTGATCGGTTCGATACGTTGGTTGTTGAAGTAACGGATGGGTTGTGCGGCATCTTCGATGCTCAGCACATTGCCGACAGCGTCGTACTGGTATTGCAGTTGTTGTAACGGGGTTCCATCGGACTTGTGTGCGCTCAGCTCGATCAATCGACCGTTGGCCTCGTCGTAACGATGACGGGTGACGACGCCATTGCCGGCGGTTTCCGCTTCGATCTGACCCATGGCGTTGTAGTGCAAATTGCTGACCAGCAGCTTTTCGCTTTGACCAGCGCCGGCCAGGGTCAAGCGAGCATCTTTCAGTTGGCCGGCTCGGGTGTAGCCAGAAGACTGGGTGTTGCCCATCGCATCAGTCTGGCTGAGAGCTTCACCGCTGGCGGCGTAGGCATTGAAGGTGGTCAGGCCTGCGCCGGATTCGAGCAATGCGTCCCTGTCGGCGATTGTCAGCGGCCAATCGGGTGCTTCAGTACCTGTGAGAAACCGACGCGTGTGCTTTAGCAGAAGCCCGGAAAGACCGGCCTCCTGAACAAGCACGGCTCCTGCTGGATCATCATGACGAACCAACTGCCCGCACAGGTTATGCGCGGCGGCTTCTGGGCGAGCATCGCCGTAGGTGAAGCGTTCGATCACATGCTCGGCAATGCCGATGCCTGCTTCACACAGAGCCACCGGGCGCATCAATTCATCATATTCAGCCCGTTTGCTGCTGCCACGGCCATCCCAGGACTGAAGGTATTGATCGGAATCGCCCAAAAGTGAAGCACGCCAGCCGGCGTCCACGCTTTCGGTCAGGAGCGCTGTGGCGGACAAGCTCAACACCTGATTGAGGTTGAAGGGCGCGCCTTCATCCGTCTGTGCCAAATCAAACAGGTAGGGATCGCGACTGGCGATCAACCGCCCAACGGCGTCGTAGCGTTGTTGGGTGATCCGGGTGTCTATCGGGTCATTTGCTTCACGGCGGTGATACCCCACGGCCCTGACCGACAATCCCCGCGCGTCAGACACGGCGAGGGTCGGCGTGCTTGAGTGCGCGTGGGTCGAAACTCCTGTTGGCATATCAGGCAGCCTCGAACGAAGTTGAGGGATTGCTCAACATGCGCGTTTTGACGTGTTCTGGCTACTGTCATAAGTGACAGGAAGAAACGAGTCATTCTCCACCCGGGGCGGTCATGAATCTGCACGATCTTTCCAGTATGAAATAATCTTGAACGCAGTCGCGGCCGTCTCTCTCACGTGCGGAAACCCTTCAAGATTCAATTTGTCTGGGTGAATTTTCAGTGAGAACTCTCTGAATTTCGCTGGATCAAAACCATTTTCGAATATATTTTTTTCATTCGCCTCATTTTTAATTATTTGGTGTGCCAGTTTTAAGCCGTCTACAATTTTTTCAGATGTTCCTATCGGTAATCCAAAATTATCAGTTGCGAAGTTGCTGTCATTCGATAGTCGTCTGCCATTGGTGTGGGTAAAACCCGTATGCGAATGGGGAGTTGCAAGCGGAGTACGGGAACGATGTCGTCCTGCGAAATTTTCGTAGTTAAAATCTGTATCAAACTTCGAAACGTGTCCTGCAGATTCAAGCATTTCCTTATGAAAAGCCTGTTGGAACTGACCACCTGCGCCGAATAAAAATTCCAGATCCCTTTCTCGTTCTTCCTCGGTATTTGTCATGATCAGACTCTCAAATATATAAGCTCTTTCCAGGTTGTGTAGAAGCAAACGGTGGTCCGGTCGAGTATCTTCCGATGTTTCGTCATGATAATTTCCTAATTCTGAGTCTTCTTTTAAGTCGGCTTTAAGTTTTGATATCTGTCGTTGGAAATATTTGGTGTTTTTTGTGCTGGCTATTGATTTTATTTTTATAATCTTGTTCGCGTAGTGATTGGCGCGCTTTGTGTTCCATGTCAGCTCGGGGGCTATAGGAAAGTTTTTTTTAATTATCGTCTTAATGTCGCTCAAGTACTGCTCTGGGTTGAATTTTTCACCATTTGTTCCATTCAGCTCGAAATAGGTCACAGCGTTATTTCCGACCATCGCATATAAATTAAGTCCATCGGTATAACCCCAAGGATCCGGGTTGATCCAGCGTTGCAGCCACGAAGGGTAATAGCGGAGCCCGTAATACAGAAGTCCTGACGCATCCCGCTCTTTTCCGGAATAACGCACAGTTTTATAGCCGACCTCTATGCTGCTTCGACCAAGCCAGAATGCCGTACCACCGAATGCGTAATACCATTCCCAACTGATCACATCGGCGTTTTGATCCAGCTCCAGCGTGTTGGACTTGATCTGGTCATTCAGGCTGTAACGCAGTTGGTTCTGGGCAATCTCATCGGGTGGATTGGCGACCCAGTGCAACACCTGCACGCTGTTGCTGCCTGCGCTGGCGTTGATGACGTGGAGTATTTCTCCGGTCCCACCGTGGCTGCGTATTTCCAGGCCCGGTAAGTAGCGGACCTCACTCAGCATAGTGCGGGCGTTGGTCACACTCGAACGCACCTTGCGCACTCGCTGGCCGCTGCCGTCATAGACATAACACTCTCGATCATCGTCAGCATCTTCACGAACCACCGGTTTGACTTCGCGCAGCTGGTTGCGCAGATCCCAAACCAGTCGCTGGCCCGGCTGAAGTTCCTGCAAATTGCCATTGGCGTCGAACCCCGCCACCAGTTCGGCCTCGGTGGGCGGGCGGCCGTCGCGTTCGGGCAGGCAGCGGTTGCTGTACTTCGCTCGGGTCAAGGTGCGGCCCTGAGCTTGGGCGCCGACATGCACAAGGTCCAGTAGATTGCCGCCTGAATCGTAATGAAAGGTCTGGGTGTAATTGGCAATCTGGCTCGGGTCCAGCGGCAACGGTTGCAGGTCGGGCAGGGCAGGGCCGCCGCTTCCGTTCACGGCTTCGCTGCCGGTGGCTTCAATCAATTGATCGAGTGTGTCGTAACGGTACGTCTTGATCGGTTCGATACGTTGGTTGTTGAAGTAGCGGATCGGTTGAGCGACGTCTTCGATACTCAGCACATTGCCAACGGCGTCGTACTGGTATTGCGGTTGTTGCAGTTGCGCGCCATCAGGCTTGTGTGCGCTCAGTTCAATTAATCGACCGTTGGCTTCGTCGTAACGATGGCGGGTAACGACACCATTGCCAGCAGTTTCCGCTTCGATCTGACCCATGGCGTTGTAGTGCAAATTGCTGACCAGCAGCTTTTCGCTTTGACCAGCGCCGGCCAGGGTCAAGCGAGCATCTTTCAGTTGGCCGGCTCGGGTGTAGCCAGAAGACTGGGTGTTGCCCATGGCATCAGTCTGGCTGAGAGCTTCACCGCTTGCGGTGTAGACATTGAAGGTGGTCAGGCCTGCGCCGGATTCGAGCAATGCGTCCCTGTCGGCGATTGTCAGCGGCCAATCGGGTGCTTCAGTACCTGTGAGAAACCGACGCGTGTGCTTTAGCAGAAGCCCGGAAAGACCGGCCTCCTGAACAAGCACGGCTCCTGCTGGATCATCATGACGAACCAACTGCCCGCACAGGTTATGCGCGGCGGCTTCTGGGCGAGCATCGCCGTAGGTGAAGCGTTCGATCACATGCTCGGCAATGCCGATGCCTGCTTCACACAGAGCTACCGGGCGCATCAATTCATCATATTCAGCCCGTTTGCTGCTGCCACGGCCATCCCAGGACTGAAGGTCTTGATCGGAATCGCCCAAAAGTGAAGCACGCCAGCCGGCGTCCACGCTTTCGGTCAGGAGCGCTGTGGCGGACAAGCTCAACACCTGATTGAGGTTGAAGGGCGCGCCTTCATCCGTCTGTGCCAAATCAAACAGGTAGGGATCGCGACTGGCGATCAACCGCCCAACGGCGTCGTAGCGTTGTTGGGTGACCCGGGTGTCTATCGGGTCATTCGCTTCACGGCGGTGATACCCTACGGCCCTGACTGACAACCCCCGCGCATCAGACACCGCGAGGATGGGTGTGGCCGAGTGCGCGTGGGCCGAAACTCCTGCTGGCATTCAGATTGCCTCCAGCGTCGAGTCAATTGCCTGAGCGTACCTTCCAGTTGCCGATGATTTGAAAGGCTCTCGTCGCGGCTTCGCTGACATGGGATGCCCCTTCCAATTTAAGTCTGTCGGGATGGATTTTTCTTGAAATCTGCATGAATTCATTACGTTTAAAACCCTCGGGGAATATGGCTCGCTCATTCCCTTCATTCGCCATGATACGAAGTGCCAGTTCGTAACCTTCGATGATCCTGGAGTCGGTGCCCGTGGGTAACATGGGGAAACTATGCAGAGGCGTTGGCGCATTGGGTTGTTGCGCGGCAGTCGCCTGCCCGGCGCCCGTGCGTGAACGTCCCCGGTTGGGTGAGGTGGCGCGACCTGGCTGCGTTTCTTCGCGGAAGGTGCGCGCGCGGCTGGGTCCCGCCTGGGGTGCATGTCGGGAAGTACTGGAAGGGCTGGGTTGCGGCGGTGCTCCTGCGCTGAAGTCACTTGTACCAGTAGGGGCGTCCCATTGCGCTTCCCAATCAAAGTCAAATACATCTTCCCACCACTCGGGGTGGCCTGAGCTCTCTGCGCGTGTCGCGTGGGCAGACTCAGCAAAGGGTTGGAAATAGGAGGCTTTGCGTAAATTACCCAGAAATGCTCGATAGCCCTCAATGTCTGAGGTATCTCGATAGGGAAGAGTGTCATTGAGGACGCTTTGGCTGGAGCGAAGCGTTTTACCGAGCTTTAGCACTTGTCTTCGGAAAAATAGTTTTTGCTCGTCAGTTTCGAGCGAGTCCATTTTCAAGAGCTTTTTCTTGTAACGTTTGTAATCGTTGAGGGCGAACCCTTTGACGTAATTATCTTTTAACTGAAAGCGGCGCAGTATCTGCTTGAAATCGCTGAGGTACTGCTCGTGGTTAAATCTTTCTCCATTACGCCCTTGGTTGTCGAAATTGACAATGGGACTGTTGCCTACCATTGAGTAGAGGTTGATCCCGTCCGTGTATCCGGCAGGGTCAGGATTAATCCAGCGCTGTAGCCACGGCGCATAATATCGTAGGCCGTAATAAAGAAGTCCGGTTGCGTCACGCTCCTTGCCTGAGTAGCGCACGGTCTTGTACTTGGCCTCGATATTGTTCCGCCCAGCCCAGCGTGCCGTTCCACCGAATGCGTAATACCATTCCCAACTGATCACATCGGCGTTTTGATCCAGTTCCAGCGTGCTGGACTTGACCTGGTCATTCAGGCTGTAACGCAGTTGGTTCTGGGCAATCTCATCGGGTGGATTGGCGACCCAGTGCAACACCTGCACGCTGTTGCTGCCTGCGCTGGCGTTGATGACGTGGAGTATTTCTCCGGTCCCACCGTGGCTGCGTATTTCCAGGCCCGGTAAGTAGCGGACCTCACTCAGCATCGTGCGGGCCTTGGTCACACTCGACCGCACCTTGCGCACTCGCTGGCCGCTGCCGTCGTAGACATAACACTCTCGATCATCGTCAGCATCTTCACGAACCACCGGTTTGACTTCGCGCAGCTGGTTGCGCAGATCCCAAACCAGCCGCTGACCCGGCTGGAGTTCCTGCAAGTTGCCATTGGCATCGAACCCCGCCGCCAGTTCGGCTTCGGTAGGCGGGCGGCCGTCGTGTTCGGGCAGGCAGCGGTTGCTGTACTTCGCTCGGGTCAAGGTGCGGCCCTGGGATTGGGCGCCGACATGTACAAGGTTCAGCAGATTGCCGCCTGAATCGTAATGAAAGGTCTGGGTGTAATTGGCGATCTGGCTGGGGTCCACTGGCAAGGGCTGCAGGTCGGGCAGGGTGGGACCGCCGCTTCCGTTCACGGCTTCGCTGCCGGTGGCTTCGATCAGTTGATCGAGTGTGTCGTAGCGGTAGGTCTTGATCGGTTCGATACGTTGGTTGTTGAAGTAACGAATGGGCTGCGCAGCGTCTTCGATGCTCAGCACATTGCCGACGGCGTCGTACGCGTATTGCAGTTGTTGCAGTGGGGTTCCATCTGACTTGTGTGCGCTCAGCTCGATCAATCGACCGTTGGCTTCGTCGTAACGATGACGGGTGATGACGCCATTGCCGGCGGTTTCCGCTTCGATCTGACCTATGGCGTTGTAGTGCAAATCGCTGACCAGCAGCTTTTCGCTTTGACCCGCGCCGGCCAGGGTCAAGCGAGCATCCTTCAGTTGGCCGGCTCGGGTGTAACCAGAAGACTGGATGTTGCCCATCGCATCAGTCTGGCTGAGAGCGTCACCGCTTGCGGCGTAGGCATCGAAGGTGGTCAGGCCTGCGCCGGATTCGAGCAACGCGTCCCTGTCGGCAATTGCCAACGGCCAATCGGGCGGTTCGGTGCCAGTCAGAAACTGGCGCGTGTGCTTTAGCAGTAGTCCGGACAGACCGGCTTCCTGAACAAGTACGGTTCCAGCCGGATCATCATGACGAACCAACTGTCCGCACAGGTTATGCGCGGCGGCTTCCGGGCCGGCATCGGCATAGGTGAAGCGCTCGAGTACGTGTTCAGTTACCCCGACGCCTCCTTCGCGCAACATGACCGGCCGCAGCAACTCATCAAACTCCGCCCGTCTATCGCTGCCACGACCATCCCAGGCTTCAAGATTTTGCCCGGCCTGACCCCGCAGACCAACGCGCCACCCTGCATCCACACTCACCGTCAACAGCGTAACACCGGACAAACTCGGCACTTGCAGAAGGTTGTACGGCGTTGCAGCATCCGCCTGTGCCAACCCGAACAGATAAGGATCCCGGCTGGCGACCAAACGTCCGGCCGCGTCATAACGTTGCTGCGTCACCCGCGTATCGACCGGGTCCGCCGCATCACGTCGATGAAACTGCACCACCCGGACCGGCAACCCGCGCGCATCCGCCACCTGAAGCGTCGGTGTGCCGAAATGCGCGCATGAGGGGATGCCGAGCGTCATCAGTGCAAGCCTCAATCAAACGGACTTGCCGCTCACAATGCATGACGCTCACCAGGCTGCCTACTGTTAGAAATAACAGTTCGCGCAAGTATTTCACCAACGCATGCGCACACCCAGGCTGCCGATCAGGCCGTTCAGGTCGTTGTCATCGACGTCACTGCTGTAGTCGGCGCTGACGTACAGGCTGACGGCGGGGGTGACCCTGGCCACCAGGCCCAGTCCGACTTCCACGGTGGAGGACTTGCGACTGCTGCTGATCTTGTCGACCTGATCCAGGCTCACGGTGTTGCCGGTGTACACGGTGTGCCACAAGTTGGTTCGCACATAGGGTTCGAACCCGAGGCCGTTGATGTCGTAGCTACCTTTCAATCGGGCACCGACCCGGCCGCTCCACGAGGTGAGATCGCTGGACGACGCATTGCCGGAACCGGCGTAGGGCGTGTCCAGGGTAATGCGTTGGTTGATCAACTGGGCTTGCGGTTCAACCACCCAGTTTTCGGTCAGGCCAATGGGAAAACCACCTTCAACCGAGAGTGTCACTGCACTGCCTTCCGTCGCTTGCCGGGCGCCTTGTTGGTTGCGACTGAAGCCATTTACCCGTCCGCCGCTGGCCGTCAAGTCCACGTGCCAGCCCTGTGGACCGGTCAGGCTCCAGTAGGCGCCAAGGCTCTGGCCCTGCAGATTGAGGGTGTCGGCATTGGGATCGGAGAGCGCGCGATTGGTCAGCGGGCCGTTGCCGTTGGCCTGGATCTGGCTGGTGCCGCCGATCAAACCGACTTGCTGGACGTGGCCACTGCCGCTTTGCAGGGTGAGGATCGCCGGGCCTTTGTACTGATTGGCGCCGACGAGGCCACTGCCCTGGGATTCATAATCGGTCTGGGCCTGGCGTGCGGCCTGGCCATAGAGTTGATCCCAGGCCGAGGGCGCGGCCTCTTGAGTGGTCAGGCGTGAACTTCGTATATCGGACGCGGCGCTGAAGCGGCCCGGGTAACTCGTGGCAAGGGCGGGCAAACTGAGCACAGGAACCTGCTGGTCATACCAGGGGGCGGTTTCTTCCTCGGCAGGCGAGGCCTGTACTTCCATGGATGAACACAGCAGGAGTGAGCTCGAAACTGTGCAGAAAGTGACTTTTATCTCTTGTTGGGTGAATGAGGTTTTCATGGAGGTCTACCTTGCAATCGCATGCGGTATCTCGCTGTGGCGTCTCTCCTACCCCGAAAGAGGGGCGACCGAATGGAGTGGGGCAAGCCGCTGGCCGCCCGTTGTTACGGGTGTCTGGTGGGGTGCCCCCTGAGGTACTTCGGGGGTAGTAACGTGAAGCTAAGAAGAATGGCAAGACTGCGTCAAGAAAATGGCCGATAAGTGGTATGCATATTTTAGCGATTGCAACTCACTGATTTCGAACGCGACTATAAGTTCTTGTTTGTACGCAAAAACGTCTCGCCACCCGCGGATTAGAGGGGTTTGCATAGCCTCCTATCGGCTTACCAACTCACTCTCACGCCGAGATTCGCCTGGGTTCCGCGCAGCTGATTGCTGTCAATATTGCTGCTGTAGTCGGTGCTGGCATATACGGCGATGTCGGGCGACAGGCTCAGCACCACACCGATGCCCAGGTCGAGGGATGATGATCGTTGTTCGGTGGTGATCTTGTCGGTGCCGGCAAAGGTCACCGTATCCTCCGCCGAAGCGGTGTGCCAGACATTCGCCCGCACATACGGCTCCACAGGCTTGCCCATGACCTGATAACGCCCCTTGAGCCGCCCGCCGATGCGGCCGGTCCAGGCGCTGTCGGAGTCGAACGATACCCGCGAGATGCCATCGTCCTGGCTGTCGAGGTCGACTTTCTGGTAGATCACTTGCGCCTGGGGTTCCGCCTGCCAGTTTGCGCCCAGGGCAATGGGGTAGCCGACTTCCGCCGACAGTGTCGCGACATGGCCGTCATTGTCGATTTTCAAGCCGCGATCCGACTCGTTGTCACCGTCAAGGCGGGTGTACATGGCCACGGTGTCCAGGTAGGCGCCCTGGGTGTCGGTGAGTGTCCAGGACAGCCCGACGCTGTCGCCCCGCAGGTCGACCTTGCCGGCGTGTTTGCCCTCAAAGCCGCCGTTGAAACCGTCGACGTCACCGCGAAGGCGGCTGTGGCCGACGAAGAAACCGGTTTGCTGGATCTGGCCGCTGTCCCATTGCGAGCTGTGCAGCACGGTGCCGACCTGGAAGCCGTACAGCGATCCATCCACCTTCGGGTTGACGGTGCCGGCCCAGGTCTGGTCGAAGTTTTTGCCATACACCCGTCCCCAGCCGGCACTCAGGGAGTCGCTGCCCTTTAGCAGTTGTTGCTTGCCCTGGCGATCGTGGAACGTGCCGAGGGCATTCAGGGTCATTTGTGCGGCAACGGGCGGCATGGCCGACCAGACCGGGACTTCCGGCCTGAACGTGGGGATCGGCGCGGCACCCGGTTGCACCGCTGGCAACTCCGGAACCACGCCTGCCACCGCGGCCACCACCGGGATCGGCACCACCGGTTCGAGGGTCGGCGGCAGGCTCGGGTCCGCGTCAGGCACGGCGACGACGGGCGGCGCGACCACCGACGAGCGCAGGTACCAACTGTTTTCGCTGCCTGGCGTGATGCCGCCCTTGTACAGGTTGTAGCTGTAGGCACCGGCCGAGACCGGGGCCTGGAGGGCGAACGCGCCGTTTTCGCTGACGGCGCTGCCCAGGGCCTGCACGACCTGAATGCCGTTCTGCTGGGTCAGGGCGCCCGCGCCACCTTCGTTGCTGACGGTAATCAGCGTGTTGCCGGTCAGGGTGCCGTTGTTCACGACCAGTTTGTCGCTGGGGGAGGCGTCGTCACCCAGCGCGCTTTGCAGCAACAACTTGCCGCCGCTGCCCGCGTAGTTGCCCAGAACGGTGAGGCTGTCGTCGGTGCGGCTGTTGCCACTGGCCAGGTCAATGGTCCCGCTGTTGTTGAGGGTGGCCAGCAGCGCGGCGTTGAGCGGTGAGATGCCACCCTGGACGGAGGTCAGCGTGCTGCTGCCGTCGACGTTGAAAACACCGGTGCCGATGTTGCTGTCTCCCAGGCGGAACACGTCATTCTGCAGGTCGAAACGCGAGGTATTGGTCAGGTTGACGGTTTCCCAGTTGGTGTAACGGCCGGCGCCGGAGGAGGTGGTCTGGTCGAACGTCAGGCGGTCGTTGCCGGCACCGCCATCGACGTTCGGTGTAATGGCCAGGATGCTGTCGGTGAGGTTGCGCAGGGTGACGCGGTCGTTGCCCAGGTCCATCAGGATGGCTGAGCGGATGATGCCGCCACCGTTCCAGGTCAGGATGTCATCGCCGATACTGGCGCGCACTTCGCCAACGATCTCACCGCCGGTGACGGTGATGATGTCGTTGCCACCGCTGACGCTGAGGTTACCGCCGATCCTGCCGCCGGCAACGATGATGGTGTCCCGGCCGAAACCGGTGACCAGGTTGCCGAGGATGGTGCCGCCCAGCAGCTCGAAAATATTGTCGTCGAGTTTCATGTCGACCCGGCCGATGGCGCCGCCGGTCATTTTCGCCTCGTCGCCATCCTCGAAGGCGCCAATGATGGTGCCGGCGGTCATCAGGAATTTGTCGTGGCTGTCGCCTTGCGATAAAGCGCCGATCGTCCCGCCGTTCATGATGAAACTGTCCACGCCACTGCCCTGGATGACCGTTCCGGTCACTGTGCCGCCGGCGATGGTGACGGTGTTGGTGCCGTCACCGACATTGAGAAAGCCGCTGATGAAACCCGAATTCATGATCACCGTGTCGGCACCTGCGCCGAAGGTCACGTTGCCATTGATCGAACCGGTGCCGTTGGCGGGGAAGGTCAGGGTGTTGTTGCCCTGGGTGTCGGTCAGCGAACCGCTGCTGGCGCTGTCGCAGGTGAAGCTGTCGTTGCCGGCCGTGGGCACTAGGGTGCAGGCAGCCGCTGCGGTCTGGGAACCGCCGATACACAGCAGGAAAGTGAGGGCGCAGGCAGGATAGCGGCGCGCAGGCCGCAGCGTCGAATGGGTCATCTTCGTCTCCACGCATCGTATTGCGCCTGATCCGGTCACCCCTCGGGCGGTGACGTCGTTTCAGGCGCCCATGGCAGCGCGGATTGACGACAAATGCAGCTCCCTGCTGAAAACCCTGGCAATACTTGCGCTACGATCCCGTCCGTATCAGCCGCAGATACAGACAGGCCAACCGTAACAACAGATTCGCGCGTCGGCTACTGTCATAAATAACAGGTTGGGCGATTTTTTTACCGGGCTGGCGTTGTTACAAATGCACTTCAACCGCCAGCGGCAAGTGATCGGATAAGTGCGTCCACGGCTTGCTGCCGAGGATTTTTGGCTCGTGGCTGCTGGCATTGCGCAGATACACGCGATCCAGGCGCAGCAACGGAAAACGCGCTGGATAGGTCTTCGCCGGGCGTCCATGGTGACGTTCGAATGCTTCGTGCAGGTAGTCGCGGCGGGCGAGGGTCGCGTTGCCCTGTAGCTGCCAGTCGTTGAAGTCGCCGGCGATGATGACCGGCGCATCGTCGGGCAGCGATTCGAGCAGTTGGCAGAGCAGTTCCAGCTGCAACTGACGGTGGCTTTCCAGCAGGCTCAAGTGCACGCAGATGGCGTGGACCTCGGTGTGCCCCGGCACATCGAGAATGCAATGCAGCAGCCCGCGGCGCTCGGGGCCGGTGATGGACACGTCAAGGTTGCGGTATTCACGGATCGGGTATTTGGACAGCAGTGCATTGCCGTGGTGACCGTTGGGGTAGACCGCATTGCGCCCATAGGCGTAGTCGCTCCACATGCTGTCGGCGAGAAATTCGTATTGCGAGGTTTGTGGCCAATTGTTGAGCCGCGAGGAATGACGCTCGTGCTCACCGACCACTTCCTGCAGGAAGACCAGGTCTGCCGAGGTGCTGCGCACCGCCTCGCGCAGTTCGGGCAGGATGAAGCGCCGGTTGAACGCGGTGAACCCCTTGTGGGTGTTGACCGTCAGCACTCTGAGCCGATGAACCACCGGTGGCGTGTCCAAAGGCATCGAGTGGGCGGCCTGCCGCTTGGAATCACTGGTCACGTTCACTCCTCTGAATCAGGGTTGCCTATGTATGCGACTGATGCGACGGCGGGCAGTTCAGTCCGGCACCTCAGACAAAAACGATTTCATAGGGCAAGCGCATCCGCTCCAGCAACACCGGCGGCAGCAACGGCGGCAGACCCACCGCGGGCTCGCCATCGAGCTGGCTGGCATAGGCGTGGGTGGCGTGGCTCTTGCGCGCCACCGTCCAGGTGTCGAGCCGCAGCTTGCGCGCCCGGTGCCAGGGGAACAGGCCGCTGTCGCGCGTTGGCCAGTGCCAGGCCCAGACCGGCACCTCGTTGAATGCCGCACCGACCAGGGCTGCCGCATGGGCGGCGGCGCGGCCGACGGCTTCATGGTCGATGTTGCCGTCCTCGCGCCAGGTGCTGAACACCACGTCACCGGGGCGCAGGTAGCGCGCGATGAACTCACTCATCGGGCGTTCGCGTTCGCCCAGCGCGTTGTCGGTGAAACCACCCCGCAGCCATTTCAGGCTGTGCATGGGCAGACCGAGGCGGCGCAGGGCCTCGACGCTTTCCTGGGGGCGGAACACGCTCAGGCGTTTTTCCGACCATTGTTGCGAGCCCGGATGGCTGGCGCTGCCGTCGGTGATCGAGATCAGTTGCAAGGGGTGGCCCAGGGTGCTGAGCAATTGCAGGAGGCCGCCACAGGTCACGACTTCGTCGCCAGGGTGCGGGGCGATCACCACGGCGCGGGCGCCGGGCGGGACGAGGGTCTGGGTATTGATGACCGGAACGTTATCCAGTTGAGGTGCACTGTTCCAGATCTGGGCTGACAGACCACTGTCGATGAGCGATACAGGTTTCATCAGGCTACGTCCTTGTTCTGGTTGATAGCAATGTGCCGCGCTCCATACCTTGGATTGCAGCGTGCAAGAGTATTGCTCAAGTCAGGCTATTCGTCGCGTGCTTGTTCGTGCCGATCTGTATTTATCCGACCTGCGACAAGTCGCGCAGGTAGTCGCCAAAGCCGCCCCTGGCCCGGCTGTCCAGGCGTGCACTGGTCAGCACCTGGGGGCGCTGGCTCCAGGCGATTGTCGCGCCGCAGCGCTCCAGTTGCCGCACCAGTTGCACGTCTTCATCGCACGCCAGCGGCTCGAAACCGCCGGCGCGCCGGTAGGCCTCGGCGCTGACGCCCAGGTTCGCGCCGTGGATATGCCGGTGGCCCTCGCGGTACTGGTAATGCTGGTGATAGCGAATTTGCGCTGATTCACTGAACGCGGCATCCCACTGCGCCACGGTGACCGTACCGCACACCGCGTCGGCATCCAGGGCCAGTTGGGCAACCAGCCAGTCCTGGGCGACACGACTGTCGGCATCGGTGCAGGAGATCCAGCGCACGCCGCGATCCAGCAGGAAATGCGCGCCGAGCGCTCGGGCCTGGCCGACATTGCGCGCCTGGATTTCCAGGCCGTGCACCGGGTAGCTGCCGACAATGGCCGACGAGCGATCGGTGCAACTGTCGAGCACCACCAGCACCTCGACCGCTTCACCACCAAGCGCTTCGTGTTGCGCGGCGCGAAGGGCCGCGCGCAAGCAGTCTTCGAGCAAATCCTCTTCGTTGTGTGCCGGGATCAGGATGCCGATCATCGCAACCCCTCCAGCGCCGCCACGGAGCGCGGTTCACGACTCCACAGTTCAAGGATGAAATCGGCTTCCTGATGCAGCACCAGGCGCGGCAGTTGCAAATGCTCGTGCAGCAGGTCATGCACCTGGCGTGCGTTCAGCGGGCAGCCATCAATGGTCGGGCGCCAATGGCAGGCCAGCAATTGGCCATCGGCCGTGAGCGATTGCGCGGCACGCCGGATTACCTGTTGCAGGTCATCGGCGTCCAGGTAGTAACCGATTTCGCTGAGCACGATCAGGTCGAAGGATTCGTCCGGCCAGTCGCCAGGCAGGCGCCCATGCCGGACCTCGGCATGATCGAACAGGCTCAGGCGGGTGCGGGCCAGCGCCACGGCGGCGCTTGCGGTGTCGCAGCACAGCAGGCGGTCACAGCATTCGGCCAGTGCGGCACTCAGTTCAGCGTTGGCGCAGCCCGGCTCGAAGATCGCGCGATAACGGCGCCGGGGCAGGGACGCCAGGGTGATCGCCCGCTTGCGTTGTTCATACCAGCGCTGGCGGAATGCCCAGGGATCGTCGCTGCCCGCGAACAAACCCTCGAAATAGCGATCTTCAACGCTCATACGAACACCACCTCGAACGGTTGCAGCAGCCGGTCGATCACATAGGGAGCCAACACCGGCGGCAAGCCGATCTGCGGGTCACCTTCCAGCTGGCCGGCGAACGCGTGAATCGCGTGACGCTTGCGTGCGACCACGGCTGGGCTCAGGGGGATTTTGCGCGCCCGCTGCCACGGCACCAGGCGGTCCTCGGGCGTCGCCCAGTGCCAGGTCCAGACGGGCAGTTCATGCACCGTCGCGCCCACCCGTTGTGCCGCCACGACGGTGGCGCGGCCGACCGCTTCATGGTCGCAATGGCCGTCTTCGCGCCAGGTGGTGAACACCACGTCGTCGGCGTGCAGGTAACGTTCGATGAAGTCGGCCAGTTGCGCTTCCTGGGCGGCGACGCGACTGTCGGTGAAACCTCCGCGCAACCATTTCAGGCTGTACAGCGGCAAGCCGAGCCGGCGCAGTGCCTCGGCCGATTCCTGCGGGCGCACCACACTCAGTCGCTCTACCGGCCAGCGCCGGGAGCCGGGGTGGCTGGCGCTGCCATCGGTCACCGAGATCAATTGCAAGGGCCGATCGGCCGCCGCCAGCAGTTGCATGAAGCCGCCGCAACCCAGCACTTCATCATCCGGATGCGGGGCGACGATCACGGCGCGTTTCCCTGCGGGCACCAGGTCGAGAATGTCGATCGCCGGCAATTGCGCCAGATGGCTGGAGTTCTGCCATTGATGCAGGGACGTGCCCTGACCGACGATGGGATTGGTTTTCATAACGTCCATGTGTCCTTGATGGCATGCTGGCCAAGGGCGGCCAGGTCTCGTTCCGCGTGGCTCTGGCGCAGGAACACCGGCAGGTCGGCGCTCAGCTGCGCGAACTGCGGGTCCTTGCAATAGGGGCCGGCGCCGAGGGCGCGACCGACATGTCGGAGCACCTGTTCGGCGGCGTCTTCAACCACCGCTCGGGCCCGGCGCGCCAGTCGTTCGGCGTTGGCCTGCGGCGCGGCGTCGATGCTGGCGGCACTGGCGCGCAGCACGCTGGCCGCGCCATGCAGCTCACGGTCCACCGCACCGAGGTGGGCGAGGGCGTGGGGTTCTTCGCGTTGCGCGCAATGCTGGCGCAAGCGCTCGGCGAGGCTTTGCGCGGCGCCGTACCAGCAGGCGGCAATACCGATGCCGCCTTGCCAGAATCCGGGGCGCTGGAGGTAGTCCCCGGGGTTGCCGACGGCCTGTCCCTCGGCGCCGTCGAACTGCACTTCAACGCTGCCGGTGGTGCCCATGCCGACCGCTTGCCAGCCCTGGTCCGTGACGGTAACGCCGGGTTGATCCAGCGCCACCGCAACCAGTTGCTGACAATTCTGTTCGTCCCATGCGGTCAGCAGGGCATGGCTCAGCACTGCGGCGCCGGAACACCAGGCCTTGCGCCCGAACAACCTGACACGGCCATTTTCCCGGCTGACCCGAACCCGGGCATGCGGCGGTTCGGCGGCCCACATGCCCCAGGTGCCGGATGAGGGCGTCGGGCCACCCAGTTGCCGGATGATCGCCAGGGCGTCGGTATGGCCTTCGTACAGCTTGCACAACCCCAAATCATGCCCGCCGACGACGGTCAGGCACTGGAAACGCTCCAGCGTTTGTCCACGGCCCGGCAGCGGCAACTGATCCAGACCGGCCTCGACCAGGGCACGCAAGCCACGGCCTAGCGCCTCGGTGTCGGGGTAGTGCGTCGGCTGTCGCTGAAGAAACGCCTGAAGCTCCATCTCATTCCTCTTCCTCACGCTGCAATTCGAACAACAGCAGCGAACGGCCGGTCACCGAATACTGGTGGCCGAACTCGAAGCGCTCCTGGCCACGGATGG
Organism: Pseudomonas sp. MYb118; assembly: GCF_040947875.1. Classification (NCBI taxonomy): domain Bacteria; kingdom Pseudomonadati; phylum Pseudomonadota; class Gammaproteobacteria; order Pseudomonadales; family Pseudomonadaceae; genus Pseudomonas; species Pseudomonas sp. MYb118. The sequence goes on along the minus strand of NZ_JBFRXN010000003.1, from coordinate 870,608 downwards.
AAGGCTGGTTGGTATCGACCAGACAGGTCCAGTCGATGCCCTCCGGCACCTCCGGCAGAGTGAAATTGACGATGTCGTGGTGGGCGTTGACCACCAACAGCAGCGTCGCATCCGCGCCTTTGCGACGAATGCCGGTTTCCTGGGCGCGACCGTCGAGCAGCATGCCCAGGCAACGACCGTGGGATTCCTGCCATTGTTCGGTGCTCATCTCGTTGCCATCCGGCGCCAGCCAGGTGACGTCCTTGACGCCGATGTCCTCGTTGTAACTGCCGACAAGAAAGCGCCCGCGACGCAGGATCGGGTAGGAAAGGCGCAACTTGATCAGGCGCTTGACGAACTTGAGCAAGGCCTTGCCATCGGTGCTGAGATCCCAGTTGACCCAGCCGATTTCGCTGTCTTGGCAGTAGGCATTGTTATTGCCGTCCTGGGTGCGGGCGAACTCGTCGCCGGCCACCAGCATCGGCGTGCCCTGGGCCAGCAGCAGCGTGGCAAAGAAGTTGCGCATCTGCCGATGACGCAGCGCATTGATCTCGGGGTCGTCGGTCGGGCCTTCGACACCGTGGTTCCAGGACAGGTTGTTGTTGCTGCCGTCCTGGTTGTTTTCGTCGTTGGCTTCGTTGTGCTTGTCGTTGTACGAGACCAGGTCGTTGAGGGTGAAACCGTCGTGGGCGGTGATGAAGTTCACCGACGAATAGGGGCGACGGCCACGCTGGTTGAACATCTCGCCGGAGGCGGTCATGCGGCTGGCGAAATCGGCCAGTTGGCCGTCGTCGCCTTTCCAGAACGAGCGCACGGTGTCGCGGAATTTGTCGTTCCATTCGACCCAGCCGGGCGGGAAACCACCGACCTGATAGCCGCCGGGGCCGCAGTCCCAGGGCTCGGCGATCATCTTCACCTGGCGCAGCACCGGGTCCTGGCGGCAGGCGACGAGGAAGCTGTGGCGTTCGTCGAAACCGTCGTGATAACGGCCGAGGATGGTCGCCAGGTCAAAGCGGAAACCATCGACGTGCATCTCCGACGCCCAGTAGCGCAGCGAGTCGGTGACCATCTGCAACACGCACGGGTGGCTCAGGTCCAGGGTGTTGCCGGTGCCGGAATCGTTGATGTAGAAGCGCTTGTCGTCAGGCATCAGGCGGTAATACGAGGCGTTGTCGATGCCGCGCATGGACAGGGTCGGCCCCTGTTCGTTGCCCTCGGCGGTGTGGTTGTAGACCACGTCGAGGATCACTTCCAGGTTGGCTTCGTGCAGGTGCGCGACCATTTCCTTGAACTCGGCGATCTTGCCGCTGGCCAGGTAGCGCGGGTCGGGGGCGAAGAAGGCGATGCTGTTGTAGCCCCAGTAGTTGGTCATGCCCTTGTGCAACAGGTGCTGGTCATTGACGAAGGCGTGGATCGGCAGCAGCTCGACGGACGACACGCCGAGCTTGCGGATGTGCTCCAGCACGTCGTCGACCATCAGGCCGGCGAAGGTGCCGCGTACGTTGTCCGGTACCGAGGGGTGACGCATGCTGATGCCGCGCACGTGGGTCTCGTAGATGATGGTCTTGTCCCACGGCACGCTGACCCGATGGTCGTGGCCCCAGGTGTGCGCCGGGTCGATGACCTTGCACTTGGGCACGAACGGCGCGCTGTCGCGTTCGTCGAAGCTGAGGTCGGCGTCGGGGTGGCCGATGGTGTAGCCGAACAGCGCCTCGGACCATTTCAACTGGCCGACCAGTTGCTTGGCGTAGGGGTCGATCAGCAGTTTGTTGTGGTTGAAGCGATGACCATTGGCCGGGTCGTACGGGCCGTAGACGCGGTAGCCGTAGATCAGCCCCGGATGGGCGTCGGGCAGGTAGCCGTGGTAGATCTCGTCGGTGTATTCCGGCAGCTCGATGCGCTCCAGTTCCACCTCGCCGCTGTCATCGAAGATGCACAGCTCGACCTTGGTGGCGTTGGCGGAAAACAACGCAAAATTGACCCCCAGCCCATCCCAGGTGGCGCCCAGCGGGAAGGGCAGGCCCTCCCGAATGCGCGTTGGCTCGGCGAGCGGTTCTGGCGCGGATTTTTTTGCACTGCTCATAGGGGCTCCTGCAAGGGCGATGTTGCCATCCCTGTAGGAGCGAGCTTGCTCGCGATGGTCGCCAACGATGACGCTGGATACCTGACACCCTGCGGTGCCTGTGACTCCATCGCGAGCAAGCTCGCTCCTACAGGTATAGAGTTGAGTTGGTTTTTTTCGGGACGAATTCGTCCACCGTGGCGAGATCACTCGCCACGCTCGGTTCACGGGTTAAACGTCAGACCGCCGGCGGTTTACGTGCTGCGCGGGGTTTCTTTTCGGCGGACTTTTCCCCAGGCGGCACGACCTTCGCCGCCGCGGCCGGCTTGGCCTTGGCTTTGGCCTTCGGCTCGCCCGCCTTGCCGTTCGCGACCTTGGCGGTGGCCGTCTTGGTGGCGGGCGTTTTGCTGCCGCTGGCCTTGGGCGATTTTTTCGGGGCGAGGGCTTCGGCTTCAGCCAGTTTGCGCGCCATTTCCCAGTGGCGGGCCTCATGGCCTTCCGGTTTGCCCTCCGACTCCCAGATCTGATAGGCAAATTCGCGAATGCGTTTATCGTCTGTACTCATCGCCATGCTCCTGAACCGAACTCAAGGATTGGATAAAGAGATTGACCGGGAAGTCTCCCAGCGCAGCGCCAATCGTCAGTTCCCTGTTTTTTGTGACTGCGACGCTTGCAAAAAGTCCCTTCAGATTTTCTTCAGGGGAGGTGAACGGTAATTGCACCCGCGTATCGCCCCAACGGGGCGCGTCAACGTGGGGTTCGGCACTGTTTTTCAGCAGCCCGGCGCAGCGAATCGGCACGATCACGATGGCCCGTTGTTGCCCATGGGTACGGGCAAACGCCAGCACCCGATGGGCCTCACTGCCGACCACTTCCAGCGCCTCGTAGCTGCCACGACTGAACAGCTCGGCATGCTCGGCGCGCAGGCGTAATGTGCGGGCAATCAAGGCTTGCTTGATGCGCCCGTCCCGCCAGTTGGCCAGCAGCGCCTGCGGCTCGAGATCGCTGGCGATGGCCTGCTGGCGGCTGGCGTAATCCACCGGGCGCCGGTTATCCGGATCGACCAGCGAGAAGTCCCAATACTCGTTGCCCTGGTAAAGATCAGGTATGCCCGGCACGGTCATGCGCAGCAAAGTTTGCGCCAGGCCGTTGAGGGCGCCAGGCACGGCGATGGCCATCGCGGCTTTTTCCAGGGCGCTGCGCAACCATTCGCCCTCGGTGCTTTGCAGCAACCGTTCGAGAAACTGCCGGCTGGCCTGTTCGTAGGCGTCATTGGGCGCGCTCCAGCTGCTTTGCAGTTTGGCCTCGCGCAAGGCTTTCTGCTGCCACTGCCACACCCGTTGGGTGTAGTCCTTCAGGGCGGCGCTGTCGTCGCTGTGCAGATCCAATGGCCAGCTGCCGAGCAGGGCCTGATACAGAATCAGCTCATCGCCGGCCGAGGGCATGTGGTCGTCTTCGCGCAACGGTCGGGCCAGGGTTTGCCACAGCGGCACTTGCTCGGCGAACCAGGCGCTGCGCTCGCTCAACACCGCCAGCCGGACGCGGCTGTCCTCGCCGCGTTTGTGGTCATGGGTGGCGGTGGCCAGCAGGTTGTGCGGAAAAGTTTGCAGACGATTGAGGCACTCGGCATGGAAGTCGGCGGGCGGAGCGCTGAACTGTTCGGTGCTGAATCCCACGTCGTTGCGCGACAACAGCACCGCCGAGCGGTAGAACGCGGTGTCTTCCACGGCCTTGGCCGCCGCTGGCGAGGTCAGTTGCTGGAAACGCACGCAGGCATGCCGCAGGATCTTGCGCGAACGCCCCCTTGGCCGCTGGCGCCAGGTCTCGCCGCCGAGCCAGCGGGCCAGGCAATCGAGCACCGGCCAGTCGGCTTCGCCGAGGGTTTGTCGGGCGCCGTCCATGGCCTGCTGGAAAAATACTTCGTCCTGCGCCGAGCGACCACAGGGGCTGATGTAGGTGCGGTACACCGGGAAGTGCACGATCAGTTCCTGCAACGCCCGGCGGATCGCGCCAAGAGTCAGGTCGCGGGTCATCAGGTCGTCGCGGGCCACCTGCAACAGAGCCTGGGCGACACTCTCGAAATCACCGGCCAGCGAGCCGTTGAGGATCTGCTGGCGTGCCAGTTGCGCTTCCTGGGCAAAGTCCGCGGGCCGCTCGCTGACGCGCTGCCACAACTGGCCAAGCGTGTCGGCGCCGGCAGGGTCGTGTTGCAGCAACGACAACTGGTTCATGAATTCATAGCCGGTGGTACCGTCCACCGACCAGTCGCGGTGCAGGGTTTCACCTTCACCGAGAATCTTCTCGACGTAGATCGGCAAGTGCCGCTGCGGCGACAGGCTGTCGACCCGACGGCGCAACTTGCGGCAGTAACCGCGAGGGTCGGCCAGGCCGTCGATGTGGTCGATGCGCAACCCGTCGATCAGGCCCTGGGCGATCAGCTCGAAAATTTTCGCGTGGGTCGCCTCGAACACCGCGGGGCGTTCGACGCGCAGGCCGCCCAGTTCGTTGATATCGAAAAAGCGCCGCCAGTTGATGTCGTCTGCCGCCGTGCGCCAACTGGCCAGTCGGTAGCTCTGCTGCTCCAGCAACTGGTGCAGACGCTGGAAACCGTCCGCGGTCTGAGAGTCGTAGCTCTTGAGGTTGCGCTCGATGGTTTGCAACACCGCCGGGTCGCGGGCCAGCTCGCGCAGTTCCTCTTGCAGCGGTCTCGCCAGGCTGTGGGCGTCGGTCTGGTAGCTCAAGGTGCTGAAGCGGTCGGCCAATGCCTTGAGCTGCTCGTGGTCAGCGCGCAGCAATTCACCGTAGTGCATCGGGCAGATCGGGAAATGGTGGTCGTAGTGCTCGACATGAAAGGCACCGCGCTGCGCATCGAAATGCAAGGGCAGGGTGCCGTCCTGCAAGGCAACGCCGTAATCGCTGCCCAGGAACGGCAGCAGCAACTGGCCTTCCATCAGCGGGTCGGGGGAATGCCACTGGATGTCGAAGAACTCGCCGTAAGGGCTCAACCGGCCCCAGGCCAGCAGGTCCAGCCACCAGGGGTTGTCGCCGCCACCGACGGCCATGTGGTTGGAGACGATGTCGAGGATCAGCCCCATATCGTGGGCGCGCAGGGCATCGACCAGCCGCCGCAGTGCCGCTTCGCCGCCCAGTTCCGGGTTGACCCGGGTGGGGTCGACCACGTCGTAGCCGTGCATGGAACCGGCGCGGGCGCTGAGCAAGGGTGAGGCGTAGACATGGCTGATGCCCAGGCGGGCGAAGTAGGGCACCAGCGGCACCGCCTGATCGAGGGTAAAGCCCTTATGAAATTGCAGGCGCAGCGTGGCGCGAGGCGCACTCATCGGTCACGCTCGGCAGCCTGAAGGCGCGCACAGGCCAGCAACTCCAGGCGTCGGGCGGCGTCGTCGCCGTCGAGCAGGGTTTCGCTGTCGCCGGGCAGGCGGCGCGACCAGTTCGGGTGAGTGTGCACCGTGCCTGGCAGGTTGGCCTGCTGCTCAATGCCCAGGGCATCCTCCAGCGGCAGCAACACCAGCGGCGCACGGGTGTGGCCGAGAAAGCGAATGGCCGCGTCGAGCACCTGGTCGGTTTCGTTGTGTTCCTCGCGAAAGTTCTGCGGGTCTTCGCTGAGCACCCGGCGCAGCCCCTCGCGTTCACGTTCGCGGTGCTGGCGCCAGTCGATTTCACCCTGGCCATCGACCAGGCCAAGCCTGGAGTTCCAGTCGATGTCGCGACCATGCCACCAGCCATTGAGCGTGGGCAGGTCATGGGTGCTGGTGGTGGCGAGGGCGCTGTCGGGCCAGTCGAGTATCGGCTTGAAGTGTGCGTTGTCCTGCTCGAACAGCATCACGCGCATGCCGAGGATCGAGCGGGCTATGAGTTTTTCCCGCAGGCCGTCGGGCACTGTGCCCAGGTCTTCACCGAGGACGATGGCCTGATGGCGATGGGATTCGAGCGCCAACAGGCGCAACAGGTCGTCGATGGGGTAATAAAGGTAGGCCCCGTCAGCGGGCGGCGAGCCATTGGGAATCACCCACAGTCGTTGCAGGCCCATGACGTGATCAATGCGCAGGCCGCCGGCGTGGGCGAAGTTGGCCCGCAGCATTTCAATGAACGCGCGAAAGCCATTGCGCACCAGGCCTTCGGGGGAAAACGCGGAAATGCCCCAGCCCTGACCCTGGCGATTGAGAATATCCGGCGGCGCACCCACGGTCAGTGACGCGAGCAATTCATCCTGGCGGCTCCAGGCCTGGCTGCCACCGCCGTCGGCCCCGACCGCAAGGTCGGCGATCAGGCCGATGCTCATGCCGGCGCTGCGGGCCGCCGCTTGCGCACGTTCCAGGCAGCGGGTGATCAGCCATTGGCAGAAGGCAAAGTAACCGATGCGCCCGGCGTTCTCTTCGGCGAAGGCCGCCAATGCGGCGCTGCGCGGGTCGCGCCATTGTTCGGGCCACTCGCGCCAGTCCAGCGATTCGCCCTTGGCTGCACGGATTTCCTGAATCGCTTCGAAGCGGCAGTGATTTTCCAGGGCTTCGCCGGCGGCATGGCGATAACTGCTGAAGTCGGCGTGCAGGGGGTGTTCGCCGTGGACGAAGCCTTCGTATAACGCCTGCAACACGCGCTGTTTGACTTCAGCGGCAACGGGCCAGTCGATCAGCGGCAGCGCTTCAAGATGCTTGAGGTCGGCCGCCAGTCCGGTGCTGTCGATGGCCGTACGCAGGGCACGTTCACCGAGGATCGCTCCGGGGGCGGCGTACAGGCTGTTGAGGAAAAGGCGGCTGGAGGGCGAGTAGGGGCTGTAGCGTTGCGTGTCGCTGCTGAACATCGCGTGCAGCGGGCTGATCGCTACCGCTTCGGCACCGCGTTCACCGGCCACCCGCACCAGATCTTCCAGGGCCTGGGTGTCGCCGAATCCGCCGTCGCCGGGCCGGCGCAGCGAATACAACTGCACGCTCAGGCCCCAGGCACGCGGGATCGGATTGTCCACGGCATCGCCGACGCTGTAGCAGCGGGTCGGTGCCACGGCCAGGGTAAACGACTGGCCGTCGATGTCGACGTGCTGGTAACCGACCGGGATCAACCCGGGCAATACGGCCTCGCCGTTGAGTTTCAGGTTGAGGCGGGCGCCGTCTTCGAGGTGAACCTCGCACGGGGTTTCAGGCGCGAAGTAGCGCGACAGATCCAGGCCTGCGCCAAAGTCGACGGTCAACAGCGGCGGCAGGTGCCGGGTCAGTTGCACCTGTTGCAATTCCAGCAGGCTGGCGTCGATTTCCTGGGTGGTGGCGGCCGGGTGACCCAGGCCAATCAGTACGTTGCGTAAAACCGCCGGCTCGACTTTTTGCGCTCGGCCATTGGCGTCGATCCAGTCCACCGCCAGGCCCGCCTGGGTCGCCAGTATTTCCAGTTGTGCATCGCTCATGGGCGCTCTCCATCCGGGGGTTGCAAAGGGGCTGCAGCCGTGAGGCTGACGAGCGCGCTATAAGGGGCCAGGGTGCCCCGTTCCAGCAGGCCGGCGGATTGCGGCGGGTGTTCGAACAACAACGCTGCGTCGGCCTGTGGGGAGTGGACTACGGGCCGGTCGCTGAGGTTCAGGTCGATTCGCAGTTGACGGCCATTGCCCAGCCGCCAGCGTGCCGAGACTGCACCTGGGCCGAGGATGTCCGCGCCCAGCGCCTGGGTGCCGGGCAGGTGTTGGACCAGGTGTTCGTGGCGCAAGCGCAGCAATTGTCGATACAGCTGATAAACCGGCGATTGTTGCTCCGCTGTCAAATCCGGCCGCGAAGCTTCAAAGGTCTGCGGGTCGTTCGGGTCGGGGATCTGCTCACGCTTGTGCGGGTCGGCAAATGCACTGAACGCGGCAAACTCGCTGCGCCGTCCTTCACGCACCAGCTTGGCCAGCTCACCGTGGTGGCTGGTGAAGAACAGGAACGGCTCCGGGGCGGCGAACTCGTCACCCATGAACAGCAGCGGAATCATCGGCGACAGCAGCAACAGCGCCGTGGCGGCTTTCAAGGCATCGGGGTGAGCCAACTGGTGCAGGCGTTCACCAAAGGCGCGGTTGCCGATCTGGTCATGGTTCTGCAAAAACAGCACGAAGGCGTTGGGCGGCAAATGTCCGCTGGGCTCACCGCGAGCTTCGCCATGGTGGTTGATGTGCCCCTGGAAGACAAAACCCTGGCTCAGACAAAGGGCCAGTTGCTCGGTGGGGTTGTCGGCGTAATCCGCGTAATAGGCGTCGGTTTCACCGGTCAGCAGCACGTGCAGGGCGTTATGGCCGTCGTCGTTCCACTGCGCGTCGTAGCCTTGCTCCAGCAGACTCGCCTGGTTGTGTTCGTTCTCGAGGGTAAGCCACACATGCCGCGCCGGGTCGACGTGGTCCCGCACCCGGCGCGCCAGCTCCTGGAGAAAGTCCGGGCTCTGGATGGCGTGTACCGCGTCGAAGCGCAGGCCGTCGAAGTGGTATTCCAGCAGCCACATCAGCGCGTTGTCGATGAAGAAGTCCCGCACTTCGCGCTGGCGAAAGTCGATCGCCGCACCCCAGGGGGTGTGCTTGTCTTCGTTGAAAAAGCCCTTGGCGTAACGATGCAGGTAATTGCCGTCGGGGCCGAAGTGGTTGTAGACCACGTCGAGGATCACCGCCAGGCCGTGGCCGTGGGCGGTGTCGATCAGGTGTTTGAGTTGTTCGGGGGTGCCATAGGACGCCTGGGGCGCGTAGGGCAGGACCCCGTCGTAGCCCCAGTTGCGTTCACCGGGAAATTGCGCGATCGGCATCAGCTCGATGGCGGTGATGCCCAGTTCCACCAGGCGCGCCAGTTGCTGTTCGACGGCCGCGAAACCGCCCAGCGCGCCAACGTGCAACTCGTAGATGACCGCCTCATTCCACGGCCGCCCCAGCCAATGACTGTTCTGCCAGGCATAGGCTTGGGGGTCGACCACGATGCTGTGGCCGGTGATATCGCCATCCTGTGCCCGCGAGGCGGGGTCGGGGACTTCGATTTCACCGTCGATGTTGTAGCGGTAACGCGTACCCGCCTTGCAGCGGGTCTTGATCACGAACCAGCCATCAGCCTGAGGCAGCAGCGGCAAGGATTGTCCGTTTTCCAGTTCGACACTGACAAAAAACGCATCAGGCGCCCACAAGGCAAAACGCGTGTGCTCTGCGTCCAGCATGATTGCGCCGTGGGGCCAGGTCTCGAGGGTCCGTAACGGCATTGTTGAAAACCTCTTATTGTTTGTGCGCTTTCCCCAAGGCCTTGGCGACCAGTTGTTCATAGAGTTCGGCATAGGGTTCGACGGCTTTGCACCAGTTGAATGGCGCGGCCATCGCGCGGCAGCGCATGGCGTTGAGCAGGCCGGGGAACTCGAACACCTTGAAGGCCCGGCTCAGGGCTTCCTGGTAGCTTTCCACGGTGGATTCGTCGAACAGGAAACCGGTCACGCCGTTTTCGATGGTGTCGGCCAGGCCGCCGGTATTGCGCGCCACCGGCAACGAACCGAAGCGCTGGGCGTACATCTGGCTCAGGCCGCAAGGCTCGTAACGCGACGGCATCAGCAGGAAGTCACTGCCGGCGAACATGCGCCGCGCATCGGTTTCGTTGAAGCCAATGCGCACGCCGATCTGCCCGGGGAAACGCAGGGCCAGTTCGCGCATCGACTGTTCTTCTTCCGGCTCGCCGCGACCGATGATCGCGATCTGCCCGCCGGATTTGACAATGTACTCAGACACCGCTTCGGTCAGGTCCAGGCCTTTCTGGTAGACCAGGCGTGACACCACGGCAAACAGCGGGCCTTCGGAGTCCGCCAGGCCGAACAGCTCACGCACGTGGGCGGCGTTGACCGCCTTGCCTTCCCAGTCGCCAATGGCGAACGGGCGGAACAGGTGCGCATCGGTGGCGGCGTCCCAGCTCTCGTCGATGCCATTGGGAATACCGCTGAGCAGGCCTTGCTGGGTCTTGGACGCGAGGAAGCCATCCAGGCCGCAACCGAACGCCGGGGTGGTGATTTCCTGGGCATAGGTGGCGCTGACCGTGGTGATGTGGCTCGAATAGGCCATGCCGGCCTTGAGGAACGACATCTTGCCGTAGAACTCCATGCCTTCCTGTTGCAGGGCATGGGCGGGTATGCCCAGCTCCGGGCAGCAGCCCAGGCTGGTCACGCCCTGATAGGCGAGGTTGTGAATGGTGAACAGGGTCGGTGTGCGCTGCCCGCGCCAGTGCATGTAGGCCGGCGCCAGGCCGGCGGGCCAGTCGTGGGCGTGGACCAGGTCCGGGCACCAGTGAATCTGCGCCAGGTTGGCGGCGATATCGGCGGCGGCCAGGCCCAGGCGGGCGAAGCGGATGTGGTTGTCCGGCCAGTCGCGGCCGTTGTTGGCGCCGTAGGGCGAACCTTCGCGCTCGTAGAGTTCAGGGCAGATCAATACATAGATGACCAGGCCGTCGGGCATGTCCATGCGCCCGATCTTGCACGGTGGCAAGGCGGCATGCCCGCCGAGCTCACCAATGATGTGAATCGGGTTTTCGCTGTGCAGCACTTGCGGATAACCGGGGATCAACACGCGCACGTCGTGCAGGTGTGCCATCGCCCGGGGCAGTGCCGCCGATACGTCACCCAGGCCGCCGGTCTTGACCAGGTCGGCGATTTCCGAGGTCACGAACAACACGCGCTTTCTGTTGGGATTCTGATGAGCCACCGGCGTCATTGGCCGGTTGGCCGGTACGCTGATCGACTGGGCACTCGGAGTGCTGACAGTGCTCGATTCCCCGACCGGCTGATGAGCACGCTCTCCCTGAATATCTAATGCCGCACTAATCATCTGAATCTCCCGTGTTGTTGATCTGTTCCTAATCTGGCAAACGGTATTTCGTGGCCAAATCCTGTGGCCAGGCGCAAACGCGCGACGCATCGGCAAGCAAGTGCTGGCCATGCGTTCAAGCAGATTGGCTGGGATGGACGCTGCAAGGAATGCACCAGTCGCAACGCACCTACCTGTCAGATGACCGGCCACAAATGGCAAAAGTTTCGATTATTTTTGCGCTTTGTGACCGACCGGTTTTGCTTCGCGAAAATGAGTCTAGGCCAGAACTTAGAGCGGTGAAGTGCGGATAGCAAAATTGTTCGACAATCGGTCCGAAGCGGTACGAACGTTCCGCAGAGCGCGGAAAATGTTCCGACGAAGTGCACTTTTTTCGCTAAAAAGGCCCTGAAAAGTCACCGGGTCGTCACATCAATGTGCAAGGCCGTAAGCTGTGCCTGCACCGCGGTGGTGCGCACGGGTCCCGCTTTTGGCCGAACCGCTGCCTGACGGTCACCGGGCCTGCCTTGTTATAGTTCGGGCCTCATTTTTGCCCGGTAAAAAAGGATCACTGCCATGTCCCAATACAGCGCGTTCACCGTCGAACTGGCCGATAACATTGCCCACGTGCAAATCAATCGTCCGGAGAAGATCAATTCGATGAATGCGGCGTTCTGGAGCGAAATCATCGAGATCTTCCAGTGGGTCGATGACACCGACGAAGTGCGGGTGGTGGTGCTCAGCGGTGCCGGTAAACACTTTTCTTCCGGCATCGACCTGATGATGCTGGCCAATGTCGCCAACGAATTGGGCAAGGACGTGGGCCGCAATGCGCGCCTGCTGCGCCGCAAGATCCTCGCGTTGCAGGCCTCGTTCAATGCCGTCGACAACTGCCGCAAGCCGGTGCTCGCCGCCATTCAGGGCTACTGCCTGGGCGGGGCCATCGACCTGATCGCCGCCTGTGACATGCGTTACGCCGCCGAGGACGCGCAGTTCTCGATCAAGGAAATCGACATCGGCATGGCGGCCGACGTCGGCACCCTGCAACGCTTGCCGCGGATCGTCGGGGACGGCATGCTACGTGAGCTGGCGTACACGGGGCGCTCGTTCGGCGCCGAGGAAGCGCGCAGCATCGGCCTGGTCAATCGTGTCTACAGCGATGCCGCCAGCCTGCTCGATGGGGTCATGGGCATCGCCCGCGAGATCGCCAGCAAGTCGCCGATCGCCATCACCGGCACCAAGGAGATGATCAGCTACATGCGCGATCATCGCATCGACGACGGCCTCGAATACGTCGCCACGTGGAACGCCGCCATGCTGCAATCCAATGACCTGCGCGTGGCCATGGCCGCCCACATGAGCAAACAGAAACCCGAATTTCTGGATTGATTGACAATGATTTCACGCTGGACCACCGCAGTACTGGACACCGATCAAGCGGGCGGCTGGGCCGTTGCGCGCAGCCCCGAAGGCTTCCTGTTCGACGACAATGGCGCCTTGTTTCCCCGTGATTGGCTCAAACGCCAGGAATTGTCGGTCATTTCCGAGCATGGCATCGGCCACCTCGACGGCGAGCCGGTGTACCTGCTGGAGCTGCGCAGCGCCGCCGATGTGCCCGGTTGTAACTGGAAGGGCCTGCGTGCGTTCATGCTCGACGGCGACCACGTGATCTACAAAGTGCTCGGTTATGCCGCGCAGATTGGCACCTGGGCCCGTGAACACCGCTTTTGCGGCAATTGCGGGCAGCCCACGCAACAGGTCACCCTGGAGCGGGCCATGTACTGCGCGCCCTGCGACCTGCGTTATTACCCGCGCATTTCGCCGAGCATGATCGTGCTGATCACCCGCGGCGATGAAATCCTGCTGGCCCGTTCACCACGGTTCGTCACCGGGGTCTACAGCACGCTGGCAGGCTTTGCCGAACCTGGCGAATCGGCTGAGGACTGCCTGATTCGCGAGGTGCGCGAAGAGGTGCGCATCGAGGTGAAGAACATCCAATACATGGGCAGCCAGTGCTGGCCGTTCCCGCATTCGATGATGCTCGGCTTTCACGCCGAGTACGCCGGGGGCGAGATCGTCTGTCAGGAAGACGAGATCGAAGACGCCCAGTGGTTCAACGTGCACGAGCTGCCGCCGTTGCCGGCGTCACGCTCGATTGCCCGTTACCTGATCGACGTCTATGTGGCGCGCCGCTTAGGCCACGCTGAACCAGTGCTGCCAGGCTAGGCGCACGGTCAGACCCAGCACCACGGTGATGAACACCGGGCGAATGAACTTGGCGCCGCCGCTGATGGCCGAGCGGGCGCCAAAGAACGCCCCGACCATCACCGACAGGCCCATGCACAGGCCGATGATCCAGTCCACCTGCCCGGAAAACACGAACACCGACAGCGCCGCAATGTTGCTGACGAAGTTCATGCTGCGCGCCACGCCACTGGCCTTCACCAGGTCGATGGGGTACATGAGCATGCTGCTGACGGTCCAGAACGCGCCGGTGCCAGGCCCGGCCACGCCGTCGTAGAAACCGAGGGTGAAGCCCTGGGTCGATTGCCACTTCTTCTTGATCGGCGCATCAGCGTCCAGCGGCGCCTTGGGCGTGCCACCGAACAACAGGTAGATGCCGCAGGCGAAGACGATCACAGGCAGCATCTTGTTCAGCCACTCGGCGGGCAGGTAGTGCGCGACGATGGCGCCGGACAGCGCCCCGACCAGGGTGCCGATGATGGCGTGCATCCACTGGCGTGGATGGAACAGCTTGCGCCGATAGAAGGTGAAACTGGCGGTGGCCGAGCCAAAGGTCGAACTGAGTTTGTTGGTGCCCAGCACCAGGTGCGGCGGCAGGCCGGCGGTGAGCAATGCCGGCGTGGTCAACAGGCCACCACCACCGGCGATGGCGTCGATGAAACCGGCAATGAAAGCGACGAGGGCCAGGATGGCCAGGGTAGTGAGGTCAACGCTGAGTTCGAAAGGCATGGAATCGGCTTAATTCGGCAGGGTGTACAGCAAGGGGCTGCGGGGAAGGGCCGATAGTCTACCTGTATCCAAAGATTGCAGCGACCTGTATGCCTTCCCTGTAGGAGCGAGCTTGCTCGCGATGGCGGTGTGTCATTCACACCTATGGTGGCTGGCATGGCCTCATCGCGAGCAAGCTCGCTCCTACAGGGGGTGTGTTTTTATCAGTTTGTGGCAGGCCCATTCCCAATCTGCCACACATACGGCGGCTCGGTGCCGTTGATCGCCCAATCGCCGACAATCCGTGCCTTGTAGATCACCGGGTTATGCGACGACACCGTGCGCGCATTGCGCCAATGCCGATCCAGGGCCTTGCCCTGGCGCACATCCGACGCCCCCAGCGCATTGAACAACTGGCTGGTGGCCCGCTGGATCAACTCCGAAACCACCACCTGAGCAGTCGCCGATTCGATTTCGGCGTCGACATTGGCCGCGCGTTCCAGCGCCTCATCTCCCGAGAACCGCGCCAGGTATGCCCGTTGCGCCGGCTGTGCAGCCTTCAAGGCGCTGGCCTCGGCGGCATAGACCAGCGCCGCCACTTCACCCACCACCTGCTGGATCTGCGCGTCGTCACTGACACGCGGGGCGTTGCCATGGCTGTAGATGCGCTGGCGTGCACGGACCTGCTGCGCCACATCGCGTAGCGCCGCGCGGCCGATGCCGGCCAGGGTGGCGAGCAGCACCAATTGGTAGAACGCCGTCTGGTATTTGAAGCGTGTGGCGAAGTCGATGATGTGGTCCGCGTCGACCTCGGCATCGACAAAGCGCGACGTGCCGCTGCCGGTGGTGCGCTGGCCGAAGCCGTCCCAGTCATCGCTCTGCACGATCCCCGGCTGGCGGGTGCGCACCGCCGCGATCACGTCGCCACCGGTGTCGCTGCGCTGGGCATAGACGTCGATCCAGTCGGAAAACAGGCTGCCGGTGCTGTAGAACTTCTCGCCGTTGAGACGCCAGCCGTCGCCCTGGGGCGAGACCTTGGTCACCACGTCGCCGATGGCCACGGTGCCGATTTCGGTCCAGGCGCAACCGACGATGTCGCCGTCGACGAAGCGCTTGAACCACAGGTCCCGTGCCGGCCCGGGCGTGGCGTTGAGGCGGTCTTCGGCAAAAGCGAAGTGCCCGCGCAGGGCTTGCGGCACGTTGGAGTCGGCTTCGGCCAGCTCGATCAGCAACTCGAACAACTGCGGCAGCGATGCACCGCCACCGCCGTACTCCACAGGCACCCGCACCGCGCCAAACCCGGCCTGCTTGAGCCACTGGATCGGCTCGTACGGCAGGCTGCGCGAGTGTTCACGTTCAACCGCGCCCTCGGCGATGCGCTGGAAGATCGGGCGAAAGCGTGCGGCGAGGGTGGGGTAGTCGGTGCCGGTGGACAGCGGGTTGATGATCTGGTGTTCGGTCATGGGGACAGCTCCTTGGGTCGGCAGTGGATGCCGAGGGGATTGCAGGGTCCATGCCGGGTGGGGAGGGGCAGGGTTTACAGGGCTCGCAGCCCCGCAAACGCCCCCAACTGTTGCTCCACCAACAGCCGCAACACAATTTGCCCTGACACACCACAGCCCCTCCCTGTAGGAGCGAGCATGCTCGCGATGGTGGATCAGACACCGCTGGCTCGCAGGCACCCCGCGTCATCGTTGACGTCCATCGCGAGCAAGCTCGCTCCTACAGGGAGGTGCAATCCTCAATGGCACACTTGCTGCTCTATCTCTTGGCACATCCCCAACATCCCGAGGACATGCCAATGAGTCAGCAAGCCGTCAAATTTGCCTACTGGGTGCCGAACGTCAGCGGTGGGCTGGTGGTCAGCAAGATCGAGCAACGGACCCACTGGGGCATCGACTACAACCGCAAGCTGGCGCAACTGGCCGAGGCGGCGGGGTTTGACTATGCCCTGACGCAGATTCGCTTCACCGCCGGCTATGGTGCGGAATACCAGCACGAGTCCGTCGCCTTCAGTCATGCGCTGCTGGGCGCAACGACCACGCTGAAAGTCATCGCAGCGATCCTGCCCGGCCCCTGGCAACCGGCGCTGGCGGCCAAGCAACTGGCGACCATCGACCAGCTGACCAACGGGCGCATCGCGGTGAATATCGTCAGCGGCTGGTTCAAGGGCGAGTTCCAGGCCATCGGCGAGCACTGGCTGGAGCACGACGAGCGCTATCGTCGCTCGGAAGAGTTCATCCGTTCGCTCAAGGGCATCTGGAGCCAGGACAACTTCACCTTCCGCGGTGACTTCTATCGCTTCGACAACTACACCCTCAAGCCCAAGCCACTGGGTACGCCGGAAATCTTCCAGGGCGGCAGCTCCCGTGCGGCGCGGGACATGGCGGCACGCGTGTCGGACTGGTATTTCACCAACGGCAACACCCCGGAAGGCATCAAGGCCCAGGTCGACGATATTCGCAGCAAGGCCGCGGCGAACCAGCACTCGGTGAAAATCGGCGTGAACGCTTTCATCATCGCCCGCGACACCGAGGAAGAAGCCCGCGCCGTGCTCGCGCAAATCATCGACCAGGCCGACCCGGAAGCGGTGAACGCCTTTGGTGACGCGGCGAAGCAAGCGGGCAGGGCGTCGCCGGAGGGTGAGGGCAACTGGGCGAAATCGACTTTCGAGGACCTGGTGCAATACAACGACGGCTTCAAGACCAACCTGATCGGCACGCCCGAGCAGATTGCCGAGCGGATCGTCGCGTTGAAGGCGGTGGGCGTGGATCTGGTGCTGGCGGGGTTCCTGCACTTCCAGGAAGAAGTGGAGTATTTCGGGCGGCGGGTGTTGCCGTTGGTGCGGGAGTTGGAGGCGCAGGTGAGGCAGGCTGAGGTGGCTTGATCACGAAAGCAATCAATGTGGGAGCGAGCCTGCTCGCGATAGCGGAGTGTCAGTCACAATATTCGCGACTGACACTCCCTCATCGCGAGCAGGCTCGCTCCCACAGTTTATGTCGCTTAGAGTCCGAGCTCGGATAGCCCCGGATGATCATCCGGGCGACGCCCCAGCGGCCAGTGGAACTTGCGCTCGCTTTCCTTGATCGGCATGTCGTTGATGCAGGCGAAGCGGTGGGCCATCAGGCCGTTTTCGTCGAATTCCCAGTTCTCGTTACCGTAGGACCGGAACCAGTTGCCCGAATCATCGTGCCATTCGTAGGCGTAGCGCACGGCAATGCGGTTGCCGGTGAAAGCCCAGAGTTCCTTGATCAGGCGATAGTCCAGTTCCTTGGCCCATTTGCGGGTCAGGAAGGCCTTGGCTTCCTCGCGGTTGTTGGCGAACTCCGCGCGGTTACGCCACTTGGTATCGAGGGTGTAAGCCAGGGACACACGCGCCGGGTCGCGGGAGTTCCAGCCATCCTCGGCCAGGCGGATTTTTTCGATGGCCGATTCACGGGTGAAGGGCGGCAATGGCGGACGAACTTCAGCGTTAGACATAACAGTGCTCCTTATTCAAAGTAAGTTGAAGCAAGTTGTCGGGCTCGGTGAAAGTGTTACAGGTCCAATAACTTACGCGCCATGCATTGCGCATTATCGGCGGCACTGAGATCACCCATGACCAGCGCGAGGGTAATGGCACCGTCGATCAAGATCAGCAGCTCTTTGGCCTGCGTTTCCGGGTCTGTGGCGCCATGTTCGGTACACAGCTCGCACACGTAGTCGAGCAGTTTCTGTTTATGTTCCTTGGCCACCAGCCGCACCGGGTCTTGCGGGTCGCCGGTTTCGCCGCTGGTGTTGATGAAAGCGCAGCCGCGGAAGCCTTCGGAGGCGAACCAGCTGCCTAGCACGGTAAACAGGTTGAGCAGGCGCTCGGCCGGGGTCGGGGCCTGGTCGACAGCGGTTCGGTACCAGAGCATCCAGCGTTCGTCGCGCCGTTGCAGGGCGGCGACGACCAGCTCCTCCTTGTTGGCGAAGTAGCGGTAGATGCTCTTCCTGGAGACGCCGGCGGTTTTCACCAGAAGGTCCATGCCAGTGGCGGCGATGCCACTTTTGTAGATCAACTTTTCGGTGACGTCCAGGATGATGTCGCGTGTGTCGTTGCTGGTGATTTCGTTCATGGGAGATACAGTAGAACGATCGTTCTCCTTGGTCAAATTTTATTTTTGTTTTGTCTGGGAGGGCCTCATCGCGAGCAGGCTCGCTCCCACAGTGATCGGTGTGAACACAATAGATTAATCACCCATGCCCCCTGTGGGAGCGAGCCTGCTCGCGATGCGGTCAAGACCGACATCGGGCAGACCCCAGCCCCTCCATGGTGTAAGCTCACCCCCTCTGTGAATTCGACCCATTGCGAGTCCTATGCCGTCGCTTTTCAAACGCTCCCTGCTGCCCAAACTGCGCAGTTTCCCGCTGACCGCCGAGTCTGTGACCTTCCTGTCCGGCGCGGCCGAGTTCCGTCGTTGCCTGCTGGATAAAATCGCCGCCGCGACCCAGCGTATCTATATCGTCGCGCTGTACCTGCAACAGGACGAAGCCGGCCAGGAAATCCTCGATGCCCTGCACGCCGCCAAACTGGCCCGTCCGGAACTGGAAGTGGTGGTGGTCGTCGACTGGCTGCGCGCCCAGCGTGGCCTGATCGGTGCCGGCAAGCAGCCGGGCAATTCGGCCTGGTACCAGGAAATGACCCGCACCCACGAAAGCGTGGTGCCGATCTACGGCGTGCCGGTGCAAACCCGCGAGCTGTTCGGGGTGCTGCACCTCAAGGGCTTCGTGATCGACGATTGCGTGGTCTACAGCGGCGCCAGCCTGAACAACGTGTACCTGCACAAATTCGACAAGTACCGCTACGATCGCTATCAGTTGCTGCAGAACCGCGCCCTGGCCGATTCGATGCATCACCTGGTCAAGCACGGCCTGGTGGCCTCCAAGGCGGTGCATCGCCTCGACCTGCCGAACCTGCCCACCACTCGCAGCCTGCGCAACGACATCGGCGATTTGCGCAGCCGTCTCAAGCACGCGACGTACGACACCACCGCGGGCACCACGGAAAAGGGCGAGTTGTCGGTCAGCCCGCTACTGGGCGTGGGCAAGAACAACCCGTTGAACCGGGTGATCTGCGAGCTGATCGCCAGCGCCCAGCGGCAACTGACCATCTGCACGCCGTACTTCAACCTGCCGCTGGCGGTGACCCGGGAAATCAACCGGGCGCTGGCCCGGGGGGTGAAGATCGACATCGTGGTCGGCGACAAGACCGCCAACGATTTCTACATCCCGCCGAGCGAGCCGTTCAAGGTGATCGCGGCGCTGCCGTACCTGTACGAGATCAGCCTGCGGCGTTTCGCCAAGCGTCACCATCGCAGCATCGACAGTGGGCAGTTGAACCTGCACCTGTGGAAGGACGGCGATAACACCTATCACCTCAAGGGCATGTGGATCGACCAGCGCTATACCTTGCTGACCGGCAACAACCTCAACCCGAGGGCGTTCCGCCTCGATCTGGAAAATGCCTTGCTGATCGACGACCCGAAAGGGGAATTGCTGGAGCCGCGCCGCAAGGAGTTGGGGGAGATTTTCCAGCACACCACGCGCATCGAGCGCTATCAGGCGTTGGAGACCTTGCCGGAGTACCCGGCCGGGGTGGCCAAGTTTCTCAAGCGGGTGAGCCGGGTGCGGATTGAGCGGTTGCTTTACCGCATTCTGTAAAAGCTTGATCCTGACCCTTTGTGGGAGCGAGCCTGCTCGCGATGGTCTGTCAGGTTAATCAGTGGCTGCTGAAAAACCTCGCGAGCAGGCTCGCTCCCACAGGGGTTTGGGTTGGATTAGATAATCAGTTCAACCCCAACTTCCCACGCAACGTCGACAAGTCTTCCGCCAGGGTATTGACCGGTCCGACCAGCGCCTTGCGGTCGTTTTCCTTGACCTTGTCGTAGGTTTCGAAACCCCCGTCCTTGGTCTTGTACTTGGCCAGGGTCTTGTTCACCGTGGCGAAGTTCTTGTCGACCTTGGCGATGAAGGCGGGGTCCTGTTTCTCGATCTGCGGACGGAACAGGTCGACGATTTTCTTCGCGCCGTCGATGTTGCCCTGGAAGTCATACAGGTCGGTGTGGCTGTAGCGATCTTCCTCGCCGGAGATCTTGGTCGCGGCCACTTCTTCGAGCAGTGCGGCGGCGCCACCCACCACTTTCTCCGGCGGGAAGGTCAGGCCGGCCACGCGGGTTTGCAGGTCCAGGACGTCCTTGTTCAGGCCGTCGGCCAACTCGCCCAGGCCTTTGGTGCTCTTCTCGGAAAACAACGAATACTCGAGGCGGTGGAAACCGGTGAAGTCTTCGGCCTTCACGCCTTTCTCGTGGTCGTCAACGCGGGAGTCAATGGAAGCGTCGAGGTCGCTGAACAGTTCGGCAATCGGCTCGATCGACTCGTAGTACACGCGGGTCGGCGCGTAGAGTTTCTGTGCGGTGGCCAGGTCACCCTTTTTCACCGCGTCGGTGAATTGTTGGGTGTGGCTGGCCAGTTCGTCCAGTTGCTCGGTGACGTAGATCTTGTAGTCCGAGATCGGCCCGACCAGCTCCAGCGGCGCCGTCGCCGCGAAAGCCGAGAACGGGGTGTTGAGCAAACCGAGGGTCAGCAATACAGCGAGTGGCGACTTTTTCATGAGCGGGCTCCGTTGGGGACTGTGTGTCAGGCGGTTTTTGTTGGTTGTGTGGCTTGCAGCAGCGAGCGACCGATGAAGTCCTGGTCGCCCGTGACACCCGGCAGGGTGAAGAAGTACCCGCCGCCGACTGGCTTGAGGTATTCCTCCAGCGGCTCGCCGTTGAGTCGGGTCTGTACGGTGATGAAGCCTTTTTCCAGGTCGGCCTGGTAGCAGATGAACAGCAGGCCCATGTCCAGCTGGCCGTTCTTGTTCACGCCGTTGGAATAGTTGAACGGCCGGCGCAGGATCAGGTTGGCTTGGCTCGCGGCGGTGCGCGGGTTGGCCAGGCGGATGTGCGCGTCGAGCTTGGTCAGCTTGCCTTCGGGGTCGCGGGTGTAGTCCGGCACTTCGGTCTCATGGGCGCCCCCCATGGGCGCGCCGGTGCTCTTGACCCGGCCGAGGATGCTTTCCTGTTCCTGCAAGGGCGTGCGGTCCCAGCGCTCGACGAAGTTGCGGATGATCCGCACCGCCTGGTAGCTGCCATGGGCGGCCCAGGACGGCTCGTCGCTGCCGGGTTGCAGCCAGACGACGCGGTCCATGGTCTTGGCGTCGTTGGAGTTCGGGTTGGCCGAACCGTCGCGGAAACCGAGGAAGTTGCGTGCGCTTTGCGCGGGTACACCGGGTTTCGCCGGGGCCTGTGGCGGCACGCTGCCTTCCTGTTTCCAGCGCACCAGCAGCAGGTCCGGCAGGTTTTTCACGATGTCGCGCAGGGCGTGGATGTTGGTGTCGGCGGTGTTGGCGCAGAACTGCAGGCTCAGGTCGCCATGGCAGCAATCGGCTTCCAGCGCGTCATTGGGGAAGCCGACCATGCGGCTCAAGCGTTTGGGCTTGGCGTCAGCCAGGCCGAAACGCTCGTCGAACAGCGAGTCGCCGACCGACACGGTGATGGTCAGGTTGTCCGGGGTCACCACCGGGCCGAGGATGCCGGAATCTACCGGCGGCAGTTTTGGGTCGACCTGGGCCACCGGACCACCCTTCATCAGGAAGGCAATGCGCGCGTTGAGGGTGCGGAACAGCCGCTCCAGGTCGTCACGGTCGCTGGCCAGCACGTCGAACGCGACCAGCATGCCGGCGGCCGGGCGCGGGGTGACGATGCCGCTCTGGTGCAGGCCATGGAAATCGTGGCGGTCTTCGGTGCGGTCGCTGCTCGGCGCCTCGGTGACTTGCGCGGGGCTGGCGGCCATGGCCGGGCAACTCAGTGCCGAGCCTGCGAGGGCGACACCGGCGGCGCCCATGCCCATCAGTACTCGGCGACGTTGAAGGTTCAGTTCGTTCATCTGTTTCAAGTCTTCTGCTACAGGCCGGAAAGGCCGAGGGCGGGGTCGATGGCGTCGAGTGCATGGGCCAGTGCCTTGGCCTTGTCGGCGATCTGTTTGCGTTGCTCGCTGCTGACGCTGTCGTAACTGGCGTAGCCGTCCTTGACCTTCAGGCCATTGAGTTCGCTATCGAGGCTGGTCAGCGCGTTGTCTATCTGCGGCAGCAGGTCGGCGGCGGATTTGCCCAGCAACGGCCGCAGCAGGTCGACGACCTTGCGCACCGCGTCGAGGTTGCCGGCGAAACCGGCGAGGTCGGTGTGGCTGTAGCGTTCTTCTTCGCCGCTGCTGGCGCGCACGTCACCGAGGTTGTTGAGATTGCGCACCAGGATGCTCACCAGTTGCTCGGGTGGCAGCGACTGGGCCAGCAGTTGTTGCTTGAGTGTGGTGACGTCGGTCAGCAGTTGCTGGGCGATGGGCGTCAGGCCGTCGAGGTTGCGTTGCTGGAACAGCGCATATTCCAGGCGATGGAAGCCGCTGAAGCCTGGGTCCTGCTCGCGTTTTTCGAAATAGTCGGCGCGGGCGTTGATGCGGTTGTCGAGTTCGGCCAGGCGTTGCGCGGCTGGGGCCAGGCGTTGATAGGCGACGCGGGCCGGGACGTAAAGGGCCTGCGCCTGGGCCAGGTCACCGGCTTCGATGGCCTGTTCCAGCGCAGTCACCGATTTGATCAGCGCCGTGCCCTGGCTGCTCAGGTACACGCGGAACTCCGACAACGGCCCGACGAATGCGACCATCGACGGCTTGGCCTTGGCGGCGGCATCGGACGCGGCGGTCGGCGTCACGTGCAGGGTGCCGCGCGGGTTACTCAGCAGGCCGCAAGTAATCGCGTAATCGCCGGGCAGCAGGTTGGCGTTGATCACCTGGCTCAGGCCCGGGGCGATGTTCTCGCGCTCCTCGACCACCAGCACGCCGTCGAGGATTTCCCATTCGACGGCACGGTCCGAGCGGTTGACGATACGGAAACTGGCGCGACCGGCCGGTACCGTCAGGGCATTGGGCTCGCAACTGTGGGGGTGGATGGTCACCAGCACTTCGTCATGGTTGGCCTGACGCTTGGCCGCGGCCATCTTCGAGGCGTAATAAAACAGGCCACCGGCGGCGATCATCACGATCACCGAACCGGCCACCGCCCAGCGCAGGGCGCGGGGAGGGGAGGCTTGGGATGGGGCTTGGTTTGGCATGAGGGCCCTTACAGATTGAAATTCAAAAAATCACCGCCCAGACATGGGAATGCGGTCATCTGTGGGAGCGAGCCTGTTCGCGATGGGGCCACAGTCACCACGGTGCATCAGGTATTCCGCGTTATCGTTGACGATTATCGCGAGCAGGCTCGCTCCCACCGGAGGCGACTGCGGAGGCCGGGGAGGAAAAACATCACCAGCGCCACAACCAGATAGATCAGATAGGCGCCCAACGTGCTCACCGTCGGCGCTTCCTGGTAGCCGAACATGCCGGCCAGCACCGAGCCCAGCGGGCTGTCCATCGGCAGGGCGGCGCTGAAGTCGAAGAGCACGGTTTGCAGGTGGTTCCACACGCCAGCCTCATGCAGGGCCTGCACCGAGTTGGCGAGGATGCCGGCGGCCACCACCAGGATGAACAGGCCGGTCCAGCGGAAGAACGCCCCAAGGTTCAGGCGCATGCTGCCGCTGTAGATCAGGAAGCCGATGACGATCGCCAGAATCAGGCCGAGCAGGGCACCAATGGGCGCGCCCGGGCCTTCGCTCTGTTGAAATACCGCCAGCAGGAAGAACACCGTTTCCAGCCCTTCGCGGGCGACGGCGAAAAACACCATGGCGATCAGGGCGGTGACTTGGTGTTTCGAGCCGGTCAGCGCGTGATCCAGGGATTCATGCAGGGAATGCTTGATCGAACGCGCGACTTTGCGCATCCAGAACACCATGGAGCTGAGGATGCCGACGGCCACCAGACCGACCACGCCCTCGAACAGTTCCTGTTGTTTCTGCGGGAATTCGGCGCTGACCAGTTCCAGACCGCCACCGACCAGCAAGGCCAGGGCGGCGGCGAGGAATACGCCGATCCACACGGCAGGCATCCACTGGCCACGGCCGGTCTGCTTGAGGTAACTGGCAATGATGCCAACGATCAGCGCGGCTTCAATGCCTTCGCGCAACATGATCAGAAAGGGAACAAGCATTCAGCACCGCGTCACAAATAGATAGGGTGCTAATTTGTAACATGTTGACACTCATTCCCAAATGGCAATCATTGACATTTACCTGAACCTAAGCTGAACGCACCGCTAAAAGACCGGTTCCACTTGCCGGTTGTAGACCTGGAGCAATTCGTCATAGCGACGACCGATGCGTTCAACGTCATCGCTCAGCTGCTGCGGTGGTGCCTTGGCGGCCCAGTCGTCACGCAGTTGCGCCACGGCGCTGACATAACGGCTGCCAGGGTCGCGCACGTAGGCCCAGATTTTCTCCGGGTAATCGGCGTTGCTGGTGGCCGGGTTGGCCGCCATGTAAGCCGTGCCATCGTCCCAGGCCTGTTGCAGGGGTTGCGGGTCCAGGTCTGCGGGCGTCAGGGTGTTCTCAGTCACGGCGTGGTCGAGACTGAGCATCAGCTTGCGCGCTTGCAGCATGTACGTCAGCACATGGGCGTATTTGAGCTCGCCGCGGCCCATGAGTTGTTCGAGTTGCACCTGGCGCAGTGCGATGTCCTCGATGTCCAGTTGCCGACGCAAGGCATCGGACGCCTTCAGATAGGCCTCGACCAAAGGGATGAAGCCGGCGTCACGCTCGGCTTTTTCCGCGGGGCTGAGCGAGTAGGCGGGCACCGCATTGAAGAAATCAAACCCTTGCGCCGCTTCGTTGGCCAGCGTCAGGGACGTTTCGAACTGGTTCTGCAACGCCAGCAGTTGCGGCGCCCAACGCTGCAAATGGTCTTTTTGCAGCAGGTTCAGCCGGCAGCCATAGGCATCGTTGCGCGTCAGGTTGTTCAAGCGCTGACGCACTTGCATCGCCGGATCGAAGTCCTCGGGAAAACGCTGTTGCAGGGTCGGATCAGGTTGCCGGTCGCGATTGAGGTAGCGCGCGTAGGCAGCCCGCCAGCGACTGTCGGCCACATTGATGCAGTCAATCATCGGCCGCAGGGCCCGGGCCTTTTCCCGTTCGGCGAGATCCGGTTGGTCGATCCAGCGTTGCACGGGCGTCAGCATCGCGTCTTTCGCGCCGCTGAACTGCCCCAGGAACATCACGGTCAGCAATGCCACGATCAGCATCGTCAGTTTTTTCATGGGCGCACCTTCGCCGCGCTCGACGCGCCATACCAGTGTTGCGCCGTGGCGGGCGGGCGGCATTGCACGCGACTGTCCAGCGTGCCGCTGCAAGCGCGGGTGGCCATCGGCTGCAAGCCCTGGTCAGGCCCCATCAACTGGCTGCGGGCAACCACATAAAACAGTACGGTCAGGCCGATGACCAGCACCATCGACACAATCGACTTGGCCGACGACAGTTTCGGCAACCGCGGTCTGGGCAGCGAGACACGCCAGGTCGAGGGCCATCGCAGGCGGCTCAGGGCACTCAACGCCACCAGTGTCGCGGCATAGGCAGCCAGGGCGGCGGCGCCGCACGTGATTGCGGTGAACCCAGCCATGAGCCAGCAAGGAACAAAATCCCTCAACAACAGGGGCGCCGGCTTTCTGAAACTGAGCTGATGGGTCAACGACCGGCTCAGGCGTACATCCAGCGGCCAGAGTCGATCGGCTACCCGACGACACAAGGCCAGCACGAAGGCGCCAATGATCGTCAGCATGATGGCGCTGGGAATCGCTCGCGCGTAAACCTCGAACACCGTGCCGGCCTTGCCACCGTCACTGCCTGCGGCCCAGGCCAGCGCGGCGGCGATAAACGCCACGTAGACCTGCCAGGTTGGCCAGGTCGGCATCAGTGCCTTCCAGAAGTACGGATCTGCGTCAGGCAACTCCCGACACAGTTGTGGGTGCACGCGTCGGGCCCGCTCGCTGAGGAAGCGGCACTCGTTCCAGTCCTGGGCAAAAAAGCGCCGGGCGAACGCAGCGCGCTCGTCAGCGGTCATCGGCGTGAAAAACAGTTTCGCCGCCCGGCTTTTCGGGTCGTGATCATCCACGCGGGCAAGTTGTCGCTGCTCGTCGAGAAAGGCCTGATAAGGGTGGCGTTCCTCCAGCATCGACCAATAAGGTTGCGGGCAACGTCCGGGCAGGCCTTTTTGCGGTTTCCAATGTTGCTGCTCGCACAGGGTTTCGAACACTTGCGAAGACCAGAACGGCGACTCCACCAGCACCTGGGCCAGCGTGGTATTGAACCACTCGTGCCGGTCGAAGGGTTGCAACCAGTCGGCACGCTTGAGCGCCAGGAAGCTCGCAATGAAAGCGTCCTCCAGGCCTGCGTCCAACTGCTCGCGCAGACGTTGCTTCACCGCCTGCCCGTAAGCTTGATCCAGCAAGTCGAGGGCGTGGGCGGGCAGGTCCTGGCGCTGCCACATCGTCAGCCAGTTGAACTGCTGCATGCCCCAGTCGGCGAGCGACATGGCGTCATCTCGTGGCTGCAGGCATAGCATCAGCAGCTGTTCTTCGAACTCCCTCGTGCAATGGGAGACGCGCGCCTGGGCCAGACGCTGGTCGAGTTGCTCGGGCGTCAGGTCTTCCAGCAACTGCGCCGCCCGCAGCTGCGCGGCATTCGGGCCGGCGGGCGTGGCGTCAAACTCGGTCTCCAGGGTGCCATGCGCCTCAACGTCCGGCTCGCTGGCCATCACCGGCGCGCGACGACTCCACTCCATCGCCTGCTCGTAGGCTTCGCGCAGTCGTTGAAAAGCGCTCGGATCTTCATCTGGACGATGCACCTTGAGCAGCGCGGCGTACTGGCGTTTGATGCTGCGCGCATCGGCGTCGGCTTCCAGCCCCAGGATGGTCCAGCAACTCACTGCCACACACCCTGTTCCAGCTCATCGAGCTGGCGCATCAGTTGCACGCGCAAATCGCGGATGGCCCGGTCATCCTGGCTGTCGAGCACCTGCTTGAAACGGTTGGCCATGTGATCGAGCTGCTGGCGCAGCTCGCCGAGGTTTTCCTGGTACAGGCGCTCGAGGCGCGCGGTCAGCAGGCTGTTGACCTGCTGGTCGCGCGGGTGAACCTTGAGTTGCGCCAGGGAAGCCAGGCGCGCCTGGATCTCTTCGGGGCTGAGCACGCCGGGGTTGTTCTCGATCACCAGCGAGCGCCGTTCACCGGTGCGCGACACCAGGGTCTCGGCTTCCAGCAGGCCGTTGTTGTCATAGGTGAAGCGCACTTCGAGTTCGATCTCGCCGGCCGGCGCCATGGGGACGTCGATCTCCATTTCACCCAGGTGAATGTTTTCCTTCACCCAGCGGCTTTCCCCCTGGTAGACGCGCAGGATCACGTGGCGCTGATGGTCATGCACGGTCCTGAACGATTTGACCCGGCTGACCGGCACCACGCTGTTGCGTTCGATGATCGGCGTGTAGTGGCCGACTTCCACGCTTTCGCCGACATTGAGTGCGGTTTCGATACCGAGGGTGTAGGGGCAGACATCTGTCAGCACCACTTCTTCCAGCGCCGCATCGCGCGCCTTGAGCGCGGCCTGCACGGCGGCACCGAGGGCAATCGACTCATCGGGGTTGAGGGTGATCGAGGGAAAACGCCCGAACAGCCCGGCGACCATCCGCCGAATCAGCGGCATGCGCGTGGTGCCGCCCACCAGCAGCACTTCGTCCAGTTCCGAGGGGCGAATACGCGCGTCGCGCAGGGCGGTTTCGATGGGCGTGCGCAGGCGCGCGAGCAGCGGGCCGTAGAGGTCGGCCAACTGGGTCTGGGTAAACACCTGCTGCCATTGCCGGTCGCCGTGGCGCAGCACGAAGGTGGCACTGTCGGACTGCCCCAGGGCATGGCGAACGCGCTCGGCTTCGCGGCGCAGGCGATGGGCGATGTCGGGTTCGGTCAGGGGCGGCAGGTCCTGGCTGCCGGCCTGTGCGGCGACGAAGGCCTGGACCAGCAGATCGTCGAAATCCTCACCGCCCAGGTAGTTGTCACCGGCACTGGCGCGCACTTCCATGACGCCATCGAACAGCTCGAGGATCGACACATCGAAGGTGCCGCCGCCGAGGTCGAAGACCAGGAACGAACTGGCTGCGTCGCGCTGGTGCAGGCCGTAGGCGAGGGCGGCAGCGGTGGGTTCGTTGATCAGGCGCTCGACCTTGAGCCCGGCCAGCTCACCGGCGATCTTGGTGGCCTTGCGCTGGGCATCGTTGAAGTACGCCGGCACGCTGATCACCGCCTCGGTAACCGGTTCACCGTAACGGCGTTCGACATCTTCCTTGAGGCTGCGCAGCACCATCGACGACAACTCTTCCGGACGGAAGCGCCGGTGGCCCAGTTGCAACTCGTGGGCGCTGCCCATGTGCCGCTTGAACAGCGCGGCGGTCAGGTGCGGGTGGGTTTGCAAGCGTTCCTTGGCGGCCAGCCCGACCAGTATCCGGCCTTCATCGTCGAGCCCGACCACACTGGGCGTCAGCAGGTTGTCCAGCGCATTGGGCACCAGTTCGGCGGCGCCTTCGCGCCACACCGCAACCAGGCTGTTGGTGGTCCCCAAATCAATGCCGACGATCATAACGCTTACAACTCCAGGTCATTTACGGATTCATGCCCCCAGCCTATCGGCCACAAACCCCGGTTATTGAGCCATCGGCAGGCTCAAGGCTGGCTTTTTATGGCGCGCTGCCTAAGATGGCCGACAGATCGTCCCCGGTATCTGAGTGAGCTGAATGTCGCAGAAAGACAGCATTTCCATGCAACTGGTGCGCGAAGCGCTGCTGCAAAGCTGCGCGCCGGGGGCTGCCACCTTTGAGGTGTTGACCAAGGTCGGCATCGACCCGGCGTTGCTCGACTGCGCCGACGCCCGCGTCCCGGCCACGGCTTACGCACGTTTGTGGCGGCTGCTGGCGCGGCGGCGCGATGATGAATTTTTCGGCATGGACCCGCGCAAGCTCAAATCGGGGAGCCTGGCGTTCCTGTGTCGCAGTTCGATGATCCAGCCAAGCCTGGCGGCAGGCCTGGGCTCGGCCCTGGAATTTTTGTCGTTGATGCTCGAACACCTGCCGGCGCAACTGGTGCGCCAGCAAAGCCTGGCGGAGATCGTCCTGCTTGAAGACGAGCAGGAACCGCGTCGCGCCTTCACCTATTTCACCTACTGGATGATCGTGCACGGCGTGGCCTGCTGGCTGGCCGGGCGACGCATTCCCATCCTCGCCATCGAACTGCGCTGCGCGCAGCCGGATTTCTGCGGTGACTACCAGGTGATGTTCTCGGAAAACCTGCGCTTCGACCGGCCCCGCACGCGGATGATCTTCTCGGCCGACTGCCTGGACCTGCCGATCAAGCGCAGCAGCGATGAACTCAAGCGCTTCCTCGCCCAGGCGCCGGCGAACATCCTGGTCAAGTACCGCGACCCGCAGAGCCTGGCCAGCCGCATCAAGCACGACCTGCGGCAACTGCCCGCGCAGCAGTGGCCGGAAACCGAGCCGCTGGCCCAGCAACTGTGCATGTCGGCCTCGACCCTGCGCCGGCGCCTGGCGGAAGAAGGGCAGACCTATCAGGGGCTCAAGGACAGCGTGCGCAAGGAACTGGCGATTGTCTGGCTGGCGGAACCGAGCATCAGCTTCGCCGAGATCGCCACCCGGCTGGGGTTTGCCGACACCAGTTCGTTCTACAAGGCGTTTCGCAAGTGGTCGGGGTCCAACCCGGGGCATTACCGGAGTTTGATTTTGAATGAGGCGGATTGAATCGAGTTTTGTGTGAGGGCTGGCGGCCTCATCGCGGGCAAGCCCGCTCCCACAGGGACGGTGGTGTTCCCAACCCTTGGCCAAACCAGTCAACCAACTTGAAAGCTTTGACCATTGCCCGTCACCCCGCACGGAGCGAGTATTTCCCTGGTTTTTACGGTTCCCCCAACCTAATAAAAATACAGAGGGATTCTGCCGATGCGCGATTACTTGTCTGCCACCTCACAGTTCAATTATCAGCACACCGTCGACGCCGCACTGGCGGGTGACCTGACGGCCCTCAACGCCTGTGTCGAGTGTTGCGACCGGCATGCGTTGCCCGGGCGCATCGCCTTGTTCTGGGAGGGTCGCGACGGATCCAGCGCGACGTACACCTTCAGCGAGTTGCAGGAGCAGGCCGCGCGTTTCGCCAATTTCCTCCTGGCCCAGGGTGTGGGCAAGGGCGACAAGGTCGCCGGCCTGCTGCCGCGCAATATCGAGCTGTTGATCACCGTCTTCGCCACCTGGCGCGTCGGCGCGGTGTATCAGCCGCTGTTCACCGCATTCGGGCCCAAGGCCATCGAGCACCGCCTGGGCTGCTCCGGCGCCAAGGTCGTGGTCACCGATGCCGTCAACCGGCCGAAACTCGCCGAAGTCGCCGATTGCCCGACCATCGTCAGTGTCGGCGGCCCGAAAGGCCAGGGCATCGTGCGCGGCGATTTCAGTTTCTGGGCCGAACTGGCCAATTATTCCGCGGAATGCGCGCCGGTCATGCTGACGGGCGAAGACCCGTTCCTGCTGATGTTCACTTCGGGCACCACCGGGCCGTCGAAGGCGCTGTCGGTGCCACTCAAGGCGATTGTCGCGTTCCAGAGCTACACCCGTGACGCCGTCGACCTGCGCCCTGAGGACGCGTTCTGGAACGTCGCCGATCCGGGCTGGGCCTACGGCATCTATTTCGGCGTCACCGGCCCCATGGGCATGGGCCACCCGATCACCTTCTACGATGGCCCCTTCACCCTGGAAAGCACCTGCCGGGTGATCAACAAATATGGCATCACCAACCTCACCGGGTCGCCGACCGCCTACCGGCTGCTGATCGCCGGGGGCAACGAGTTCGCCAGGTCGATCAAGGGCAAGCTGCGCATCGTCAGCAGCGCTGGCGAGCCGCTCAACCCGGAAGTGATCCGCTGGTTTGCCGACAACCTCGGCGTGGTCATTCACGACCACTACGGCCAGACCGAACTGGGCATGGTCCTGTGCAACCACCATGGCCTGGAACACCCGATCCACCTGGGCGCCGCCGGGTTTGCCTCGCCGGGCCACCGCATCGTGGTGCTGGACGACAATCACCAGGAACTGGGCGTCGGCCAGCCCGGCATCCTCGCCATCGACCGCAGCCAGTCGCCGATGTGCTGGTTCGCCGGTTACGAAGGCGCGCCGACCAAGGCCTTCGTCGGCAACTACTACCTGAGCGGCGACACCGTGGAATGGAACCCGGACGGCAGCATCAGCTTCGTCGGACGCAGCGATGACGTGATCACCACCTCGGGCTATCGCGTTGGCCCGTTCGACGTCGAGAGCGCCTTGATCGAGCACCCGGCCGTGGTCGAGGCGGCGGTGGTCGGCAAGCCGGACCCGGAGCGCACCGAACTGGTCAAAGCCTTTGTGGTGCTCAGCGCGCAGTACCGCGCCGCGCCGGAGTTGGCCGAAGAACTGCGCCAGCACGTGCGCAAGCGCCTGGCTGCGCATGCGTACCCCCGTGAAATCGAATTTGTCAGCGAGTTGCCGAAAACCCCAAGCGGCAAATTGCAGCGCTTTATCTTGCGCAACCAGGAAATCGCCAAGGCTCAAGAGGCCGCGGCGAAGAACGTTTCAGCTTGAAATCCAAGGAAACCATGATGCGGATCGAAAACAAGGTTTTTCTCGTCACCGGCGGCGCTTCCGGCCTCGGTGCGGCCACGGCGCAGATGCTGGTGGCCGCCGGCGCCAAAGTGATGCTGGTGGACATGAACGCCGAGGCCGTCGCGGCCCAGGCCGAACGTCTCGGCGCGCAGAGCGTGGTGGCCGACATCAGTAACGAAGCCGCCGCGGAAGCGGCGGTGCAGGCCACGGTCAAAGCCTTTGGCGGCCTCAATGGGCTGGTCAACTGCGCCGGCATCGTGCGCGGCGAAAAGATCCTCGGCAAGAACGGCCCGCACGCGCTGGGCAGCTTCAGCCAGGTGATCAACGTCAACCTGATCGGCAGCTTCAACATGCTGCGCCTGGCCTCGCAGGCCATCGCTGAAACCGAGCCGGATGCCGATGGCGAGCGCGGCGTGATCATCAACACCGCCTCGGCGGCGGCCTATGACGGCCAGATCGGCCAGGCGGCCTACGCCGCGTCCAAGGGCGCGATTGTCAGTCTGACCTTGCCCGCCGCCCGCGAACTGGCGCGCTTCGGCATCCGTGTGATGACCATCGCCCCGGGCATTTTCGAAACGCCGATGATGGCCGGGATGACCCCGGAAGTGCGCGATTCCCTGGCCGCCGGCGTGCCGTTCCCGCCGCGCCTGGGCAAGCCGGACGAGTACGCCGCGCTGGTGCGGCATATCATTGAAAACAGCATGCTCAACGGCGAGGTGATCCGTCTCGACGGCGCCTTGCGCATGGCCGCCAAGTAAGAGGATTTGTCATGAACAACGACCCAATCGTTATCGTCAGCGCCGTGCGCACCCCGATGGGCGGCTTCCAGGGCGAACTCAAGAGCCTGACCGCGCCGCAACTGGGCGCTGCGGCGATTCGCGCGGCGGTCGAGCGCGCCGGCGTCGCCACCGATAGCGTCGACGAAGTGCTGATGGGCTGCGTACTGCCGGCCGGTCTCGGCCAGGCGCCGGCCCGCCAGGCGGCGTTGGGCGCCGGTCTGGATAAATCGACCCGCTGCACCACCCTGAACAAGATGTGCGGTTCCGGCATGGAAGCGGCGATCCTGGCCCACGACATGCTGCTGGCCGGCAGTGCCGAGGTGGTGATCGCTGGCGGCATGGAAAGCATGTCCAACGCGCCGTACTTGCTGGACCGCGCCCGCAGCGGTTATCGCATGGGCCATGGCCGCGTGCTCGACTCGATGTTCCTCGATGGCCTGGAAGACGCCTACGACAAGGGCCGCCTGATGGGCACCTTCGCCGAGGACTGCGCCGAAACCAACGGCTTCACCCGCCAGGCCCAGGATGAATTCGCCATCGCCTCGACCACCCGCGCGCAGCAGGCGATCAAGGACGGCAGTTTCAAAGACGAAATCGTCCCGCTGACCGTGACGTTCGGCAAGGAGCAGGTGCTGATCAGCAACGACGAACAGCCGCCGAAGGCCAAGCTGGACAAGATCACTTCGCTCAAACCGGCGTTCCGTGAGGGCGGCACCGTGACGGCAGCCAACTCCAGTTCGATTTCCGACGGTGCCGCCGCGCTGGTGTTGATGCGCCGCAGCGAAGCGGACAAGCGCGGCCTCAAGGCCCTGGCGGTGATCCACGGCCACGCGGCTTTCGCTGACACTCCGGGGTTGTTCCCGGTGGCACCGATTGGCGCGATCAAGAAGCTGCTGAAGAAAACCGGCTGGTCGCTGAATGAAGTGGACCTGGTGGAAATCAACGAAGCCTTCGCCGTGGTCGGCATGGCGGCGATGACCCACCTGGAAATCCCCCACGAAAAACTCAACGTACACGGCGGCGCCTGCGCCCTCGGCCACCCGATCGGCGCCTCCGGCGCGCGCATTCTCGTGACCCTGCTCTCGGCCCTGCGCCAGAAAGGCCTGAAGCGCGGCGTCGCGGCGATCTGCATCGGTGGCGGCGAAGCGACGGCGATGGCGGTGGAATGCCTCGCCTGAGGTAAACACCTACCCCTGTGGGAGCGGGCTTGCTCGCGATTGCGGTGTGTCATTCAACGCTGTGTCGACTGACCGGGCCTCATCGCGAGCAAGCTCGCTCCTACAGGGGGCAGCGGTGTTTTCAGAATTTGTACGAAATTTTAAGGACCAGTCATGATCCCCAATGACGAACAACAACAAATCAGCGACGCCGCCCGGCAGTTTGCCCAGGAGCGGCTGAAACCCTTCGCCGCCGAGTGGGACCGCGAGCATCGTTTCCCCAAGGAAGCCATCGGCGAGATGGCTGAGCTTGGCTTCTTCGGCATGCTGGTGCCGGAGCAGTGGGGCGGTTGCGACACCGGTTACCTGGCCTACGCCATGGCCCTGGAAGAAATCGCCGCGGGCGACGGCGCCTGCTCGACCATCATGAGCGTGCACAACTCGGTGGGTTGCGTGCCGATCCTCAACTACGGCAACGATGACCAGAAGGAGCGTTTCCTCAAGCCTCTGGCCAGCGGTGTCATGCTCGGTGCCTTTGCCCTGACCGAACCCCAGGCCGGTTCCGACGCCAGCGGCCTGAAGACCCGCGCACGCCTGGAAGGCGATCACTATGTGCTCAACGGCAGCAAGCAGTTCATCACCTCCGGGCAGAACGCCGGGGTGGTGATCGTGTTCGCGGTGACCGACCCGAGTGCCGGCAAACGCGGGATCACCGCGCTGATCGTGCCCACCGATTCACCGGGCTACAGCGTGGCACGGGTCGAGGACAAGCTCGGCCAGCACGCCTCGGACACCTGCCAGATCCTCTTCGAAAACGTCAAGGTGCCAGTGGCCAACCGTTTGGGCGAGGAAGGTGAGGGCTACAAGATCGCCCTGGCCAACCTCGAAGGCGGCCGCGTGGGCATCGCCTCGCAATCGGTGGGCATGGCCCGCGCCGCGTTCGAAGCGGCCCGGGATTATGCCCGTGAGCGCGAGAGCTTCGGCAAACCGATCATCGAACACCAGGCGGTAGCCTTCCGCCTCGCCGACATGGCCACCCAGATCGCTGTCGCCCGGCAGATGGTGCATTACGCGGCGGCCCTGCGTGACAGCGGCAAACCGGCGCTGGTGGAAGCCTCGATGGCCAAGCTGTTCGCCTCGGAAATGGCCGAGAAGGTCTGCTCGGCGGCATTGCAAACCCTGGGCGGATACGGTTACCTGAACGACTTCCCGCTGGAGCGCATCTACCGCGACGTGCGGGTGTGCCAGATTTACGAAGGCACCAGCGACATTCAGCGCATGGTCATTTCGCGCAATCTTTAAGAAGGAGTCCATTGTGAGCTACGAAACGATTTTGCTGGAAACCCACGGCCGCGTCGGCCTGATCACCCTGAACCGCCCGCAGGCGCTCAACGCGCTGAACGCGCAGATCGTCAGCGAGGTGAACCACGCCCTCGACGGTCTGGAGAAAGACGCGAACATCGGCTGCATCGTCCTGACCGGCTCGAAAAAGGCCTTTGCCGCCGGTGCCGACATCAAGGAAATGGCTGAGCTGACCTACCCGCAGATCTACATCGACGACCTGTTTAGCGATAGCGATCGCGTGGCCAACCGCCGCAAGCCGATCATCGCCGCGGTCAACGGTTTTGCCCTGGGTGGTGGCTGTGAACTGGCGCTGATGTGCGACTTCATCCTGGCCGGCGACAACGCCAAATTCGGCCAGCCGGAAATCAACCTCGGCGTGCTGCCAGGCATGGGCGGCACCCAGCGCCTGACCCGCGCCGTGGGCAAGGCCAAGGCCATGGAAATGTGCCTGAGCGGGCGTTTGATCGACGCCGTCGAAGCGGAGCGTTGCGGGATCGTCGCGCGCATCGTGCCAAGTGATGAGCTGCTGGATGAAGCGCTGAAGGTTGCAGCGGTGATTGCCAACAAGTCGCTGCCGATTGCGATGATGGTCAAGGAAAGCGTCAACCGCGCCTTTGAAGTGAGCCTGTCCGAAGGCGTGCGCTTCGAGCGTCGGGTGTTCCATGCGGCGTTTGCCACCCAGGATCAGAAGGAAGGGATGGCGGCGTTTATTGGCAAGCGTGAGGCGCAGTTCCAGGGGAAGTGATGTAGCGTTGCTGCTGACGCCATCGCGAGCAGGCTCGCTCCCACAGGGGATCTCCAGTGTTAAGGAGATCTCTGTAGGAGCGAGCTTGCTCGCGATGCTTTTCAGGGTTTCAGATCAGGTAATTCTTCAGCTCCCGCGCAATCACCATCCGCTGAATCTCGCTCGACCCTTCATAAATCTGGGTAATCCGCGCATCCCGGTAGTATTTCTCCACCGGGTAATCCTCCAGATACCCATACCCACCATGAATCTGCACAGCCGATGAGCAAACCTTCTCGGCCATTTCCGAGGCGAACAGCTTGGCTTGCGAGGCCTCCGACAAACACGGCTTGCCGGCGCTGCGCAGGCGCGCGGCGTGCAGAATCAGAAGGCGCGCAGCGTTGATCTGCACCTGCATGTCGGCGAGCATGTTGGCCACGCTCTGGTGCTCGATGATCGGCTTGGCGAACTGTACGCGGTCACGGGAATAGGCCAAGGCCGCTTCGAACGCCGCGCGGGCGATGCCCAAAGCTTGCGCGGCGATGCCGATGCGGCCGCCTTCGAGGTTGGACAGGGCAATCGCCAGGCCCTTGCCGCGCTCGCCGAGCAGGTTGTCCTGAGGGATGGTGCAGTCGCTCAAGGTCACTGCGCAGGTGTCGGAAGCGCGGATGCCCATCTTGTGTTCGGTGCGGTCGACGATGAAACCCGGAGTGTCGGTCGGCACCAGGAACGCGGAAATGCCGCGCTTGCCCAGGTCCGGGTCTGTCACGGCGAACACAATGGCAAGCTTGGCGCGTTTGCCGTTGCTGACGAACTGCTTGGCACCGTTGATCACCCACTGGCCATCCCGCAATTCGGCGCGGGTGCGCAGGTTGTGAGCTTCGGAACCGGCCTGGGGTTCGGTCAGGCAGAAGCAGCCGATGGTTTGTCCGCTGGCCAGGTCCGCCAGCCAGGTCTGTTTCTGTTCTTCGCTGCCGTAGTTGAGCACCGGGCCGCAGCCCACCGAGTTGTGGATGCTCATGAACGCGCCGGTGGCGCCGTCGCCGGCAGAAATCTCTTCCACCGCCAGGGCATAGGCGACGTAATCGACGTAGGTGCCGCCCCATTCCTCGGGCACCACCATGCCCAGCAGGCCGAGCTCACCCATTTTCGCCACCAGGGCGTCGTCGATCCAACCGGCCTTTTCCCAGGCCTGGGCATGGGGCGCGATCTCGCCGCGGGCAAAGTCCCGGGCCATGCCGCGGATCATGATCTGCTCTTCACTCAATTCGATATCGTGCATGGTTCAGTTCCCGATCGGGTCAATGCCGGTGAAGAAGCTCGCCACGTGCTCGGCGTCCAGCGCCTGCAGGGTCGGCGGGTTCCAGCGCGGGTTCTTGTCTTTGTCGATCAGCAGGGCGCGCACGCCTTCGATCAGGTCGCCGCGCTCGAACCACTGGCGGTCCAGGTGCAGTTCTAGGGCGAAGCAGTCTTCCAGGCTCAGCTGGCGGCCGCGGCGGAGCATTTCCAGGGTCACGCCCATGGCCAGCGGGGAGCGGGTTTGCAGCAGGTCTGCGGTGGTGATTGCCCACTCATGGCTGTCGGCGACGGTGACTTCGCGCAGTTGCTCCACAATACTCGGCACGTCGGGCAGGGCGAAGAAGTGGTCGATGGCCGGGCGCAGTTTGCTCAATGGCGCATCGGGCAATTGCTGCACGCCCAGTTGCGCCAGCAGGCTTTGCAGGTCCTTGAGTGGCGAGTCGCGCCATTGCAGGCGGTCGAGACGCTCGTCGAGGGTGCCCAGCTTGTCGCTGTCCAGGTACCAGTCGGCCAGCCCGCAATACAGCGCATCGGCAGCACGTATCTGCACGCCGCTGACGCCCAGGTAAATGCCCAGCTCGCCGGGAATGCGCGGCAGGAAGTAGCTGCCGCCGACATCCGGGAAATAACCGATGCCCACTTCCGGCATCGCCAGACGGCTTTTCTCGGTGACGACCCGCAGGTCGGCGCCTTGCACCAGGCCCATGCCGCCGCCCAGGACGAAACCGTCCATCAGCGCCAGGACCGGTTTGCGATAACGGTGGATGGTCAGGTCGAGGGCGTATTCCTCGACGAAGAAATCTTCGTGCAGCGTGTCGCCGCTCTTGAAGCTGTCGTACAGCGAACGAATGTCGCCACCGGCACAGAAGGCTTTTTCACCGGCGCCGCGCAGGACCACGGCGTGGACGGCGGGATCCCTGGCCCAGACATCGAGCTGGCGTTGCAGCAGGCGGACCATGTCCAGGGTGATGGCGTTGAGGCCGGCGGGCCGATTGAGGGTCAGGTGACCAATGTGGTTGCGAACCTCGGCCAGCACGTCTTGTGGCATGGCATCCATGGACGGAGTCCTCGGAGAAGAAACCTGAGCAGTCATCAGTAACTCCCTGCTTTTATTTGTTTTTATACAGTAGCTCACGCGCGAGCGATCATGGATCGTAACAGTGCAATTTTGTGATGTACAACCGGGATAAATGCAGGTGCTCACTGCATTTTTGCATGAGCGAAGACAACCACATACCTGTAGGAGCGAGCTTGCTCGCGATGGTAGTCCAGGCACCGCGGGCATTCAGACAGCCCACGTCACCGTTAACCACCATCGCGAGCATGCTCGCTCCTACAGGGGATAGGAAATAGTCGGAAGGTGTTAAACCGTCGTGCGGCTCAACACTTCACCAATACTGCGACGTTTAGCGTGCAACTCACTGGTGTGAATCAATTTTTCCAGGTCTTCCGGCGTCACGTCGATGAACGCTTCCATCTCCGCCAGCGCATGCTTGAGGTCATCGGCCGTGATCGCCTGGCTGTCCACCGGCATGTCGGCAGGCACCCGGGCGGCGGGTTCGCTGGCGTTCTTGGGGTAACGCACCCGCGTCAGGTTGTTGTAGGCAATGGCACTGACCAGCATGGTGGCTGCGCAGAGCATCAGCGGCGCCAGGCCTTTCCAATCCATGGCGATGGTGCCTGGGTCAGCCAGCACCATCAGCAGCGCCACGGCGCCCGCCGGTGGGTGCAGGCAGCGCAGCCAGCACATCAGGATCAGCGCCATGCCGGCGGCCAGGCACGCACTGCTCAAGGTGCGCCCGAGCACATGGGCGGCCAGCAGGGCGACCACGCCAGCAGTCAGGTAGCCGCCGACGATCGACCAAGGCTGCGCCAGTGCTCCCGAAGACACCGCGAACAACAACACCGCCGAGGCGCCCAGGGGCCCGATCCAGTGCTGCGCCACTTCGATGCCGAAGAACTGCGCACACAGCCAGACACTGAACAGCGTACCCAGCGCCATGCCGATGGCAGCGCGGCTCCATTCCGAAGGGCGGGTATTGATGGCAGCGGGAAACCAGCGAGCGAACATTGGGCATCCAAAACAAAAATCGAGGCAAAAAAAAGGCTTAACTGGGATATCCAGAAAGCCCTTGAAGGAGTTCCAACTATTGGGGGAGGAACGGATCACAGTGTGCCGATCATTACGGATGCTTACTAATTCATATTAATGCAGCTTGAGTGCACTAATTTTGCTGTAACGCCACGCGCCGACAACTCAGGTAGCACAGCCAACCGCCCAGGCCTGCCAGGGTAATCAAGGCGTAGAACATGGTCGGTGCGGGGGTGTGCACCAGCAGGAAGCCACAGATCACCGGGCTCAATGCGCCGCCCAGGGCCGCCAGGTTCTGCGCGCCGTAGTAGCTGCCGCGCAGTTCGTCCGGGGCCAGGGTGTCCACGAACAGGAACTCGGCAGGGAAGATGATCATTTCGCCGAGGGTGAAGACGAACATCGCCACGCACCAGGACACCAGGCTGTCGGCCAGGCTGAAACCGATCAGGCCGAGGATGAACAGGCCCGTGCCCAGGGCGATCCAGTAGCGCAACTGCTCGCGCTTGAGGAAACGGCCGATCTGGTATTGCAGCAGGATCACCGTGATGGCGTTGCAGGCGAGCAGCGCGGCCATGGTGTCCAGGGTGCGCTGCGGGTTGGCCACCACCAGCAGGTATTGCGACAGGTACAGGGTGAAGCGCCCGTGGACTACCGTGGTGAGCAGGCAGCCCAAGGTGAAGATGATCAGCGTGCGGTCGTTTTTCAGGGTGACCAAGGTTTTCAGGAAACTCTGCGGCTGGCCCGTGCTGGCGTCCCTGGGCGCATCGCTGGGAATCCCGCTCATCAGCAGGACGCTGGCCAGGGCGATGGCGCCGGCCATCAGGAACGGGGCAATCGGGTAGACCTTGGCAATCGCCACGCCGAGCATGGGGCCGACCGCGTAGCCGATGTTGGTCAGGGTGTAGCGCAGGGAAAACGCCTTGGCGCGCAGGCCCACGGGCAGGTGTTCGCTGAGGATCGCCTTGGACCCGATCAGGAACAACGCCGACGCCGTCTCGGTCACCAGCAGCGTCAGGGTGGTCAGGTAGAGGTTTTCGGCGAAGGTCAGCAGCACGAAGCCGATGCCGCTGGAGAGCATGGTCAGGATCAGCAGCCGGCGCTTTTCCAGGCGGTCAATGATGTAACCGCCGTATAGGGCCAGCAGGGTGGCGATGAACACGGCGATGCCCAGCAGCAGGCCGACGTCCTGCTGGTTGAGGCCCAGTTTGTTGCTCAGGAACAGGGTGAGCAGGGGACTGGTGATGGCGCGGCTGATGACGATGGTCAGCGAGGCGATCATCAGGCGGCGGATGACGAGGGAGTAACTGAACACGGTGGGGGTGATGTCCTTATTCTGGTTTTGGGACCGAGTCGCGCCCTATCGCGAGCAGGCTCGCTCCCACAGGAGCGACGGATATCCCTGTGGGAGCGAGCCTGCTCGCGATCGAGCCGCCCAGCCACCACAATACCAAGCCCCCCAGCTACTTTTGCACCCCCTCCAGCCACAACAACACAAAATCATTTTTATCGAAGCGCCCACTGATCACCGGCCACAAATCTGCCATTTGAAACCGAACCTACTGTAGGAGCGAGCTTGCTCGCGAAGCGGTGTGTCAGGCGACATCAATGCCGGATGTGCTGGCCCCATCGCGAGCAAGCCCGCTCCCACAGGGAATCTTGGTTGACCACAAATCTGCCATGTGAAACCCAACCTCCTGTAGGAGCGAGCTTGCTCGCGATGCGGTGTGTCAGGCGACATCAATGCCGGATTTGCCGGCCTCATCGCGAGCAAGCTCGCTCCTACAGGGGGATCAGGCCACGCCCTGCCTCGCCGGCCACTGCTGCAGGGGTATCGGCAGTTTGCGCGACTCGCCACGGCCCATGGGGAAGTAGGTGAAGCCGTTGCGGGCCAGGCGTTCGGCGTCGTAGAGGTTACGACCGTCGAAGATCACCGGGGCCTTCAGGCGCTGGCGGATCAGGTTGAAATCCGGGGCCTTGAACTGCTGCCATTCGGTGCAGATGATCAAGGCATCGGCGCCGGCCAGTACCGATTCGGGCGTTCCCATCAGCATCAGCTTGCTTTCCTCGGGATACAATTGCTGGGTTTCCTGCATCGCTTCCGGGTCGAATGCCCGCACGTTGGCCCCGGCGGCCCACAGGGATTCGAGCAGCACGCGGCTGGGGGCGTCGCGCATGTCGTCGGTGTTGGGCTTGAACGCCAGGCCCCACACGGCAAAGGTCTTGCCCCGCAGGTCGCCCTTGAAGAACGCATTGATACGGTCGAACAGTTTGTGTTTCTGCCGCTGGTTGATGGCTTCCACCGCCTGCAACAGATCGCTGGAGCAATGGGCTTGTTCGGCACTGTGGATCAGCGCGCGCATGTCCTTGGGGAAACACGAACCGCCATAGCCGCAGCCGGGGTAGATGAAGTGGTAGCCAATGCGCGAGTCGGCACCGATGCCCAGGCGCACCGATTCGATGTCGGCGCCCAGGTGTTCGGCCAGCTCGGCGATCTGGTTGATGAAGCTGATCTTGGTCGCCAGCATGCAGTTGGCCGCGTACTTGGTCAGTTCGGCGCTGCGCAGGTCCATGAACATGATGCGGTCATGGTTGCGGTTGAACGGTGCATACAGGTCGCGCATCACATCGCGCACCTCGTCGCTGTCGCAGCCGATGACGATCCGGTCCGGCCGCCGGCAATCGGCCACGGCGGAGCCTTCCTTGAGGAATTCGGGGTTGGAAACGATCTCGAATTGCAGCAGGCGCCCGACCTTGAGCAGGCATTTGTCGATGTGCGTGCGCAGTGCGTCACCGGTGCCGACCGGCACGGTGGACTTCTCTACCAGAATCACCGGTTGTTCCCGATGACGGGCCACCGCTTCCCCCACGGATAGCACGTAACGCAGGTCTGCCGAGCCATCGTCCCGCGATGGCGTGCCGACCGCGATGAACAATACCTGGCCATGTTGCACCGCAAGTTTTTCATCGGTGGTGAATTGCAGGCGCCTGGCCTCCAGGCTTTCGCGCACCAGGCTGGCCAGCCCCGGTTCGAAAATGCTGACGTGGCCCTGTTGCAGCAACTCGACTTTTTTCTCGTCGATGTCCATGCAAACCACGTCGTGGCCGACTTCTGCCAGCACAGCAGCCTGCACCAGGCCTACGTAACCGCTACCAAATACACTGATCTTCATGGGTCACTCCTGAGTTTGCGGCGCGTGAGCGGGTTGAGAATGGATGGTGATGACACCGAGGACGACCAGCGCCACCCCGATGCTTTTGCCAAGGCTGAAGACTTCGTTGAACACCGGCAGCGTGGCGGCCAGCAGGTACACCAGCGCGTAGCTGATGCTGAGCAGCGAATAGGCCCGGCCCAACGGCAGGTCGCGCAGGGCCATGAGCCAACAGAGCATCGACAGGGCGTAGGCGAGGATGGCGGCCAGCACCACGGCCACCGCCAGGGGCTCGATGGCGTCACTGAACCAGTGTTGGGGCAGCGGCAGGCGGGTCACGCTCCAGCGCATGCCCAGTTGCGCCAGGCTGACCAGCAGCACGCTGGCAAGGGCGAAAGACAGGCCACGGCGCAGGTTCATGCGTGCGCCCCCAACAGCGCCACGCCGCCGATCACCAGCACGACGCCCATCCAGTGGCGGCGGTCGATGTGTTCATCGAAGAGAAAACGGGCAACCAGGGTGATCAGGACAAAATTCAGGCTCAGCATCGGGTAGGCGATACCCACCTCGAGGCGCTGCAACACCAGCAGCCACACCAGCAACCCCGCGCCCAACGCCACGAACGCCAGCCAGAGCCACGGTGTACGCAGCTTGAAGGCCAGGCCGGACGGCACGCCGCGCCAGCTTTCCACGGCGTATTTCTGGGCAATCTGGCCCAGGCAGGTCAGCAGGCAGGCGGCCAATACCAGGATCAGGCTCATGAGGCCTCCTGAGGAAAGATCAGAATCACCAGGTTGCCGCGCTCATAACGTTTGCCATCCTTGGGCAGGCGTTCGATCTCACCCAATTCATCTTTACCCTTGACCCGCATCAGCACGCCTACGGAACCCCGCTGGCGGGCGTCGCGCATCCACTGTTGCACGCGCTCGGGGTCGACGCGCTGTTGTGCGCCGTCAGGATAGGCGAGGCCATATTTCAGTTCGCCTATCGTGTTGTACAACGCGATATCCGGGCGTTTCAGGCGCCAGGCCAGCGCGAGGCGGCGCCCAGGTCATTGCTCAGCAACGCGGCGGACTGGCCCAGTTCCTCGACATGTTCAAGCACGAACTGGTCGGGCATCTTGTTGGCCACCACCGATTCGGGCAGCGCTCCTGGCAGCAGGCCGATCAACAGGAGGCTGCCAATCGCTCGGCGCCGCCCAGCATTGCAGCGGTCGGAAGGCTTGCAGCAGGTTGGCCATGATCCAGCCGATCAGGCCGATGAACACCAGCACCAGGCTGTGCAGTTCGTGGTCGTAGAGCGGCTTTTTCAGTTGCAGGTAAACCAGCGCCAGCAGGGTGACCAGGCCCAGGAACAGATTGAGCAGGCCATTGAGCCGCAGCGCCCGGCCTTGCTCCAGGCGCAGGCGGTCCGCCAGGGCATGGCCCAGCAACAGCGCCAACGGCAACAGGCAGGGGAAGATGTACGCGGGCAATTTGCCCTTGCTCAGGCTGAAAACAGCAGCGGCATCAGCAACCACAGCAGCAGAAAACCCACAGGCGCCTGCCGCCGTGCGTGCCACGCCTGGCGCAAGGCCGGCGGCAGCATGCCGACCCAGGGCAGGCTGAACGCCACCAGCAACGGCAGGTAAAACCACCACGGCGCGTCATGCTGGGCATCGTCCCCGGCGAAACGGCGGATGTGCTCGTGCCAGAAGAAGAATCGCCAGTAATCGGGCTCGTGGGCATGAATCGCCAGGGCCCATGGCAGGCTCACGACGATGGCCACGGCGATCGCCAGCGGGCCGTAGCCCAGCAGTTCACGCCAACGTTTCTGCCAGAGCATCCAGGGCAGGGCGATCA
Organism: Pseudomonas sp. MYb118; assembly: GCF_040947875.1. Lineage (NCBI taxonomy): Bacteria > Pseudomonadati > Pseudomonadota > Gammaproteobacteria > Pseudomonadales > Pseudomonadaceae > Pseudomonas > Pseudomonas sp. MYb118. The sequence goes on along the minus strand of NZ_JBFRXN010000003.1, from coordinate 826,784 downwards.
ATACCGGCAGCAGCCAGGCCAGAAAGCCCTTGGTCATGAAGCCCATGCCGCACGCCAGGCCCAGTACGGCCCAACCGAACAGACGCTGGCCGCGACGGGCGCTGTCCAGGGCAAACCACAGCGCCACCAGGCTCAGATTGACCCAGAAGGTGAATTGCGGATCGAGGTTGGCATAGCCGGCCTGTCCCGCAACGACGGTGAAACTCATGTACAGCAGCGCGCAGACGAAGCTTTTGCGCGGCTCATGCCACAACCGTTGGGCGATCAGGTAGCACAACAGCACGCTGAGGGTGGCACTCAGGGCCGAGACAAACCGCACGCCAAACAGGTTGTGGCCGAAAATCGCCTGGCTCAGGGCGATCGTCCAGTAACCCGCCGCCGGTTTCTCGAAGTAACGCAGGCCCATGAAGTGCGGAGACACCCAATCGCCGCTCAGCAGCATGCCCTGGCTGATCTGCGTGTAACGGGTTTCGTCCGGAATCCACAGACCATGGCTGCCCAGGGGCAGGAGATAGGCCAGCAGACAAAGGCCCAGAACACGGCAACGCCCAGCGTTTGCTCATGCGCCTTGCACTCCCAGCCAGCCCTCACGACCCTCCAGGGTGCCTCGGTGTATCCGGCCAGTCGGCAGCTCGCCGGGTGTGGATGGGAGTAAGTCGCCCAGGGGCTGGAAGCGAATGCCGCGTTGGCCCGCAGCGGCCAGCAATTGACGGAAAGGGGTCGGCCATCAGAATCCCTTCGACTTCGGCGTGGATTGTGTAGACGTTAAGGTTTGCCGCCGTGAAGCGGTCAAGGATGAAGCGATTGAAATCCGCGGCAGCGACTGTCGGGCCGACCACTTCGTCGAAGGTCGGCAGGTCCACCGGAATTTGCGGTGCCCCCAATTCGCCGCTGGGCAATTTCGGCTGGAACAGCCGATGCCCGCGACAGTCGCTGTTGTAGCGAAAGCCGAAGGCCTGCTTTGCCTCGATCACCCGTTCGTCCGCACGCCAGCCGGCGGCGGCCGAACACGGCACGTCCTGGCCGAGAATGTCGCTGAGGCTGTCCACACCCCGACGCAGTTGCTCGATCAGTTGCAGGCTGCTCCAGCGCCCGGCGTTGGCCTGCCAGCCATGGTGATCCCAGGCATGCAGGCCCACTTCGTGACCGGCGTCCCGAGCCCGGCGCATCAGGTGCCCCAGATCCCGGCCGATCGGCTTGCCCGGCCACGCGGTACCGGCCAGCAGGATGTCCCAGCCATACAGGCCGGCGGCATTGGAGCGCAGCATTTTCCAGAGGAATTGCGGGCGGATCAGGCGCCACAGGTGGCGGCCCATGTTGTCCGGCCCGACACTGAAGAAAAACGTCGCCTTGACCTGCGCCTCATCGAGCAGGTCCAGCAGGCGCGGCACGCCTTCGCGGGTGCCGCGGTAAGTGTCGACATCAATGCGCAACCCCGCCCGCATCAGGCTTTACTCGCGATTTCGCGCATGGCTTCACGCAGGAAGAAATCCAGGGTATTGCCGATGGTTTCGCTCATCTGCACCGTGGGCGCCCAGTCCAGCAGGCGCCGGGCGTTGTCGATGCTCGGCTTGCGGTGGGACACGTCCTGGTAACCACTGCCGTAGAACGCCTTGCTTTCCACCTCGCGAAAGCCGGCGAACGGCGGGAAGTTATCGCGCAATGGATGGGCCTCGAACTGACGTAGCAGCTCTTCGCCCAACTGGCGGATGCTGGCTTCGTTGTCCGGGTTGCCGATGTTGATCACCTGACCGTTGCAGGCGTCGTCATGGTTGTCGATGATCCGCGCCAGAGCCTCTACGCCGTCGGCGATGTCGGTGAAGCAGCGTTTCTGCTCGCCGCCGTCGAACAGGCGAATCGGCGTGCCTTCCACCAGATTGAGGATCAACTGGGTGATCGCCCGGGAGCTGCCGATACGCGCCGAGTCGAGACGGTCCAGGCGCGGGCCCATCCAGTTGAAGGGGCGGAACAGGGTGAAGTTCAGGCCTTTCTGGCCGTAGGCCCAGATCACCCGGTCGAGCAACTGCTTGGACGTGGAGTAGATCCAGCGTTGTTTGTTGATGGGGCCGACCACCAGGTTGGAGGTGTCCTCGTCGAATTTTTCGTCCTGGCACATGCCATAGACTTCCGACGTCGACGGGAAGATCACCCGCTTGTTGTACTTGACGCAGTAGCGCACCAGCTTGAGGTTTTCCTCGAAGTCCAGCTCGAACACCCGCAGCGGATTGCGCGTGTATTCGATCGGCGTGGCGATGGCCACCAGCGGCAGGATCACGTCGCACTTCTTGATGTGGTACTCGATCCATTCGGAGTGAATGCTGATGTCGCCTTCGACGAAATGGAAATTGGCGTGGCTGCGCAGGCGCTCGATGGCGTCGCTGCCGATGTCCAGGCCGTAGATCTCGTAGCGGTCATCGCGCAGCAGGCGCTCGGACAGGTGATTGCCGATGAAACCGTTGACGCCGAGGATCAGCACCCGCGTGCGGCGTGGCGCGCGGCCGCTTTCGGCACCGCGCAACACCGAGCCCTCGACCAGCCCTAGCTCGGCCGCCAGTTGCGGCCCGCTCAGGTACAGGCCGTTGTCGTTGCGCTGGCCGGCGTGGATCACCAGAGAATCCTCGCCACAGGCGATGCGCAGCGGGTCGATGCTGATGACCCGGCCCGGCGCCAGGCCGTCGTTGCCCTTGATCACGTCCGCGCTCCAGACGATCAACTTGTGCTCGCCGACGGCACAGAACGCCCCCGGATACGGTTGGGTGACCGCGCGCACCAGGTTGAACAGCGCTTCTGCCGGCTGTTTCCAGAACAACTGGCCGTCCGCCGGGGTGCGGCGCCCGTACACCGTGGCCTGCGTTTCATCCTGCGTGGTTTCGTTGACCTTGCCCGCCAACAATGCCGGCAGGGTGTCGCGCAGCAGGTCGGCCGCCGCCACCCGCAGCTTGCCGTGCAGGCTCAGGGCGGTGTCGCTGCGCTCGATGGCGACGGGTTGCTGGGCGACGATCGCACCGGCGTCGGCACGTTTGACCATGCGGTGCAGGGTCACGCCGGTTTCGCTTTCGCCGTTGACCAGCACCCAATTGGCCGGGGCGCGCCCGCGATAGCGCGGCAGTTTCGAGCCGTGCAGGTTGAAGGCGCCTTTACTGGCCGTGGCCAGCAACGGTTCGCTCAGCAGGTTGCGGTAGTAGAACGAAAACAGGTAGTCGGGGTTGAGCTGGCTGATGCGCTCGATCCACAGCGGATGGTTGACGTCTTCCGGCGCATGCACGGTGATGCCCTTGCGCGCGCACAGTTGCGCCACCGAGGCGTAGAAGGTGTTTTCCTGGGGATCGTCGGCGTGGGTGAACACCGCGGCAATCTCGTAACCGCTGCCCAGCAGGGCTTCGATGCCGGCACAACCGATATCGTGATAGGCGAAGACAACAGCTTTTGCGCTCATGGATGAACCTGATCGGGAGAAAGGGAAGGGAGGCCGTCGACGGTGACCCCCGCCACAGGGGCGGCGGGTTGGCTGCGCAGGACTTTTTCAATGAAAAAACGCGGGCGGGCGCGCACATCGCTGTACATGCGCCCCAGGTATTCGCCCAACAGGCCCATGCCGATGAACTGGCCACCGGTGAACACGAACAGCACGGCGAACAGCACGAAGGTGCCGTCACCGGCCCAGCCGGCGCCGAACACCAGGCGCAGCACGATCAGCGCGGTGGCGAAGGCCAGGCCGAGCCCGGCCATGGCGAAACCGACGATGCTCAGCAGCCGCAGCGGTGTGGTGGTCATGCAAGTGATCAGGTCGAACATCAGGTTGACCAGGCGCATCGGGCTGTATTTGGATTCGCCGTGTTCACGTTCGGCGTGGGGCACGAGGATTTCCGTGGTGTGCCGGGCAAAGCTGTTGGCGAGGATCGGGATGAAGGTGCTGCGTTCGCGGCAGGCGAGCATCGCCTCGACGATCGAGCGACGGTAGGCGCGCAGCATGCAGCCGTAATCGGTCATGGCCACACCGGTGGAGCGTTGCACGGCGAGGTTGATCAGCTTCGATGGCCAGCGGCGCAGGGCCGAGTCCTGGCGGTTGTTGCGCACCGTGGCCACCACGTCGTAGCCGAGTTCGGCCTGGGCCACCAGGCGCGGGATTTCTTCCGGCGGGTTCTGCAGGTCGGCGTCGAGGGTGATGACCACATCGCCCTTGCATTGCTCGAAGCCGGCCATGATCGCCGCGTGCTGGCCGTAGTTGCGGTTGAGGATGACCGCCACCACCGGGCTGCACTCGCGGTTGGCGGCTTCTTCGAGGATCTGTGCCGATTGATCGCGGCTGCCGTCGTCGACCATGACGATTTCGTAGTCATGGTGCAGTTGCTGGCACGCCGCTTCGGTGCGCCTGAGCAGTTCGGGCAGGCTGTCCTGTTCGTTGTAGACCGGGATGACAATCGACACGCAACGGATCGGATAGGGTTTCACGGGCGGGTGTCCAGTGTCTGTTCAATGGCGCTGACCACGCGATCGACATCGCGCTCGGTCATGTCGGGGAACAACGGGATCGAGCACAGGCGTGCCGAGTTCCATTCGGTGTTGGGCAGGTAGAGGTTGGGGAAACGCTGGCGGTAGTAGGTGTGCAGGTGTGTCGCGATGAAGTGGATGCCGGTACCGATGTTCCGTGCCTGCAAGGCTTTCATGAAGGCTTCGCGATCCAGCCCGCAGCGCTCGGCGTCGATGCGCAGGATGAACAGGTGCCAGGCGTGGTGCTGCGGATACGTCGGCACTGTCAGCGGTTGCACTGGCAGGCCTTCCAGTCGTTGCAGGTAAGCTTTTGCCAGTGCGGCGCGCCTGGCGTTGATTGCTTCGATGCGCTCCAGTTGCACCAGGGCGATGGCGGCGTTGATGTCGGCCAGGTTGTACTTGAAACCCGGCTCGATGACCTGGGCCTGGGGCTTGCGGCCGTGGGTCAGGCGGTCGTAGGCGTCAACGCCCAGCCCGTGGAACTTGAGCATGCGCACCCGGTTGGCCAGCGCTTCATCGTCGGTGACGAACATCGCGCCTTCGGCGCAGGTCATGTTCTTGATCGCGTGAAACGAGAAGATCGCCGTGCCCTGGGCGCCGACATGGCGGTTCTTGTAGCGGGTGCCGACGGCGTGGGCGGCGTCCTCGATGACGGGGATGCCGTGTTTCTCGGCAAGCAGGTAAAGCGGGTCGAGATCGAACGCAGCCCCGGCGTAGTGCACCGGGATGATTGCCCGGGTGCGTGGGGTGATGGCGGCTTCGATCAGTTCTGCGCTGCTCATCAGGGTATCGCGGTCGACATCGACGAACACCGGCGTCGCGCCCAGCAGGCAGATCAGGTTGGCGGTCGACACCCAGGTCTGCGACGGCGTGATGACTTCATCGCCGGGGCCGATGCCCAGGGCCAGCAACGTGACGTGCATGGCCCCGGTCGCCGAGGACAAGGCCACGGCGTGGCGGCAACCGACATAGTTGGCAAAGTGTTGTTCAAGTTGCTGGTTCTTTGGCCCGGTAGTGATCCAGCCGGAGCGCAGGACTTGTTCTACGGCAGCTATTTCTTCATCACCGATACTGGGTCGGGAGAAGGGCAGAAAAACTTCATCCATGGAAAACCTCAGGGCGTAAGAGTTCCTTCGACAAAAGTGCCGAAATCAATAATGTTCAACGAATGGTTCGCCCCCAAGGGCGCGGCCAGTAGCCCGTCCAGGCGTTATGGGTAGGACTGAGGGTAGGCGTTTTTTTGTGAAAGAAACATCAAAAAGCGGTAAGAGAATCGTCTATCTGAACGTTATTAAGCCTATGTTCAGACTTCTGCCGTTCATCCAGAAAAGTCCTACGGAAGTTGCCCGCGTTATATGAGAAATATTTCAGTTGTTAGTTGGTTTATATCCAATCAAACGACAACCACATCCCCCTGTAGGAGCGAGCTTGCTCGCGATGGAGGTCAACGATAATACGGGGCACCTGACACCCCGCGGCGCCCTCAGGCTCATCGCGAGCAGGCTCGCTCCCACAAGGATTGCGGTCATCTGTATGGGGGGGCACCTGACACCCCGCGCTGCCCTCAGGCTCATCGCGGGCAAGCCCGCTCCCACAGGTTGGCGCTGTGTCTGTAGGAGCGAGCATGCTCGCGATGGAGGTCAACGATGACGCGGGGTACCTGACACCCTGCGGCGCTCTCAGGCTCATCGCGGGCAAGCCCGCTCCCACAGGGTTGGCGCTGTGTCTGTAGGAGCGAGCTTGCTCGCGATGGAGGCCAACGATAACGCGGGGCACCTGACACCCCTCGGCGCCCTCAGGCTCATCGCGGGCAAGCCCGCTCCCACAGGATTGGGGCTGTCTCTGTGGGAGCGAGCCTGCTCGCGATGGTCGTCAACGATGACGCGGGGTACCTGATACACCGCATCGCGAGCAAGCTCGCTCCTACAGGGGGCGGGGTTATGGGCCACTCAGCACGTGCGCATGGCCGATGGTGGTGACGTGCACCGCGCTGCCGGTCGGTGGGGCGTACAGGCCGGAGCTGCGGACCATCAGGGAGCGGCCGGGTTGGGGGTCGAGTTCGACGGTCAGGGTGCAGGTGTTGCCGCTGAAGTCCCGGTCGGTCACCACGGCGCGGCAGCCGGCGACTTCCAGGCTGTTGGCGACCACGCCCACCACCTGCAATTGCTCAGGGCGCAGCATGATCTGGGCGCTGCTGTTGTTGCGATGGTTGTTGACCGGGATCCGCCCCAGCTCGCAATGGGCCCAGCCGGCCTCGATCCTGGCGGGCATGACCACGGCGTCGCCGAGGAACAGCGCGGTTTGCTCATCGTCCGGGTAGCGATACAGGTCCAACGGGTGCCCGGACTGCACCAGCCGCCCGTCACGCATCACCGCCAACTGATCGGCAAACGACAACGCTTCGCTCTGGTCATGGGTGACCAGGATGGTGGTCACGCCTGCATCGGCCAGCAAACGCGCGACCATCTTGCGCATGGCCGCGCGCAAACCGGTATCGAGCGCGGAGAAAGGTTCATCCAGCAACATCAACCGTGGCTGCTGCGCCAACGCCCGGGCCAGCGCCACCCGTTGCTGCTGCCCGCCGGACAGTTCGTGGGGCCAGCGCTCGGCCATGTTGAGCGGCAATGCCACGCTGTCCATCAACTGGGCGATACGCTCGCGCTTGTCCGTGCCCTTGGCTGCGAGGCCGAAACCGATATTGGCCGCCACGCTCATGTGCGGAAACAGCGCGCCATCCTGTGGCACGTAACCGATCTGGCGTTGATGCGCCGGCACTTCACGGGTGTCGTCGACCAGGGTCTGGCCATTGAGCGACAGGCTGCCGGCGTCGGGAAACTCAAAACCGGCGATCATCCGCAGCAAGGTGGTCTTGCCCGACCCTGAAGGGCCGACGATCACCGTGCGACTGCCGGTCGGCACCGCCAGGCTGATGTCATGCAGGACCCGTTGTGAGCCATAGGATTTGCTGATCGACTGCAGTTCAAGCGCGTTCATCGGCCCGCCGTGCGTTTGGATTGGTGGTAGAGGAGGCCGGTCAACGGCAGGGACAGCACAATCATCAGCAGCGCGTAGGGCGCGGCCGCTGCATAGTCGATTTCGCTGGTCAGCGCCCAGAAGCCGGTGGCCAGGGTGCGAGTGCCGTTGGGTGCCAGCAGCAAGGTGGCGGTCAATTCATTGGTGATCGCCAAAAACACCAGCGCCGCGCCCGCCGCGGCACCCGGTGCAGCCAGGCGCAGGGTGATCAGCCACAACGCCTTGGCGGGCGAACGCCCCAGGCTGCGCGCCATGTTTTCCAGCTCGATCGGCGCCTGGGCGATACCGGCCCGCAGGCTGACCAGCGCGCGGGGCAGAAACATCAGCAAGTAGGCGAGCAGCACGGTAATGGTGGTCTGGTAGATCGGCCGGGCGAAATGCACCGTGACGGTCACCAGCGCCAGGGCGACGACAATCCCCGGCAACGAACTGGTGATGTAGTTGCAGCTCTCCAGCACCCGCTGCAAGCGCCCCGGCGAGCGGATCGACAGCCAGGCAATCGGGATCGCCGCCAGGGTGGTGAGCGCGGCACCCGCGGCACCCAACAGCAGGGTCTGTTGCAACGCGGGTAGCAACTCGGCCATCTGCCAGACCTGCACGCCACCGGCGACCAGCCACTTGCCCAGGGTAATCAACGGCACGCCCAGGGCCAGGGCGCAGGTCAGCATCAGCAAGGTCAGGGCAAGGAGCGTCTGGCCAGTCTTGAGCCTGACCAGGCGCTGTTCGCGCGCACTGCCCGAGCCCACCCGGGCGTAACGCGCATGCCCACGGGCCGCCGATTCGACCGTCAGCATCGCCAGGCAACTGAGCGCCAGCACACCGGCGAGCATGTTGGCGGCCGGGCCGTTGAAGGTGGATTTGAACTGATCGAAGATCGCCGTGGTGAACGTATCGAAGCGGATCATCGCATACAGGCCGTATTCGGCCAGCAGGTGCAATCCAACCAGCAGGGCGCCGCCGCAAATGGCCAGGCGCAATTGCGGCACCACCACCCGGAAGAACACCGCCCATGGCTTGAGCCCCATCGACTGCGCGACATCCTCGATGGCCGGGTCGAGACGGCGCAGGGTTGCGGCCACCGGCAAGTAGAGAAAAGGGAAGTAGGCGATCACCGACACCAACACGCCGGCAAACAGCCCATGGATCGGTGGCACCAGGCTCACCCAGGCATAACTGTGCACGAACGCCGGCACTGCCAGCGGCGCGATGGCCAGTAACGACCAGACACGACGACCCGGCAAATTGCTGCGCTCGGTCAGCCAGGCCAGTGTCACACCCAGCGCCACGCAAAGGGGCAGGGTGATCACCACCAGCAACACGGTGTTGAGCAGCAGCTCGCCCACCCGCGGGCGGAACACCAGTTCCACCAGCCGGACCCAACCGGTTTGCCACGACACCCCCACGACAAAGGCGATCGGCAGCAGCGACAGCACCGACACCAGCACCGACAGGCCAATCACCCACGCGCCGCCACGCCCGGCAAACAAACCCCGGGCGTGGCGGCGCAATGGTGCGGGGATCGGTGCGGCGACCCCCGCCGGCAGTGTTTCAGGCATCAATTCAAAGCAATCCGGCCTGAGTCATCAGCTCCACGGCTTTTTTACTGTCGAGTTTGGACGCGTCGACTTTCGGCGCATCGAGCTGCTGCAAAGGCACCAGTTTAGGGTTGGATTCAACGTTCTTGCCGACCGCGTACTCATACGAGTTGCCGGTCCTGAGAATCGCCTGGCCGTCCTTGCCGGTCACCCACTTGAGGAAGGCCTGGGCCTGTTCCTTGTGTTGACTGGACGCGAGGACGCCGCCACCGGAGATACTCACGAACGCACCCGGGTCCTTGTGCTTGAAGTAGTACAGGGCAGTGTTCTTGCTGTTTTCACCGGTCTTGGCCTGGTCGCCAAAACGGTAGTAGTGATAGATCACGCCGCTGTCGACCTGCCCGGCGTTGACCGCCTTGAGCACCGAGCTGTTGCCGCGGTAAGGGGCGTAGTTGGCTTTCATGCCCTTGAGCCATTCCAGTGTGGCCGCTTCGCCCTTGAGCTCCAGCACGGCGGCGACGATCGCCTGGAAGTCGGCGCCGGCCGGCGAAGCGGCCCAGCGACCTTTCCATTTCGGATCGGCCAGGTCCATCAGCGATTTCGGCAGCTCGGCTTCCGGCAACTTGCTCGGGTTGTAGACAAACACCGTGGAGCGCGCCGCAATCCCTACCCATTTGCCGTGGGCCGGGCGGTAGGCCGCATCCACCTGTTCCAGGGTAGTCGGTGCCACCGGTGCAAACAGGCCCGCGTTGTCGACCAGCACCATGGCCGGAGAGTTCTCGGTGAGGAACACGTCCGCCGGGGAGGCGGCGCCTTCCTGGACAATCTGGTTGCCCATCTCGGTGTCATCGCCGTTGCGCACCGTGACCTTGATGCCGGTTTCCTTGGTGAAACCCTCGACCCAGGCCTTGGTCAGGCTTTCGTGCTGGGCGTTGTAGACCACGATGCCATCGGCGTCGGCGGCGTAGACGTGGCCAGCGCCGAGCAGGGCAGTGGCCAGCAGGGTGTGCTTGAGGATTGCGGGGATGCGGTGATTCATGCGGCGGCAGCTCCAGTTATGTTTGGAATCGTGCACGGACAGACCAAAGAGGGTCGTCAATGAGTGTAGGTCAATGCGAATCGTTTGCAGCTCAAACGCCGGCAAATGTAATCGGCCAAATGCGAAAAAAACGTGAATTCATGAGGCCGGTGGGCAAGTTTTGCGGTTGCCGTTGGCCGCCTGGCTGATCAGCTCGGCAAGGCGCTTGACGTTGCCCTGTTGGGCGATCACCAACTCGTCTACGGTCGGCCCCGACGGTGTCCGCAACGTACTGTGGCAACTCAACAGGGTGTTGTCGCCATCACCGGCGCTGCGCAGGCGCCATTGCACGTCGATCAGCGCATATTGGCCGGGAATCGAATCGAAACGCTGCACGTCCAGGCGCACCGACACTTTCTGCCTGGGGGCGCTATTGGCGAGCTGATCGGCCAACGCACTGCGCAACTCGTCCACCAGGCTGGCGGCCCACCAGTCGGTTTCCAGAATGGCCAGGCCACTGTTGCCCTGGCGAATGACGATCTGCGGCCGGTCCACCTGGGGCGGCACACTCAGGCCTTCGATCTGGATGTCTGCGCCGTGCCCCCGTGTTGCACCGTTCATTTGCGCCGGGGTCAGGGTATGGAATTGAATCGGGTCGCTGCGACAGGCAGCCAGCAGCGCCAACACAGCGAGCAGCATGAACTTGGGCATAGCAGCCATGGGTGAAGCTCCTGTGGTCAGTTGCGCGGCGGCGCTTTCAGGTCCAGCGGTGCGGCATTGTCGGGGCGACCGCGGATCAGCGACTCCGGATGCCGGCCCAGGTAATCCGAGAGTTCACGCAGGGAGCGCGACATACGGCCAAGTTCGTCCAGGGTGCGGGTCAACTGTTCGCGTTGCGGCGAGTCCTCGGCCAGGGTCGAGGTGGCCGATTGCAGGGTCTTGCTGACATCGCCCAGGGTGGTCTGCACGCCGGGCAGTGTCTTGGCGTTGAACTGCACCAGGCCTTTGCGCAATTCGACCAGGTTGCCGTCCAGGTTGCTGGCGATGCGTTCGATCGGCAGCGCATTGATCTTGTTGACCATGCCTTCGAGTTTCTCCTGCAATTGCTCCAGGCTGCCGGGGATGGTGGGGATCGACGGCGGACGCGCAGTGGGGTCGAACGCGACTTTCTCGGCTTTGGGGTAGAAATCGAGGGCGATATACAACTGACCGGTCAGCAGGTTGCCGCTGCGGGCCTGGGCGCGCAGGCCGTTGTCGATGAAGGTGCCGATCAGCCGGATGCCGGCGGCTTCGTCTTCCGGATCGTGCTTCAGGACCTTGAGCATTTTGACGTGGGCCTGACCGAGCCGCTGCGGGTAGATCAGGATGCCGACGTTGATGGGAAAACTGCGTTTCTCGGCGTCGAAATCCAGGTTGACCGAAACCACCCGGCCAAATTCGACGCCGAGGAATTCCACCGGCGCACCGACCTTGAGCCCGCGTAATGCCTGATCGAAGCGCAGCACCAGGTACTGCGCTTTCCCGGCGGGAGGGGCGAGGGCGGTCTGCTGGTCTTCGAACAAGTCATAGGATTTACCTTCCGCGGCCGCCACATCGTTGGGGCTGAATTCCGGGGCGCGGAAGGCGATGCCACCGACGAGCATCGACGACAATGACTCGGTTTTCACCGCAAAACCGTTGGCGCCGACATTCACGTCAATGCCGCTGGCGTTCCAGAAACGGGTATTTTCGGTGACGTAGGCATCATTGGGTGATTGAACGAACACTTCGATGTTCACCCCTTTGCCGTCGGCGTCCAGGGCGTAGGCAACCACCTGGCCGACCGGGATCTTGCGGTAGTAGACCGGTGAGCCGATATCCAGCGAACCCAGGTCCTCGGTGTGCAGAGTAAAGCGCTTGCCGGGCTCGCCGTAGGTGATGGGCGGCGGGTTCTCCAGCCCCGTGAAATGCTTGGCGCGGGCGTTGTCGGCGCCGATATCGGCGCCCACGTAGTCACCGGAGAGCAAGGTGTCGATACCCGAGACGCCGCCGGCGCCAATACGCGGGCGCACCACCCAGAACTGCGAATCCTTGCGGGTAAAACTCTCGGCCTGCTTGGACAGCTTGATGGTGGCGTTGACGCTCTTCTGGTCGTCGCTCAATTCGACGTCGGAGACATGGCCGATCACCACGTTGCGGTATTTGACTTCGGTCTTGTTGGCGATCAGGCCACTGCCGGTCTTGAAGGTCACGACGATGGTGGGGCCTTCCTGCATGATGCTGTGCACCACCAGGGAAATGCCCACCAGCACGGCGACGATGGGCACGATCCACACCAGCGAGACGCTGAAGCGCCGGGTCTTGATCGGCGCCTGTCCCGGGGCCTGCGGCCCGTCAGTGGCTTGCGACTTCATCCATGACCTCCTCGTTGTTTGGATTGTCCCAGATCATCCGCGGATCGAAACTCATCGCCGCCAGCATGGTGAACACCACCACCAGGCCAAAAAACAGAATGCCGGTGCGCGGTTCGATGTCGGCCAAGGCCTGGAACTTCACCAGCGAGGCCACCAGCGCGACCACGATCACATCGAGCATCGACCAGTAGCCGATCACCTCGACGAAACGGTACAGCTTCGAACGTTCCTTGCGCGCCCATTGGCTATTGCGCTGAACGGTCACCAGCAGCATGCCCAGGGCGATGAACTTGATGCCAGGCACCGCGATGCTGGCGATGAAGATGATCAGGGCGATATCCCACGCCCCATGCGACCAGAAGTCGATGACGCCGCTCATGATGGTGCTGTCGGCGCCGTTGCCGACCATCTTGGTGTTCATCACCGGCAACAGATTGGCCGGCACGTAGAACACCAGAGAGGTAATCAGGTAGGCCCAGGTCCGCGTCAGCGCGTTGGTCTTGCGCCGATGCAACGGCGCGCCGCAGCGCTCGCATTCGTGGGGTTCGTGGGTCATGTCACAGGCCAGGCCGCAGGTGTGGCACAGGCACAGGTTGAGTTCGCTGGCGCTTGGGGGTGTGCTCATGGCAACTCCCACAAATCACGCACATCGCGCCCGGCGATGCGGATCATCATCAGGCTGAGGATGGCCAGGGCGATCAGGCCGATGCCCGGCAGCACATCGAGAAAACCGGCCAGCTTGATCACCGCCACCATCGCCCCGAGCAGGCACACTTCCAGCATGCTCCAGGGCCGCAACGTCTCCAGCCAGCGCATGCAGAACCTGAACCCTGGCGAACGACGACCGACGAGGGCATGCACCAGCACCCAGAACAGCAGCACCAACTGGAAGATCGGCGCGATGATCATGGAAATCGCCGCCACCAGGGCAATGAAGGTAATCGGCCCCAGGCTCAAGGCCAGCACCGAATCCCACAGCGTCGCGCTGTTTTTCAGGCCCTGGAGGCTGATGCTCATGACCGGGTAGAAATTGGCGAAGATCCACAGCATCAACGCCGTGAGCGTCAACGCCAGACGCTGCTGCACCGTCAGCCCGTTATAGCGCTGAAGCACGCCACCGCAGCGCACACAGAGGGTTTTCTGATGCTTGGCGAGCATGGCTTTCTGGTACACGCCGTCGCAGTGCTCGCAGATGATCAGTTGATCGGTCGAAGCCATAGGCCGCTCTCGCCGGGAGACAGGAAGTTCAGAGCACTTCCTCAATATAGAAGTGCCTTGCGATTGAGCAAATCGAAAGGCGCAATGGGGCGTATTCGTTCAGGGGTATTCACGTCTGGCGTGCAGGATGTTGAGGATATCTATCCGGTCCGTCACGCGGTAAACCACCAGGTAATTGGGATGCACAACGATTTCACGGGTGCCGGATACCCGGCCGGGTCGATACAGAAAAGGGTGTTGTGACAGTGCGGAGATAGCAGTGTCGATGGTTTGGCTCAGCTTGCTGGATGCGGTGATATCGTGCTCGCTGATGTAGTCGAGTATTTCCAGTAATCCAGCCCGCGCTTCGGGCCGCCATTTAATCCGCATCGCTCCTGTTACGTTTGGACTCGATGAGTGCGCGGATTTCGGCCATTACCTGATCGTGCGGGATACTCGGGCGCGGATCGTCAATGGAGGACTGGACCTTTGCACGGAACCAGCGGTCATAGCTGGCCACCTGTTCCTCGGTATCGAGCGATGGATCAAATGTAGGGCGTTGGGGGCACATGGAAATCTCCAGAATGGGTGCCCGCCAGTCTATTCGTGATGTTGAATCTTGTCTTGGTTGCCCTGACTGCCGGGCGGGGATTTCGCACAGGTCGTTCATGGTGAGAGGCCGTCGCTGAAGGAAGGCACCACGCTAAACTTTGGGTTTCTGACCGGCAACCTTAAAAAGGTGTCGGACGTTTCCCGGTGTTGGGCCCGATCACGCGTTAAATCCGACATCCCGCGCGAAAGTCTGCCTGGATGTCTGCGTTGTCTGGGTCGTTATCGCGAGCAGGCTCGCTCCCACAGGTTTGGCGGGGTCCCTGTAGGAGCGAGCTTGCTCGCGATGGTCGTCAACGATGACGCGGGAGGGGATCAGCCGAAGGCTTCGCGCATTTTGTACCAGAGCATACCGAGGGCCAGCAGCGGCGAGCGCAGCATTGGGCCGCCGGGGAAGGTCATGTGCGGGACGGCGCTGAAGACGTCGAAACCCTGGCTTTGCCCCGCGTGAATCACTTCACCCAGCAATTTCGCGCACCAGTGCGTGACGTTCAGGCCGTGGCCGGAATAGCCCTGGGCGTAGAACACGTTCGGCTGCTGGCGCAAGCGGCCGACCTGGGGGAAGCGGTTGGCGGTGATGCCGATCTTGCCGCCCCATTGGTAGTCGATACGCATATTCGCCAATTGCGGAAACACCTTGAGCATCTGCGGGCGCATGTAGGCAGTGATGTCCGCCGGATCGCGCCCGGAGTAATGGCAGGCACCCCCGAACAACAGACGCCGGTCAGCCGAGAGCCGGTAGTAATCCAGACCGACTTTCTGGTCGCACAACGCCAGGTTCTGCGGAATCAGGCTGGCCGCTACATCGGCCGCCAACGGCTCGGTGGCAATGATGTAGCTTCCCGCCGGCAGCACCTTGCCACTGAGTTTGGGCTCCAGTTCATCCAGGTGCGCATTACACGCCAGCACCAGGCTACCCGCACGCACCGTACCCGCAGCGCAACGGACCTGCACCGTGCTGCCATGGATCAGCTCCAAAACCTCGCTCTGCTCGAAAATCCGCACGCCAAGGCCTTGCGCCACGTGCGCTTCGCCCAGTACCAGGTTCAGCGGGTGCAAATGCCCGGAGCCCATGTCGATCAGCCCGCCGGCGTACACCCCGGAGTTCACCACTTGTTCGCGGATCTGCTCGGGCGGAACGAGGCGAGTTTCATGGGCGTAACCACTTTCCAGCAAATGCTGCTGCTCATCCTTGAACGCAGCGAACTGCGCCGCCGTGTTGGCCAGTTCGCAAAACCCCCAGCGCAGGTCGCAGTCGATGCCGTGTTCACGGATGCGCTGGCCCACCAATTCCACCGACTCGACCCCGGCGCGTTCCATGTAACGCACGCCTTCAACGCCGACATGCTTGGCAAAGCCACTGACGTCATGGCCAATACCGCGAATCAACTGCCCGCCATTGCGCCCGCTGGCGCCCCAACCAATGCGCCGGGCCTCCAGCAGGATCACCGAAAGCCCGCGCTGCGCCAGTTCGATGGCGGTGTTGACCCCGGTGAACCCACCGCCGATCACGCAGACATCCGCCGTCAGGTCGCCGGACAGGGCAGGCAAGGGTGCCAGCCCGTTGGCCGAAGCGGCATAGTAGGAGCGGGCATGTTCTTGGGTGTACTGATTCATTTGTTCGACTTCACTTTGCTCCAGGAACGGGTCATCAAGCGCATGATCGCCTGGGGCGGGGTGGTGGAGATGTACAGCTTGTCGAGCACTTCCTGGGGCGGGTAGACCTCGGGATTGTTCACCAGCTCGGCGTCCATGTACTGCTTGGCTGCCGGGTTCGGGTTGGCGTAACCGACGTAGGCGCTGACCTTGGCGATCACCTGCGGGTCGAGCAGATAGTTGATGAAGGCGTGGGCCTCCTTGGCGTTGCTGGCGTCGGCGGGAATGGCCAGCAGGTCGAACCACAGGTTACTGCCTTCCTTGGGGATCGCGTAGGCGATATTCACGCCGTTCTTGGCTTCCTTGGCGCGGTTGGCGGCCTGGAACACGTCGCCGGAGTAACCGAAGGCCACGCAGATATCGCCGTTGGCCAGGTCCGACACGTATTTGGAGGAGTGGAAGTAGGTGACGTACGGGCGAATGCTCAACAGCTTGGCTTCGGCTTTCTTGTAGTCGTCGGCCTTCTCGCTGCGCGGGTCCATGCCCATGTAGTTGAGGATGGCCGGGAACACTTCATCCGGCGAGTCCATCATCGACACGCCGCACTGGCTGAGCTTCTTGATGTTTTCCGGTTCGAACAGCACGGCCCAGGAGTCGATGTGGTCGACGCCCAGCACCTGCTTGACCTTGTCGACGTTGTAGCCGATGCCGTTGGTGCCCCACAGGTACGGCACGGAGTGCTGGTTGCCCGGATCGTTCTGTTCCAGCAATTTCAGCAGTTTCGGGTCGAGGTTCTTGAAGTTTGGCAGCTGTTCGCGATCCAGCTTGAGGAACGCACCGGCTTTGACCTGGCGACCGAGGAAGTGGTTGGACGGCACGACCACGTCATAGCCGGTACGGCCGGCGAGCAGCTTGCCTTCCAGGGTTTCGTTGGAATCGAAGACGTCGTAGATCACCTTGATCCCGGTTTTCGCCTGGAAGTCGGCGAGGGTGGTTTCGCCGATGTAATCGGTCCAGTTGTAGACGCTGACGGTGGGTTCGGCGTGGGCCAGGGTACTGCAGAGCACGACCAGGGCGGTGGGGACCAGGGATTTGAGTAGACGCATTTCGACACCTCTTGGATTTTTTGGAGTTCTTCAGGTGATTGTTTGTTGTTCTGGCGGCCGCTTCGCGAGCAGGCTCGCTCCCACAATGGTCAGGTGTTCACAAATCCAGAACTGTGGGAGCGAGCCTGCTCGCGATAGCAGACACCGCAGATATCAGACGCTCAGCAGCAAAAACTCCCGCTCCCACGAGCTGATCACCCGCTTGAAGTTCTCATGCTCGGCGCGCTTGACCGCGACATAGCCGCGCACGAACTTGCTGCCCAAGTAGCGCTCGATGGCCGTGCATTCTTCCATCTGGGTCAACGCTTCCTCGATGGTGATCGGCAGCCGCAGGTTGCGCCGCTCATAGGCCCGGCCCTGGACCGCCGCGCTTGGCGTAATGCCCTCGACCATGCCGATGTAGCCGCACAACAGGCTGGCGGCAATCGCCAGGTACGGGTTGGCGTCGGCGCCGGGCAGGCGGTTTTCCACGCGCATGGCTTCCGGGCTGGAGGTCGGCACGCGCAGGCCCACGGTGCGGTTTTCCTCGCCCCATTCGACGTTCACCGGTGCCGAGGTGTCCGGCAGGAAGCGGCGGAACGAGTTGACGTTGGGGGCGAACATCGGCAGCACTTTCGGGATGTACTTCTGCAAACCGCCGATGTAGTGCAGGAACAGCTCGCTCATCTGCCCGTCTTCATTGGCGAAAATCGGCTTGCCGCTGGCGATGTCCACCACGCTCTGGTGAATGTGCATGGCGCTGCCGGGCTCGTCGCCAATCGGCTTGGCCATGAAGGTCGCCGCGACGTTGTGCTTGAGCGCCGCTTCACGCATGGTGCGCTTGAACACGGTGATCTGGTCTGCCAGGTCCAGGGCGTCGCCGTGACGGAAGTTGATCTCCATCTGCGCCGGGCCGTCTTCGTGGATCAGCGTGTCGAGGTCCAGGCCTTGCAGTTCGCACCAGTCGTAGACGTCCTCGAACAGCGGGTCGAATTCGTTGGCGGCGTCGATGGAAAACGACTGCCGGCCACTTTCCGCGCGGCCCGAACGGCCCAGCGGCGCCTTGAGCGGCAAGTCCGGGTCTTCGCAGCGCTGGGTCAGGTAGAACTCCATTTCCGGCGCGACAATCGGCTTCCAACCCTTGTCGGTGTACAGCTGCAAGACTTTCTTCAGCACGTTGCGCGGCGACAGCTCGATGGGGTTGCCGAACTTGTCGAAGGTGTCGTGGATCACGATGGCGGTCGGTTCGATGGCCCACGGCACCACGTACACGGCATCGGACACCGGCTTGCAGACCATGTCGATGTCGGCCGGGTCGAGCAGGTCGTAGTAGATGTCGTCGACGACGAAGTCCCCGGTTACCGTTTGCAAAAGCACACTTTCCGGCAGGCGCATGCCTCGCTCATGCAGGAACTTGTTGGTCGGTGCAATCTTGCCGCGTGCAATGCCGGTCAGGTCGCTGACGACACACTCGACTTCGGTAATCTTGTGATCTTTCAGCCACGTCAGCAGCTGATCGAAAGGGACATTCATAAAGACCTCGTTGTTGGTTTTATTAACGCCGGGGAGGCCGGTTTCATCCGCCGCACACTTCCCCTGAGACGCGTTGACGACTATCTTGGTCGAGCCCCGAGGTTCCATCTATCCACTTTCAGCAGCACCAAAACGCACCAAAAGAGTGCGAAAGGTCACCCATGACAGCGTGCAATTCGTTACAGGTCCAGGCGTTCGACACCACCGACGTAGCCGAGCAGATCCGCGCCACACCGGGCTGGGTCCAGCATTACCAGCAGATGTCGCCAGGGCATTTCGCCGGGCGGGTGCGTTACCTCGACCTGCAAGGCGTGGAAATCTACGAAGAACACATGAACACCCGGGTCGAGCAGAATTTCGGTGCGCCGGAAGGCGCCCTGGCGTTCTGTTTCGATCGCAGCGATGACGCGCTGTACGTGCTCAATGAAGAAAGCCGCAACATCTGGATCACCCCGGAGAACTACCAGGAAATCGCCGTGGTGTTCGGCCCGGAATTTGTTCAGCGTCATGGCTTGAACGTCGCCCGGCTGGAAGGGTTGTTCATGGCGCCACTGAATTCCGGGCAGAACGCGCTGTTCAGTCGCTGGCTGAGCGGGACCCTGACCCGACTGGCGCAGACCATCGACCCGCCAAGCCGCGAAGCCCTGACCCAGCAGTTGCTCGAAGACTGCCTGTACATCCTCGATAACGCGTGCATCTGCCTGGATCGTGGCGGCTTGCAGCGTCGTACCGAAGAGCGTGCGGTGATGAAACGTGTGGGCGAATGGGCGGCGGATTCCCCGGAAGAAACCCTCAACCTGCTGGAACTCTCCCAGGTCGCGGGCGTGTCACTGCGCCAGTTGCAACACGCGTTCAAGGCCTACACCGGCATGACCCCGACCCACTGGCTGCGCCTGCGCCGCCTCAACAGCGCCCACCGTCAATTGCTCAGCAGTTCGCCGCTGCAAACCACGGTGGCCGAGGTGGCGATGCAGTGGTCGTTCTGGCACCTGGGGCGCTTTTCCAGCAGCTATCACGCGCTGTTCCGGGAAC
Source organism: Pseudomonas sp. MYb118 (assembly GCF_040947875.1). NCBI lineage: Bacteria > Pseudomonadati > Pseudomonadota > Gammaproteobacteria > Pseudomonadales > Pseudomonadaceae > Pseudomonas > Pseudomonas sp. MYb118. The sequence continues at coordinate 807,262 of NZ_JBFRXN010000003.1, read as the reverse complement.
TGCCGAGCGAAACCCTCAAGCGCGCCAATGGCCGTCAGTCACCTGTCGAGAGAGGGCGGACGCGCTGATCTAAACTCTTGATGGCTCCCCAATGCCCGGAGGTCATCATGTGCAGATTGTCTTCCCTTGGCCTGTGTGTCGCGCTCTCGCTGGTCGCCACCCAGGCAGCGGCCCAGTCCGTGGTGCCGATGAAGGGCCAGAGTTCGCAGCAGACCCAGTCCGACATGGCTGAGTGCCAGAACATCGCGGCCGGTCAAACCACCACTTCGACACCTTCCGGCGGCCGGCTCAAAGGGGCGGCGGCCGGTGCTGCGGCCGGGGCGACGGCGGCGCAGATTCGTGGCAACCAGCATGACGAGATCTATGATCGTGTCGATGACGATCGCAAACAGGATTACCGCCAGGACCGCGCCAAACAGACGGCCGCGGCGGGCGCGGTAGTCGGTGGTTCACGCCAGCGCCAGGAGCGTCGTGCCCAGCGCAACAGCAATGAAGCGGCCAGTGCGACGGCCTACAGCAGTTGCCTGCAAGGCAAGGGCTATCAGGTCAATCCGTGAGCGGGGCGCGTGGCTCGACGGTCCAGCAGGCGCACCATCAGGCACGCATATAACGTCACCAGCAGGAACAGGCCCATGCGGATCGCGAACGCGGTATAGACGTCCTTGCCTGCCGCGCTGTCCTGCACCGACTGGCCGAGCAGGATGATCAGGGTGATGAAGGTGTTGAGCCAGAAGCCCGGGCTGAAACGGCTCGGGCTCAGGGCGTAGAGCTTGCGCGCCAGGACCAGCCCGAACAGCAGCATCCACAGAAAGAACATCCACAGATGCACGAACAGGCTGAGCGCGCACCAGAACAGTACGGCCAGTACACCGCCCAATAACGTCGAGCCCACCAGTTCGCGCCCGGCGTGGCGGGCGGTGGTGGAGCTTTGCTGGCCCAGGCTCACGGCCTTGAGGATGATCGGCAGGTAGCTTGCCGGGTCCACCAGCACCAACAGGAAGGTCGGCAGCACGATCAACGTCGCCCGCAGCGCCACCCGCCCGGTTTCCTCAGGCGGCAGCGGCGGGGCAAAGGGTGGGGAGGGCGCGTTGGGCGGGTCGGGAAACAGCCAGTGGCTGACGGCGACGATCAGCACCACCAGCAGCAAACCCTTGACCAGCGCGCCGATGATCGTTGCCGCCAGGTCGAAATCGGCGACGCCGGCGGCGGGAATCATGGTCAGGCCGATCACCAGGAAGGTCACGATCAGGTTGTTGCCGCCGCGCAGACCATAACCAAACAACAGGAACAGGCAGACGCCCACCAGCAACACGCCGTTGACCGGGTAATAACGCAGCACCGGGATCAACAGCAGGCCGACACCGGTGGTCAACAGGGCGGCGAGTGCCAACACCAGGCCGGCCTTGAGCGGCAACGGGCGATTGACGCTGGCCAGCAGCACCAGTGCCAGCACCGGCGCGAGGAACGGAATCGGCAACGCCAGGCCAAAACTCGCCGCTAGGCACAACGCCGTGCCCGTCGCCAGGCGCAGGGCGCGCTGGACCCGTGGCGAGCGCTCAGTAGGCATACGACAGCCAGCTCATCAGCGCGAAGAACAGCCGACCCAACGGGTTCAACAGGCTGCCTTCGGACGGAAACGCCATGACTTCCGCCTGGCCGCCGGCGCGCACCGCACGGCTGTCACGCAGGCGCGCCTCGGCCTCTGCGGAAAACTCGATGATCACTGGAAAACGCTGGGCCGGACGCAGCCAGTCGCGGCTGTTCTGCACCGTGGGCAGGCTACCGGGCTGGGTGGGTTGGCCGACACTGACCCCATAGCCAATGCTGCGCACCCGCCCGTCGAACACCTGGCCCGGCAGCGCATCGAGCACGATCGACACCGGCGTATCGAGCTTGATTCGCCCCAGGTTGTTCTCGGTCATGTCGGCACTGATCCACATGTCATGGATGGCGATCAGGGTCATGACCGGGCTGCCCACCGCCGCGAACTGCCCGGCGTCGGTGCGCAGGTCGGTGATCAAGCCCGCCGAGCGCGCCCGGATCTGCGTGTTGGCCAGGTCCAGTTCGGCTTTCGACAAGGCCGTGGCGGCGCTGCGCAAGAGGGCGTTGTCCTCCGCGCTGCCGCCTTCCTGTTCCTGGGCGCGCTGCACTTCGGCGCGGGCGGCGGCGACCTGGCTGACCGCCTGTTCGCGATTGGCGCGGGACACTTCCAGCAGGCGCACGGAAATCGTCCCGGGGTCGTTGCGATGCAAGCCTTCCAGGCGCTGGTTGTCCTGGCGCGCCTTGAGTTCGTTGGCCTGGGCTGCGCGCAAATTGGCTTGCGCCGAGGCGATGCCGGCGGTGCTGGCGCCGATCTGCCGGCGCGTCGATTCGAGGTCGGCACGGGCGCGGTCGACGGCGATCTGGTACGGCTGCGGATCCACTTCGAACAGCAGGTCACCGGCCTTGACGTCCTGGTTGTTGCGTACGTTCACGCGCACCACCCGGCCTGCCACCTCAGCCGCCACCGGAATCACAAAAGCCCCGACCCGCGCCTGCTGCGTGTAGGGCGTGACGCGGTCCGCCGCCAGGTACCAGGCCAGGCTCAGCAGGATCACCAGCAACACCCAGCGGATGCCTTTTTTTGCCGGATCCGCCGCTGCCTTGGCGGGTTTGGGGGAGGGGGGTAGCGCTTCACTCATGGGACTCGACCTTTTTCACGTGGGCAGGCCTGGGTTCTGCCAGCAGATCACCCCAGTCCGTGCGTTGCTCCATTTGCTCGCGGGTCGCCGCGTCGACCTTCGGCTGCGGGCTGTACCAGCCACCGCCCAGGGCCTTGTACAGGGCAATCACGTTGCTGACCGCGTTGCTGCGGCTGACCAGGTAATTGTCCTGTTGCTCGAGCAAGGCGCGCTGGGCGTCCAGCACCCTCTGGAAGTCCGAGTAACCCTCCAGGTATTGCGCGTCGGCCAGCACCAGCGAGCGTTTCGCCGCGACCTCGGCTTCACGCAGGATGCGTTCGCGCTCCAGGGACTTGATCAAGCCGCTGGCGGCATCATCGGCCTCGCGGGCGGCCTGGCGTACCTTGTCGCGATAGGCCTCGATCAGTTGTTGCAGGCGCGCATCCTGGACCCGCACGTTGTTGCTGATCTGGCCGTGGTCGAACAGGTTCCAGCGCAGGCTCGGCCCACCGACAAAATCCAGGTTGCGCGAGGTGCCATTGAGCGTATCGGCGGACCAGACGATGCTGCCGAGCAAGGTCAGTGACGGGTAGAAATCGGTCTCGGCGACACCAATCAACGCCGACTGCGCCGCGACATTCAATTCAGCGGCGCGCACATCGGGCCGGCGCAGCAACAGATTGGCCGGCACATCCTGCAACACGGCACGATCCACCAGCGGTATCAGCCCCTGGTTCTCCAGCAACTGCGGCAAAGCCCCTGGTGGCTGCCCGATCAACGCCGCCAAGGCATTGCGCAGGCGCAGCACCTGGTCCTCGAAGTTGGGGATGGTGCTCAAGGTGCCCAGGTACTGAGTCCGGGCTTGCTGCAAATCGAGTTCGGCCTGCTGGCCACTGGTGAACAGCTTCTCGGTGATCTCGAAATTGCGCTTCTGTTGCTTGGCGTTGGCCTGCGCCACCCGCAAACGCGCCTCGGTGGTGCGCAGGGAGAAATAGGTGTCCGCCACCTGGGCCCGCAGCAGCACCAGCACGTCTTCATAGTTGGCCTGCGCGGCGAAATAACTGGCGTCCGCCGACTCGATGGCCCGACTGAAACGCCCCCAGAAATCCAGCTCCCAGCCCACGTCGAAACCGGCGCTGTACTGCCAGAAATGCGCGTCCTGCGGGTTATTACCGCCGAATTGCCGGCGGTTGACGTAGAGGCTGTCGGCACTGGCCTGCTGCACCTGCGGATAACGCCCACTCAAGGCAATACCCAACTGCGCCCGGGCTTCCATCACCCGCAGGCCGGCGATCTTCAGGTCCGAATTGTTGGCATCGGCGTCGGCAATCAAGCGATCCAGCACCGGGTCGCCGAACACCTGCCACCAACGCTGCAAATCCGGATCGCTGGCGCGCTGGCTGGAATGTTCAAGGGCAGGGGACTTCCACTGATCAATCCACGGCTGTTTCGGCGACTGAAAATCCGGCCCCAGGCGCACGCAGCCAGTCAGGCCCAGCACACCCAGCAAAAGCAATCGGCCCGGTCGCGTCAGGTGCATGCGTGTATGCCAGTGGATTGAGTTCAAAGGAGCATAGACGGCTTGCAGACTTGCCAGCCTCAAACCGGGCATGCCGGTTTTATTGAATAAACTAATTGAAGCGCTATGGTGTATAGCTCTGAGCCATCATTACGACGGGAGTCGTCCATGCAGCCAAACAGTGAAGACGTCATCGCGGCGCTGAACCTGGAACCGCACGTTGAAGGTGGTTACTACAGACGAACATTCCAGGCCGACCAACAGCCCCTGGTCGAAACCGCGGGCGGATCACGCTACGCAATGACGTCGATTTTTTACCTGCTGACTGCCGAATCGCCGATCGGACGTTTTCATCTGAACAAATCCGACATCGTGCATTACTACCAACTGGGCGACGCCATCGAGTACAGCCTGATATTGGCGGACGGCACATTGAAGACTGTGGTGATGGGCAACAACGTGATGGCTGGCGAATGTTTGCAGCTGCATGTGCCGGGTGGCGTGTGGAAGGCTTCGCTGTTGATGGAGGGTTCGGCAGGATTCGGTTTGATCAGTGAAGCGGTCACACCGGGTTTTGATTTTGCGGATATGCAGATGGGTGACAGGGAAACGTTGATTGAGGCGTTTGTGCAGCATCGAGGGTTGATTGAACGGATGACTGAGGATTGAGGTTGGAGCGGTGATTTGCTGTGTGAAAAGCCGTGGGTAACCGGGGGATTTGGTAATACGTTGTTACGTGTAATGTATATTATGTTAAACAGGATGTTTAAGTAATGACTCACCTGGATCATCTCCTACCTCGCTCCAAGCTCAATCGACCAAATCGACCCTTCCGTGTCGGTCCCATGAATCAGTTTTCCACGGGCACTCGTGTCTCTTCCTCGGGATCCTCCAGCTAAAGGCATCGACATGATCTGTACACCGCATCCGTTGAAAACGTCTGGACATTGGCGCACAACACGCTCAGTCGCATATTGCACGAACAGTTACTGGGAGTCCCGCCAAGCGTTAAACACTAATTCGTCAGGCTCAGCAACCTCAGTACGGTTCGAATGCTTGTGATGAGATTGACTAGTCAGTATCCCCAGCCAGCGTTGATTAATCCGTACGTTCAAAAACTCGAGTCTCGTTATACATAGGCCGACCTCCCTGGAAGTTGTCACTGCTGGCGAAGTGCAATCAATTCCAGCGTCCAAATTTACTGTTATCTACATCGGCTAAGTACCGCTCGTCGCCTCACCGGGCCATGCTGGCCGGGGCATGCGGGGTTTCACGAGTCGATGGCGACCAAAACTTTCACCACGGTTTCCAGTTTGTATAAAGGTCGTACAAGCAGAATCAAACGATTGTATTTGTGCAGATTTTCCATTCTTTTCGTCAACGCCCACCGAACAATATCTATCTAGGATTTTCGATTTTTCTGATGTCGTTATCCACCTAACTATTAGCCATCTTCATAGTTCTGTAGCGGTATTTTTTAGACTGATTCTTAAACACGTCTACCGTTACCTGAGCTTGGTATTAGCGCTTTTGCTCTAGCGCATTTCCGACTATGAAGGAGCGTGAAAGATGGCTTTGGAAATGACTTCGACAGCACAAACTTTCCCAACCCGTAAATCGAAAATCCTGAAGGTGGCAGGCGGGATTTGCTCGTTGGTGATGGCCGTGGCGATAGCCACCCAGGCCATCGCCGCCGAGGCGGAAAAAGCCAAACCCGCATCGGACGCCACCAAATCGGCGAATAACGCGCTGCTCAAGGAGCTGCCGTTCGACGACAAGACGTCCTTTGAGCTCGCGCACAAGGGTTTCATTGCTCCCCTGCCCTCCGCAGTCATCAAGGGAGCCTCGGGTAATGTGATCTGGGACCCGGCCAAGTATGCGTTCATCAAGGAAGGCGAAGCCGCGCCGGACACCACCAACCCGAGCCTGTGGCGTCAGTCGCAACTGATCAACATTTCCGGGCTTTTTGAAGTCACCGAAGGCATCTACCAGGTGCGCAATTACGACCTGTCGAACATGACCATCGTCGAAGGCAAGGACGGCATCACCATCTTCGATCCGCTGATTTCGACTGAAACCGCCAAGGCTGCCCTCGACCTCTATTACCAGCATCGGCCGAAAAAACCGGTGGTGGCGGTGATTTACACCCACAGCCACGTTGACCATTACGGCGGCGTACGCGGCGTGATCAACGAAGACGACGTCAAGGCTGGCAAGGTCAAGGTGTATGCGCCGCTGGGCTTCGTCGAGCACGCGGTGGCGGAAAACGTCATGGCCGGCACCGCCATGAGCCGTCGCGCCAGCTACATGTACGGCAACCTGCTGCCACCTTCGGCAACTGGTCAGTTGGGCGCAGGCCTGGGCACCACCACGTCAGCCGGTACGGTGACGTTGATCCCGCCGACGGACATCATCAAGACCACCGGTGAAACCCACATCATCGACGGCCTGACCTACCAGTTCCTGTACGCGCCGGGCAGTGAAGCACCAGCGGAAATGCTCTACTACATCAAGGAGAAAAAAGCCCTCAACACCGCCGAAGACTCCACTCACACGCTACACAACACCTACTCATTGCGCGGCGCGAAGATCCGCGAGCCGCTGCCATGGTCCAAGTACCTCAATGAGGCGCTGAAATTGTGGGGTGACGATGTCCAGGTGATGTATGCCATGCACCACTGGCCGGTCTGGGGCAACAAGGAAGTGCGTGAGCAACTGTCTTCGCAGCGCGACATGTACCGCTACATCAACGATGAAACCCTGCGCATGATCAACAAGGGTTACACCATGGTGGAGATCGCCGAGCAGTTCAAACTGCCCAAGGAGATCGCCAACAAGTTCTCCAACCGCGGCTACTACGGCTCGGTTAATCACAACGTCAAGGCCACCTACGTCTTGTACATGGGCTGGTTCACCGGTAACCCGGCCACGCTCAATGAACTGCCACCGGAAGAAGGCGCCAAGCATTACGTGGAAATGATGGGCGGCGAAGACGCCGTGCTGAAAAAAGCCAAAGAGTACATGGACAAAGGCGAATTCCGTTGGGTCGCCGAAGTGGTCAACCATGTGGTGTTTGCCAACCCGAACAATCAGGCGGCGAAGAATCTGCAAGCCGATGCGCTCGAGCAAATGGGCTATCAAGCCGAAAGCGGCCCTTGGCGCAACTTCTACCTCACCGGCGCACAGGAACTGCGCGATGGCGTGAGAAAACTGCCGACCCCGGACACCGCCAGCCCCGACACGGTGCGGGCGATGGACCTGGACCTGTTCTTCGACTTCCTGGCCATGCGCCTCAACGGTCCGAAAGCCGATGGCAAGCGCTTGTCGCTGAACTTCGACTTCACCGATCTGAACCAGAAGTATGCGGTGGAAATGGAGAACGGCGTGCTCAACCACACCGAAGGCGTGGAAGCCAAGGAAGCCGACGGCAAAGTGACCCTGACCCGCGACACCCTGAACAAGATCGTGCTGAAGGAAACCACCCTGAAGGATGCGCTGGCCAAAGGCGACATCAAGGTCGATGGCACGCAGGGCAAGCTCGAAGAGCTGGTGTCCTACATGGATGACTTCGACTTCTGGTTCAACATCGTCACGCCGTAACGGTTCGAGTCAGGCCGGCCTTGGGCGGTGTCCGCCGATGCTGCCCAAGGTCGGCTTTACCCAGGTTTCGACAATGGAGCGTTCCCATGCAATTAAAAGCACTGGCTGTACCGTTGTGTGTGTTGTCCCTGGCGCTTTCCGGTTGCGCCAGCAAGTATGTCGACCCCGCGCAGTACTCCGGGTTTCTCAAGGACTACAGCAACCTGAAGGAAGAGAAATCGCCTTCGGGTGCCGACGTGATGCGCTGGATCGATCCGAAGGTGGATGTCCGCAAATTCACCAGCGTCTACGTCGAACCGAGCCAGTTGTACCCCAAGCCGCAACCCACCGAGAAAATCCCGCAGAGCACGCTTAACGGCATCACGACCTATTACGACCAGACCTTGAAGAATGCCTTCGTCAAGGCCCTGCCCCTGGCCACCGGTCCTGGCCCGGGAGTGTTGGTGGTGCGCCCCGCCATCACCGCGGCCAGCGCCAAGACCAAGGGGCTGGCCCCGTATGAAGTGATTCCGATCGCGCTGGTCGCCGCCGGCGTCAGTGCCGCCACCGGTATTCGCGACCAGGACACCAGCCTCGCCACCGAAGCGGCGTTCCTCGATGGCAGCAACAATAAACTGGTGGCGCAAGTGGTGCGCAAAGGCGCCGGTGCGGACCTCGAAAATTCCGATCAGGTGCTGCAGGCCAAGGACTTCAAGGCGGTGCTCGATGTCTGGGCGCAAGACATGGTCAAGTCCTACCAGCAATTGAAGAAGTAACCCGCGCCACGGCCACCGTGCTTTGCCTGGCGTGTGGCCGTGTTTCCAGACAGTCGATGGGTTGATGGTTTCGCAGAGGACGCGTCATGCACACACGCCACTACGTTCGCCAACTCCATGCATCTTCCCTGGCGCTCGGCCTGGGCCTGCTGACCGGCAACGCCTGGGCCGGCGGCATCCTGATCTACGAGGCTGGCCAGGAAGGCAACGGTCTGGCCAACGCCGGGGCCGCTTCGTTGGCCACCGACCCCAGCGTGCTGATGAGCAACCCCGCCGGGCTCACCGAACTCAAGGGCACGCAGATCAGTGCCAACGCCCAGGTGATCCTCGGTGACATGCGTTTCTCCCGCGACAGCAACAACCAGTTTGACGGCAACGAAGGTGGCAATGCCCTGCAATACCTGCCGGGTGCCAGTTTGTTCGTCAGCCATCAGATCGACGAACGCTCGGCCATCGGCTTTGGCATGTATGGCAACTTCGGCCTGGCCCTGGATTATGACGACGACTGGGCCGGGCGCTACTTCAACCAGGAGGCGGCGATCATTGGTGTGTCGTTTCAGCCCACCCTGGCGCACAAGTTCACCGATGATCTGTCTGTCGGCATCGGCCCGCGCATCATGTACGCCTATTACCGCAACGAAACGGCGATCAACAACAATCTGCTCGGCCTGCGCGACAGCCCCGATGGCCAGCTCGAATACAAGGACACCGACGTCGGCGCCGGCATCAACCTCGGCCTGCTCTACCGCGTGAGCGAGCGCACGCAGATCGGCCTGGCGTACACCAGCAAGATCGACCTGGAATTCAAGGACAGCCCCAGCGTGCGCAAGGTCGACAACCCGATCATCAACGCCGCGCTGCGCCGCCTGGACGTCGATTCGCTGGAGCTGGATATGTCGGTGCCGCAAACCGTGTTGCTCAGCATCGCCCACGACCTCGACCCGCAATGGAAATTGCTCGGCAGCCTCGGTTGGCAGGACTGGAGTGAGTTTGGCGACATCGGCGTAGAAGTCGACGCCGGCGCCGCCGATGTCAGCCGCACCGCCGACCGCAAGTACAAGGACACCTGGCACGCCTCGGTGGGTGCCCAGTATCAAGCCACCAAACAATGGCGCTGGAGCGTCGGCCTGGGCTACGACAGCTCGGCCGTCGATGACAAGGACCGCACGGTCGATAACCCCATGGGTGAAGCCTGGCGTGTGGCGACCGGGGTGAATTACCAGGTCGACGAAGGCCTGGACGTGCACGCCGCGTACACCCTGGTCTGGCTGGGTGACATGGACGTCGACCAGACCAAGTCGCGCTCGGGCACCACCTTGTCGGGCACCTACAAGAATGCCGCGCTGCACATCATCGGGGGCGGCGCGACCTGGCGGTTCTGACTGTTTAGAACTCCAACTGCGCCGAGAACGCCACCGTGCGCGGGTCTCCCAGGTAGCTGCTGTTGAGCCAGTACTTCTTGTCAGTCAGGTTGCTCACGTTCATCCGCAGCGTCAGGGTGTTTTCACCCATAGGCAGACGGTAGCGGGCACCTGCGTCATAGGTGGTGAACGACGGCAACTCGTAGTTGTTCGCCTCGTCGGTGTATTGCTTGCCGGTGTAGAACGCCCCGCCAGTGACGGCAAAACCCGGTGCCGAGGCGATATCGTATTCGGCGTAGACCTTGGCCAGTTGTTTGGCCACGTTGATCGGCGCATTGCCGTCGTTGGCGGCGGTTGCGCCCTTCTTCACTTCCGGATCGAGCAAGGTGAAGCCGCTGACCAGGGTCAGCTGCGAGGTGACCTTGCCGGTGACGCTGAATTCCAGGCCCTTGTTCTCCTGGCGCCCGTCCTGGACGAATACCCGGGCGTTGTTGGTGTAGGCATTGGGTTTGTCGATGTTGAACAGCGCCAGTGTGACCAGCGTGTCGCCGAGGGTGGCCTTGGCGCCGATTTCGTACTGCTCGCTGATCTGCGGTGCCAATGCCGTGCCGGCGTTGATGGCGCGTGCCGGGGCGACGCCGCCGCTTTGCAGGCCTTCGATATAGGTGGCGTAGGTGGTCAGCCAGGGCACGGGTTTGTAGATCAGCGACACGCTCGGCGAGGTGGTGCTCTTGTCGTACTCGGTCTTGCGGGCAACGGCTGAATAGACGAAGTCGTTGTTGTACGCCTTGATCTGGGTATGGGTGGCGCCGAGGATCGTCGACCACTGTTCGTTGAAGGTAATGATGTCGCCGATCAACAGGTTGTGGGTGTCGGTGGTGCTGGAGATGTGCCGGGCACCGTGGCCGACCGAGTAGCCTGGCTTGCTGACCTGCGGTTGATCATCGAGGGGAATGGCCGGGCCGGTCACCGAGACGTATTGTTGCGACGGGATATGGTCCTCGTACATCAGGCTGCGCGCGGTGTTGCCCTGGTAACCCAGGGTCACCTTGTGGTCGATCGGGCCGGTGGCGAACTGTGAATCGAGGAACAGGTAGCCGGAATACTCCTGGGTATCGAGCGGCGCAAAGGCGTAAAGCGGTTGCGTGTAGCGGCCAGGCGCATCCACTTGTGGGCCGGTGTAGGTGTATTCCTGGGTGTATTGCTGCGCCGCGAACGCTGCGCGCAGGCTGAAGGTGTCGTTCAGGCGCCACTTGGCGCGCACGCCGGCCTTGTCGGTTTCGTTGTCGGCGAAGGCCCATTTCTGGCTGTACAGCTTGTCGGTGTCCAGCGAGGAAGCGCTTGGGCGATAGGCCTGGTTGGCGAAGTACCAGTAGCTGGTCAGGCCGCGGGTCTGGCTTTCCTTGTGCGAGGCGTCGAACTGGATTTGCAGGTCGTCGCTGACGTTCCAGTCCAGGGCCAGGCTGATCATCTGCCGACGGCGCTTTTGCAGGTCGATGGCGGTCTCGCCGTCCTGGGTCAGCAGGTTGAGGCGGTAGGCGAATTTACCTTCGCTGTCGATCGGGCCGCCGAAATCGCCGTGCAGGTAGTAGTTCTCGCCGCCGGCATTGCCAAGCGTGACGCTGTTGTAGCGCTGATAGGTCGGGCGCTTGAGCACGTAGTTGACCAGACCGCCCGGGGACGCCGGGCCGTAGAGGAAACCGGTGAGCCCGGTCACCACTTCCAGCTGCTCGGTGTCTTCGATGAAGTTGCCGGCATCGGCCAGGGTGCTGAAACGCAGGCCATCGTTGGCGATGTTCAGGCTGGCGGAGCTGCCGAAACCACGGATGGTCACGGCGCTGGCGTAACCGGCACTCTTGGGCGAGTACAGCTGGGTGAACGGATTGCGCTTGAGTACATCGTCGGTGGAGGTCGCCAGCATGTTTTTGAGCAGGGCCTGGGGCACCACGCTCATGGAGTACGGCGTGTCCTGCAGCTTCATGCCGCCCAGGGCGCCGACGTTGCTGATGTTTTCAGACACGTACCCCGCCGCTTCCGAACCGTCTGCTGCGCGTTGGCCATTGATATTGATGTCCGGCAGTGTCATTGAACCTGCCGAGTCGGGGCTGACTTGCACCAGTCCGTAAATCCGTTCCGAGAGTTTCACCGCTTGCAACCCGGAACCGGCCAACAGCACGGCGAACCCCTGCTCTACGCTGTAGTCACCCTCGACGCCCTTGGAATTCAAGCCCTGGACCATGGCCGGGGTGAACTGCACGGTGATGCCGGCCTGGGCGCTGAAACCGGTCAAGGCCTGGCTCAGGCTGGTGGGCTGGACGCTGTAATGATGGGTGGCTTGGTCTGCGTGGGCAGCTTGCGGCTGGGCAGCCAGGGCCAGCGTCAACAGGGATACGGCGAGCGCGCAGCTCAATGCTGTGCGCGGGAAACGAGGATGAGCCATGGAGCGAGGTGTCCTTAGGAGATGACCGATTACTACTAAGGACGGACGCCTTGAAAAAACGGGCCAAAAATTTTCAAGCCTTGCTCACCGTGACCCAATAGCGGGTTCGATAAGCCACGTTGACCGGCAGTGTGTTGGGCAGCGCCGCCAGGATCGCGTCGGTGTCATCCAGTTGGAAGCCGCCGCTGATGCGCAGGTCGGCGGCAGTGTCGTCACAGCGCAGCCGGCCGGGACGGTAACGGGTCAATTCCTCGCAGAAATCGCGCAGCGGCATGTTGTCGACCGCCAGTTGCCCTTGGGTCCAGGACGCGTTCAGTGCGCTGGTCATGCGTAACGGCCCGAATGAGGTGTCGCTGAACGAGCGTTGTTCGCCGGCCTCGACGATCTGCGCCGTCGCGTGCACAGGCGTGGCGCGCACCCTGCCCTGCAACACGGCCAATTGGGTGGTGCCATCGAACTGGCGAACGCTGAAACGGGTGCCCAAGGGCTCCATGAGCCCCTGTGCGCTTGTCACTCGCATCGGCCGGCCGGCAGGATCCGGCGCGGTGGTCACCAGGATCTCGCCGCGGATCAGGCGGATCATTCGTTGGCTGTCGTCGTAGCTGACGTCGACGGCAGTATCGGTATTAAGGTTGAGCACCGTGCCGTCGGCGAGTGTCATTTGTCGACGTTCGCCCAGGGCGGTATGGAAGTCGGCCATCCAGCCCTGTTGTGCGCTGATGCGGTAACCGAGGTAACCGGCCGGTGTGATGGCTGCCAGTACCAGTAATGCCTTGAGCGCCTGACGCCGCTGGCGGTTCAGTGTGCCGATGGCGATGCCTGGTGGCAGGCCGCCGAGTTGTTGCTGCACGTGGACCACACGCTGCCAGGCGCGCTCGTGCTCCGGGTCGGTTTGCCGCCAGCGCGCACAGGCTTGCTGTTGGGTGGCGCTGAGCGGCTGCTCGTGCATCAGCACCAGCCACTGGGCGGCCTGACGGGCGATTTCACGACTGATCGGGGCTTGCGCGTGCATCACAGCGTCACGTCGTTGAGGATGCAGGCTTCAAAGGCGCTGGCCATGTGGCGCTTGACCGACCGTTCGCCGATCCCCAGTTCCCGGGCGATTTGCGCGTAGCTCAGGCCGTCGATCTGGGCCAGCAGGAACACCGAGCGCACCACCGGCTTCATGCGATCGAGCAAGGCGTCGAGCTGCAGCAGGGTTTCGCGCATCTGCCATTGCTCTTCCGGCGACAGGACGAAGGCTTCCGGCATGGTTGCGAGCATGTCCAGGTAGGCGCGTTCCAGTGACTGGCGACGGAAAAAATCGCAGACCAGGCGCTGGCCGACGGTCGCCAGGTACGCCCGCGGGCGATCCAGGACCAGGCGCTCACCGGTCTTGCGTTGGGACGTGAGGATGCGCAGGAAGGTGTCCTGTGCCAGGTCGGCGGCCTGGCTGTTACAGCCCAGGCGGCGATACAGCCAGCCCGTCAGCCAGCGGTTGTGCTCTGCGTAAAGCAGCCCTAGACGATCATCACTCACAACTCGCCCCCCAAAAGAAGGCGCGATGATAAGTGGTAATGATTCTCATATCAATGTGGGAGCGAGCCTGCTCGCGATGATCTTCAACGATAACGTTGTCTGCCTGACGCCCAGCGGTGTCCCTGCCCCCATCGCGAGCAGGCTCGCTCCCACATTTAAAGGGTGGTGAAAATTATTTTTGGATTCGGTGATACCTTTTCCGCGCTCGTTCGGTGTGTAGAGGAATTTTCATTAATCTACGCATCCACAGGCATGCCCCATGACTTCCAGTTCACCGCTGTCGCGTTCCAGAATCCGCCCTGCCCGCCTCCCCCTGAACCTGCTGAGCCTGGCCATCGCCCTGAGCGCCATGGCGCCGATGCACAGCGCATTGGCCGCCGACGCCGCCCAGACCGAGGCCACCCGCAACTACGCCATTGCGCCCGGCTCCCTGGCCAGTGTGTTGGCGCAGTTCGCCGCGCAATCGGGCGTGCTGCTGTCCTTTGACACCAGCACGCTCAATAACCAGCAAAGCGCCGGCCTGCAAGGCAACTACAGCGTGCAGTCCGGTTTCGCCCAACTGTTGCAGGGCAGCGGTTTCTCGTTGATCAACACCGGCGCCGACAGCTACACCGTGGCGCCGCAGGTGGATAACGGCTCGGCGCTGGAACTGGGCGCCACCACGGTCAACGGCATCGCCCAGGACGCCGAGGTCTACTCCGGCGGCCAGGTGGCCAAGACCGCGCGCCTGGGCGTGCTGGGCAATCGCAGCATCAATGACGTGCCGTTCAGCGTGGTCAGCTACACCGCCAAGACCATCCAGGACCAGCAGGCGCGGACCGTCGGCGATGTGCTGCTCAACGATGCGTCGGTGCGCCAGTCCGCCGGTTTCGGCAACTTTTCCCAGGTGTTCACCATTCGCGGCCTGCCGCTGACCACCGACGACATTTCCTATAACGGCCTGTACGGCGTGCTGCCACGGCAAATCATCACCACCGAAGCGCTGGAGCGCGTTGAGCTGTTCAAGGGCCCGAACGCCTTCATCAATGGTGTGGCGCCCGGCGGCAGCGGCATTGGCGGCAGCGTCAACCTGGTGCCCAAGCGCGCCCAGGACACCCCGACCCGCAGCGTGACCCTCGATTACGCCAGTGACAATCAGGTTGGCGGGCACATCGACCTGGGTCAGCGCTTCGGTGAAGACAACCGCTTCGGCGCACGGGTGAACCTGGCCAGGCACGGTGGCGATACGGCGATTGATAATGAGTCGAAAAGCTCGCAACTGATCGCCGTGGGCCTGGACTATCGCGGTGATCGCCTGCGCATTTCCACGGACCTGGGCTACCAGAAAGAGCGCATCAATAACGGTCGCGCCGTGGTCTATCCCAACGGCACCAAGGTCCCGCGCGTGCCTTCGGCCAAAGACAACTACGCCCAGGACTGGAGTTGGTCGGAGCTGGAAGACACCTACGGCATGGTCAACGCCGAGTACGATCTCAACGATAACTGGACGGCCTACGTCGGCGGCGGCGCCAAGCATACCCGGGAAAACGGCGTGTATTCTTCGCTCTATGTGGGCAATGATGGCAGCGCCAAGGTTGGCTTCCTCTACCCGCCCCATGACGAAGACAACAAGAGCGCAATCGCCGGCTTGAACGGCCACTTTGCCACCGGCCCGGTCACTCACCAGATGAATTTCGGCCTGTCCGGCACCTGGGGTGAACAGCGCTCGGCGTTCGAGTCGATCACGGCACTCAACCGACCCAATGGCAACCTGTACAACCCGGTGCAGGTGCCACGCCCGACCAACACCTATTTCGGCAGCGATCTGCATGACCCGCGCATCGTCGGCAAGAACCGCATCAAGAGTGCCGCGGTCTCCGATACCCTGGGCTTCATCGACGACCGCGTGCTGCTGACGCTGGGCGTACGTCGTCAGACCATCGAAGTGGATTCCTGGAACACCACCAGTGGTAAACGTAACCCAAGCTACGATAAGTCGATCACCACTCCGGTTTACGGGCTGGTGATCAAACCGTGGGAGCACGTGTCGTTTTACGCCAACCGCATTGAAGGCTTGCAGCAAGGCCCGACGGCACCAGCCAGCGGTGTAACTAACCCGAGCCAACCCTTCGCACCCAACCGCACCAAGCAGACCGAAGCTGGCGTCAAGCTTGACTGGGACAGCTTCGGCGCGACGCTGGGTGTGTACCGCATCGAGATGCCCAACAGCTCGACATCGACGCTGGTCGGCAACCGCCTGCCGACCTTCAGCGTCGATGGTGAGCAAATCAACAAGGGTGTGGAGTTGAACGTGTTCGGCGAACCGCTGGACGGCCTGCGCTTGCTGGCCGGGGCGACTTGGATGGACACCGAGCAGAAGAAGACCTCCAACGGCGTCAACGACGGCAACCGTGCCGCCGGCGTGCCGCGCTTCCAGTACAACCTGGGCGCGGATTGGGATGTGCCGGGCATTCAGGGCGCAGCGCTGAGCGGTCGCCTGTTGCGCACCGGAGGCGAGTACGTCAACGCGGCCAACACCTTGAACATCCCGGCCTGGACTCGCGTGGACCTGGGTGCACGGTATGGTTTCAAGGCGGACGACAAGTACATCACCCTGCGCGCCAACGTCGAGAACGTGGCGAACAAGGCGTACTGGTCCTCGGCTTCGACGGCCAACAACTACCTGACCCAGGGTGAGCCGCGTACGCTGAAATTGTCGGCGACCGTGGATTTCTAAACCCTGCCCTGCCTAATCCCTGTGGGAGCGAGCCTGCTCGCGATGGTGGTCAACGATGACGCGGGTGGTCTGATGGCCAGCGGTGTCTGGGCCACCATCGCGAGCAAGCTCGCTCCTACAGGGTTCGGTGTTGCTCATTGAAACCGGGACTTGTGGGAGCGGGCTTGCCTGCGATGGTCGTTAACGATGACGTGGGCTGTCTGATGCCCAGCGGTGTCTGGGCCACCATCGCGAGCAAGCTCGCTCCTACAGGGTTCGGTGTTGTTCATTGAAACCGGGACCTGTGGGAGCGAGCTTGCCCGCGATGGTCGTTAACGATGACGCGGATCGTCTGATGTTCAGCGGTGTCTGGGCCACCATCGCGAGCAAGCTCGCTCCTACAGGGTTCGGTGTTGTTCATTGAAACCGGGACCTGTGGGAGCGGGCTTGCTCGCGATGGTCGTTAATGATGACGCAGGTCGTCTGATACCCCGCGATGGGTCAAGGACGGGGCATTGCAATGTCTCGGTCAAGATAGGGCTTCAAGCTGTCCTGGGCCTTTGCCGTGAAGCAACAGGTTCTGCCGGCCTGAAAAATGATCACACCCTCTTCAGCCAGGCGCCTGAGCACTTCTCGCACACTGACGATGGAAATCTCACCCGAGCACAAACGCGCATGCACTCCGCTTGTGCCGATGAAACGTCCCTCTCGTTCAGCCTCGATCAACGTCTTGATCACCTCAAGGCGAAAAAGACTGGTGCGCAGGCCATGCAAGCGCAGCAGTTCACGGATGTGACCGTTCACACCACGATCGGATGCTGAACCCGGTTGCTTCGCCTTCGCAACGCAAAGATCAGAGGTAAAAGCCCGATTTATCGACATGCGTAACCTCATCCCTGAATGATAAGGGCAGGTGTCGACCCCAGCGTCGCACCTGCCCCGCCTCGCTTAGAAATCGACCGTGGCCGACAACTGCAAGGTCCGCGGATAACCCGGCGAGAACGCGCCGTATGACGCGACACCCGACCAGTACTCACGATCGAACACGTTCTGCACGGTGGCACGGAATGTCGTCGGCCGACCTTCGATCTTGGTCGCATAACGCGCGCCCGCGTCGAAGCGTGTCCACGAATCCAGCTCCTGGGTGTTCGCCTGGTTCACGTACTGGCTGTCGGTGTAAATGGCCCCACCGGTGAGCGTGAAGCCCTGAAGCCACGGGGTGTCCCATTCGGCCCAGAGGTTGGCCTGCACATCCGGCACACCGACCGGCTTGTTGCCCCGGTTGGCGGCCGTGGCCGAGTCGGTCAACTCGCCATCAAGCAGCGTCACGCCGCCCATCAGGCGCGTGCCCGGCGCGACTTCACCGAACATGCTCAACTCGACACCCCGGTTGCGTTGTTCGGCCTGCACGGAAAACACGTTGCCGGCACCGACTTCGCCGCTGGGTTTCTCGATCTGGAACAGCGCCAGGGTCGTCATGAAGGTGCCGTGCTCGTACTTGACACCAATCTCGTGCTGCTTGGACTCGTAAGGAGCGAAGGTTTCCCCGGCGTTGGCCGCGGTGCCGGGGGCGATGTCGCCCTTGCTCAAGCCTTCGACGTAGTTGTAGTATAGCGAAACGTCTTCCCAGGGCTTGAACACCACACCCACCAGCGGCGTCGTGGCGCTGTCATCGTATTTGGAGCTGACCGCCCCGGTGGCACTGTAGTTGCGAGATTCGATGTCCTGGCGACGCACGCCCAGGGTCAACTGGAAGCGGTCATCGAGGATGGACATGGTGTCGGTCAACGCGACGCCGGACAGTTCCGATTCGGAAATACGCAACACCTTCGGCGAATTGATGTACTGCTTGGGCACATCCACCGGGTGGTAAATGTTCGAACGGATTTCGGTGCCGTTGTTGATCCCGCGGGACAACTCGTCCTGGTACTTGGTCGCCATCACCGTCGTGGTGTGGGTGATCGGCCCTGTAGCGAAGACGCCGCGCATCCCGACATCCGCGGTGGAGCGATCGACGTTGAATTTGTAGTACCCGGGAATGTTGCTGGTGTCGCCGGCCGCGTTGAGGATGCGCGGCACCTGGTCGGACATCCGCTTGACGTCGGACCTGCCGCCGCCGGCATGGGCAAACACGGTGAGCGAATCGCTCAGGTCATATTCGCCACCGAGCAACGCTGATTGCTCCTTGGTGTCCGACCAGCCCCAGTCCTGCGGCAGGTTGGTGCGACCGTTCGGTGCGCCGGGCACTTCGACGCCCGGCGCGATGGTGAACGGCCGCGAAGCCGCCTCAAAACTTTCCTTCTGACTGATGAAATCCAGGTTCAGGCGCAACCGCTCACCTCGGTAATCAAGGGCAATGGCACCAATGCCGACGTCGCGCTGCTGGTGGTCGACAGCGGTGTCGCCACCTTGAAGATTACCGTTGAAACGCACGCCAAACTGGTTTTCGTCACCGAAGCGCCGGCTGACATCCAGGTGACCACCGACCTGGGAGTCTGACGCGTAACTGGCGGTGAAGCGGGTCAGGTCCTCCTCCAGTGGCCGCTTGGGCACGATGTTGATCACACCACCGACACCGCTGTTCGGTGAAATGCCATACATCAGCGCGCCCGGCCCCTTGAGCACTTCGACCCGTTCGGCGTAGTCGGTGAACACCCGGTAATTGGGCGCCACGCCATACACCCCGTCGAACGCCAATTCACCCAGGTTGCCTTCGCCGACCGGGAAACCGCGGATGAAAAACGAATCGACGATGCCGCCCATCTGCCCGGTCGAGCGCACCGAAGGATCGCGCTCCAGCGCATCGGCGACGGTCACCGTTTGCAGGTCGGCCAGGGTCTTGGCGGTGTAACTGGAAACACTGAACGGCGTGTCCATCACGTCCTTGTTACCCATCATGCCCAAGCGCGCACCGCGCGCCACCTGGCCACCGGCAAAGGTTTCCGGCAATGCGGTCGCGGTGTTGTAGCGGGCGTTGATGTTGGTGGTGCCCAGTTCCAGCGCCGGGGCGCGGTCATCCGTCGATGGCCCAGCCGTGCTGCTGGCGGTCTGATCGGCGGCAACGTCTTGTTGCTCGGGGCTGGCGGCCCAGGCGTTGGCGCTTCCTGCGACCAGAACGAAATTCAGCATGGCGGTACGGATGGCGAGTGTTAACACGCGCTCACCACAAGGACGACTGACAACAGGCATGACGTGAGAATCCTTTTCAACGGTGGAAAATGGTAATCACTCTTATTGCCAGTTGAGATCGAAAAAAGTATCACCCTCCTCGCTGTTTTTTTGCGCAATCACGAACGCTGCGCAGATATCCACCAGTGCTGTAGGCGAAGCCTGCGCGTTCGTGGAACACTGCGCGGCTCAATCGTTTGCAGGCTTGTTTGCGAGACTCACCCATGCCCCATGCCGTTGCCCTCCAGCGTTCAAACGTGAGAATCCTGGTTTATCTGTTGTTTACGATCCAGCTCGTGTCCATGGGCGCCATGGAGATGAGCGGCCCGTTCTGGCCGGTCCACCTGCGCGGGCTGACTGCCTCCGAATCGTTCTTCAGTTTCGCCAGCATCGCCGTGTATGTCGGGCCCATGCTGGGCGTCATCCTGACCAGTGCCTTCTGGGGCCGCATCGGTGATCGCTACGGTCACAAGTGGATGATGATTCGGGCCCTGGCCGGTCTGTCGTTGACCCAGCTGGGGCTGGCGCTGGCCAACGACATCTGGGTCATCCTGCTCCTGCGCTTCCTGCAAGGCGCCTTCGCCGGGTACATCGCACCTGCCCAGGCCTATGGCGTCAGCATCGAAGCGCCCTCACGACGGGCACGGCTGTTCGCGATCCTGCAGATTTCGACCAACGTCGGTTCATTGCTGGGTGCGGTGGTCGGCGGGCTGATCCTCGATTACTCAACGTTCTTCTGGATCAATTTGATCGCCGCGGTGCTGTGTGCCGTGTGCACCGTGATCGCGGCGGTCAGCTTGCCGAATGTGCCGCCAGTGAAGAAGGCGCCGGCGGCGGACAACGCAGTGCCCGGCAACGCTTCCACCAGCGTATGGCGCGGCTCGCCCTTGCTGCCGCTGCTGGTGGTGATGGGCATCCTGCTGATGGCGCGGATGCTGCCGCAAACTTCCTTTTCGCTGTATGTCGGCTCGGTGTTCGCCGTCAGCAACTCGGTCACCGGCCTGTGCTACGGCCTGCTGGCGATGGGGTTCATCGTCTCGGCCACCGCCTGGACGCGGTACTTCGAACACTTGAGCCAGGGGCAAACCCTGCAGCGCATCACCTGGGTCGTTGTCGGTTGCGTGCTCATCACCGCCGTGGCGGGCGTTACGCGCAATCCCCTGGTGTTTGTCATCACCTACTTCATCTGGGGCGTCTTGCTCGGTGCAACCACCCCCGTGTTGATGGCGCTGATTTCGAAAACCACTGACAGCTCGCGGCAAGGCCATGTGCTGGGTATCGCCCAGGGTACGGCGCAATTCGCATCGATCAGCGGTATTTGCGCAGGGGGTCTGCTCAGCCAGGCCTACGGTTTGCAATACACCTATCTGTTCGTCTGCCTGGCTTACGGGGTCGCACTGGTGTCGATGGCTGCCTTGCGCTACCTGCCTGCGTTGACCCTGCCCTTGCGGCGTTGATGCCGGTGCCGCAAAGGCAATGACTGTGGCTGCTTGCGCCGTGGTCACGTTGTAATTTAGCATTGGGAATACTTCTCAATTGCATGAATCCCTGCAGCCATGAGCGAATCCCTTCCCGCGAACAATGACAACCACCTGCGCGTGATCGAAGCCCTGTACAGCGGCCACCATGGTTGGCTGTACACCATGCTGAGAAAAAAACTGGGCAACGCCATGGATGCGGCGGACCTGGCGCAGGACACCTTCGCGCGGATCCTGGCCTCGCAGGTCACGGTCATCGAACAGCCCCGCGAGTACCTGAGCTGCGTGGCCAAGGGGATCCTGGTCAACTGGTACCAGCGCAAGGCACTGGAACGCGCCTACCTCGAAGCACTGACCCATTTACCCGAACCGGAGGTCCCGTCGCCGGAACTGCGTTTCCTAGTGCTGGAGACCCTGCACGAAATCGACGCGATGCTCGACACCCTGCCGCCACTGGTCAAGCGCGCGTTCCTGCTCTCGCAACTCAGCGGCCTGAAGTACGACGACATCGCCACGCAACTGGGTGTCTCGCTGATCACTGTCAAACGCTACATGAAGCAAGCTTACGTGCAATGCCTGTTGCTGGTGAATTGAGTGCTTTCCCGTCGCAATGAGCCACAGCTTGACCTTCAGGCCGTAGAAGAAGCCGCCGACTGGTTGATCCGCATGAGCGAGGGCGACCTCTGCGACGCTGACCGTGCACAGTGGGAACAGTGGAAAACCAGCACGCCCGAACGCGTGCTCGCCTGGGACCGCGCGCAACTGTTGCAGGGCAAGTTCGGTGGCCTGTCACCGTCACTGGCGATGGCCACACTGGATCGCCCGGACAGCCCGGGACGTCGAGCGGCCATCGGCAAGCTGGCCTTGATCCTGGCCATCCTGCCGGCCAGTTGGGGCAGCTGGAAACTGGCCGAGTCCCAGCAATGGTCGGCCGACTATCGCACCGCCGTCGGCCAGCGCCGCCAACTCACCCTCGCCGATGGCTCGCAAATCACGCTGAACACCGACACGGCCATCGACGTGCTGTTCGATACCAACCAGCGGCTGATTCACCTGCGCGAAGGTGAAATCCTGGTACAGACCGCACCGGATGTATCACCGCTGGCACGGCCGTTCCTGGTCAGCACCCGCCAGGGCCGGATGCAGGCGCTGGGTACCCGGTTCACCGTGCGCGAGCTCGAACCGCGTACTCACCTTGCGGTGCTGGAAGGCGCCGTGAAGGTTGAACTGGCGGCAAATCACCAGCAAACGCCGCTGATCGTCAACGCCGGGCAACGCACTGATTTTTCCGCGCACACCTTTGGTTCGCTCGCTGCCACCGGGCGCTACGTCGATGCCTGGACGCAAGGCATGTTGATGGCCGACAAGATGCGCCTCGCGGATCTGGTTGGCGAAATGACCCGCTACCACCGCGGATTCCTGCGCCTGGATCCGGCGATCGCCGACCTGCGCATTTCCGGTGCCTATCCCATCGGCGACACCTCGCTCATGTTGAAGATGCTGGCCAAGACCTACCCCATCCAGGTCAGCGGCCATCTCAACGGCTTCTGGGTCATGCTCTCCCCGGCTTGAAGCGACGAAAAAAACACCGCCGTGGGTGATACTTTTTTCGATCTCGACTGGCTATAGGTGAAGAGGTTTTTTTTCGTACTGTCATAGGCTCATCCATCCATGTTCGCTGCACGCCTGCTGCGTCCAGATTTTCAGCTCAGCCCAGTTGTTCGCGCAGCGTTGCTCAGCCTTGTCCTGACGGGTGCTGTTTGCCCCCTCGCCCAGGCCCTGGTGCCTGCGCAACTGGATGACGTGACGGTCAGGGCCTACCGCATTCCCTCCGGGCCGCTCGGTGCGACGCTGTCGAGCTTTGCCGTGGATGCGGGCATTGCGTTGTCGTTCCAGCCTTCCCTGACCGAAGGTCTGGTCAGCCCGGAGTTGGTTGGCAATTACTCGACTCAGCAAGCCGTTGCGATATTGCTCAAGGGCAGCGGCCTGGAAATGGTGCTGGGCAGCGACGGCAGCTACACACTGGTGCCGCGCCGGGTGACGCTGGATGAAACGGCAGTCATTGGCATCGACAAGCGCTCGCAAGTCCTGCCTGCGGTGTATTCCGGTGGGCAGGTCGCCAATGGCGGACGTCTTGGCATGCTGGGCAATACCGATGTGATGGATGCTCCTTTCAGTGTCAGTACCTACACCTCGACGATGATGAAGGACCAGCAGGCGGTGACCGTCGGCGATGCCCTGGAACGCGATTCGTCAGTGCGCTCCACCGGTCAGGCCGGTGGCATCGTCGACTCATTTTTCATCCGTGGCTTTCCCGTTGGCGAAGGCAACCTCGGTGAACTGGCGTTCGACGGCGTGTATGGCGTGGCCCCCAATTACCGCGTGTTCACCGAATACGCCGAACGCATCGAGCTGGTCAAGGGGCCCGGTGCCCTGCTGTATGGCATGTCGCCCAACAATGGGGTCGGCGGCGTCATCAACATCGTGCCCAAACGCTCCCTCGATGAAGACCTGACCCGTTTCACTGCCAGTTACGCCATGGACTCGCAGCTGGGTGGTCACATTGACCTCAGCAGACGCTTTGGCGAGGAGCGTCGACTTGGCGTGCGCATCAACGCCAGCAGTCAAATGGGCGACACGGCGATTGATGATCAGTCACGCCACTTCGACATCGGCGCCATTTCCCTCGACTATCAGGGTGAGCGTCTGCGGACCAGCTTCGATTGGCTCCACCAAAAGGAAAGCTTCGACGCCGCCTCCAGGCCGTTTCTCATTGCCCAAGGGGTGGACATTCCACCTGCCGCCAATGGCCGGACCAACGTGAGTCAGGAATGGGGGTGGTCGAGAACCCGTGACACCTCCGCGTTGTGGAGTGGTGAATACGACCTTGACGATGCGCTGACCGTATTTGCCCACGCCGGCGGAGGTAAGTCGGACGTTGCGCGCATGTCCGACCAGACACCGACCATCACCAATGCGGCCGGTGACACCTCCTCCATCCCCGGCTATTACAAATTCGAAGTCGAGCGCTATACCGTGGACGCAGGCGCGCGCCTGCACTTCGACACCGGGCCGATCAGCCATCGCACCACCGTGCAAGTCAGCCGTTACCGCGATCTCCTGTCCCGGGGAATCATTTCAGGCGCGCCGATCCTGTCGAACATCTATCACCCGACAGATCGCCCGAAACCGGCCATCCCCAAGCCTGATACGCCCAAGGTGTCCGAGAGCGAGCTGACCGGTGTGGCCCTGGCCGACACCCTGTCGGTGCTCGATGAGCGCGTTCAACTCAGCCTGGGCGTGCGCAAGCAGACCATCAAATCCGACAACTACAACGCCGCCGGTGTCGTCACCACCGCCTACGACGACAGTCGTACCACCCCGCTGTTCGGCGCGGTGGTCAAGCCCTGGGAACACGTTTCGATCTATTACAACTACATCGAAGGCCTGAGCAAGGGTGATATCGCACCGTCAACCGCATCGAACGCCGGCCAGATCTTCGCCCCCTACGTTTCCCGCCAGCACGAACTGGGCGTCAAGGTCGACTACGGCACCTTCACTTCGACACTCGCGTTGTTCCAAATCAGCAAACCCAGTGGTGAGTTGGCCTCCGGGGTGTTTTCCGTGCAGGGCGAGCAGCGTAACCGTGGGCTGGAGTTGAATGTGTTCGGCGAAATCGCCCAAGGCACCCGCCTGCTCGCCGGCATGACCCTGCTCGATGCCGAGCTGACCCAGACGGCGGTGGCGGCCAATCGAGGCAATAAACCGGTGGGCGTACCCGAGGTTCAAGCCAATCTCTGGGGCGAATGGGACACGTCCTGGATCGAGGGGCTGACGCTGACCGGCGGCGCGATCCACACCGGCAGCCAGTACGTGAACCAGGCCAACACGCAGAAACTCGATGACTGGACCCGCTTCGATGTCGGCGCGCGCTACACCACCCGCGTCGATGAACGACCGACCACGTTTCGCGCCACCGTGCAGAACGTGTTCGACCACGAGTACTGGTCGGGCGTCGCCTCCTACGGGGCGTTCTCCCAGGGTTCACCGCGCACCCTATTACTGTCGGCAACTGTCGATTTCTGAAACGTTCAGCGCCTGCGGCGGTGCGAACCGTCCCGCGGCCTGACTTTGCAAAGGCTTTGAGCATGGTGATTTTCGATCGACGCAAGCCGGCCCTCGCGGCGCTGCTAATGGCGTGGCTGCTGGGCCTGGCCATGGCGCTTTTCGCTGCGCGCGCCGCAACCGCCGCTGAGGCTGATCCGGCGCTCACCGAGGTGACCGACCTGCTGGGGCGCAAGGTCAAGGTTCACCTGCCGGTCAGGCGCGTCATTCTCGGTGAGGGCCGCCAGCTTTACCTGGTTGCCGCCCTGGATACGCAAAACCCTATCGAGCGCATCGTCGGCTGGCGCAAGGACCTGATCCAGTCGGACCCGGACACCTATGGCGCGTACCTGCGCAAATTCCCCGATATCGCCAAAATCCCCACGTTCGGCGGGTTCGAGGATGGCACCTTCGACATCGAACAGGCCATTTCGCAACGCCCCGACGTCATCATCCTCAACATCGAGGCGCAGCATGCCACCGAGGATGCGCGCTACATCGAGAAGCTCGTTGCCCTGGGCATTCCCGTGGTCTACGTGGATTTTCGCAACAACCCGATCCAGAACACCGAGCCGACCATGCGCCTGTTCGGCCAACTGTTCGGCAAGGCGCAGCGCGCCGAAGCGTTCATCGACTTTCGCAACCAGCAGATTCACCGGGTGACCGATGTCCTGGAGAAACAGCATCCATCGCGACCCAACGTGTTCATCGAGCGCATTGGCGGCTACACCGATGACTGCTGCCTGAGTTTCGGCAATGAGAACTTTGGCCTGTTCGTCGACATGGCCGGTGGCAACAACATCGCCCACAGCATCATCCCCAGCACCTTCGGCCAATTGAACCCCGAGCAGGTCATCGTCGCCAACCCGGCCCATGTGGTGGTCACCACTGCCAACTGGGAAGCCTTTGCACCGGGCGGCCATTGGGTCGGTGTCGGCCCCGGCGCTGACATGGCCGAAGCCAGGAAAAAACTCGCCTGGTACACCCGGCGACCGGCCTACGCCGGCATCAAGGCCCAGGAAAACCAGGCCTTCCACGCCATCTGGCATCAGTTCTACAACAGCCCTTACCAGTTCGTGGCCATCCAGCAGTTGGCCAAATGGTTCCATCCCGAGCTGTTCGCCGACCTTGACCCGGACCAGTCATTTCGCGAGTTGCACGAGCGGTTCCTGCCGGTGCCCTATGAACCGGGTTACTTCGTCAGCCTGCGCCAGCCCGAGGTGAAACCATGACGTCGTTGTCCAATCCGGTGGCCGCACAGCGCGACACCTACCGGCGCCTGGTGCTGCGGAAACGTCTGATCCTGGTCGCGCTGGTGGCGTTGCTGATGTGCAGCGTCCTGCTCGACCTGGCCCTGGGGCCGGCGCGCTATAGCCTCACCGAAGTGCTGGGCGCGCTGTTCTCACCGGACAGCGCCTCACCCCAGGTACGCGTGGTGATGTGGGACATCCGCCTGCCGGTGGCGCTGATGGCGGTCGCTGTCGGCGCGGCGTTGTCGCTGGCCGGTGCGCAGATGCAGACCATCCTCAACAACCCGCTGGCCAGCCCGTTCACCCTGGGCATTTCCGCGGCGGCCGGTTTCGGTGCCGCCCTCGGGCTGGCCTTTGGCGTCGCGCTGTTCCCGCTGGCGGCGCAGTTCATGGTGCCGTTGAACGCGTTCATCATGGCCATGCTCTCGGCGCTACTGATCCACTTCCTGAGCATGCGCCGCGGCGTCACCGCCGAAACCGTGGTGCTGCTGGGCATCGCCCTGGTGTTCACCTTCAATGCGCTGCTGGCGCTGGTGCAATTCTTCGCCACCGAGCAGGCCGTGGCCGCCGTGGTGTTCTGGACCATGGGCAGCCTGACCAAGGCCACCTGGCCGAAACTCGCGGTGATCTGCGTGGTGATCCTCATCACCCTGCCGATTTTCGCCAAACGCGCCTGGGCCTTGACCGCGCTGCGCCTGGGGGACGACAAGGCCGCCAGTTTCGGCATCAACGTGCGCAGCCTGCGCCTGCAGACGCTGATCATGGTCAGCCTGCTCGCCTCGTTCCCGGTGGCGTTCGTTGGCACCATCGGTTTCATCGGCCTGGTCGGCCCGCACATCGCCCGCATGCTGATCGGCGAAGACCAGCGGTTCTTCCTGCCGGCCTCGTTGTTGACCGGTGCATTGATCCTGTCGGCCAGCTCCGTGGTGAGCAAGACCCTGATCCCGGGCGCAATCTTCCCCATAGGCGTGGTCACGTCGCTGATCGGCGTGCCGTTCTTCATTTCCTTGATTCTCAGCGGGAAGAAAAACTCATGGTAAAGCTGCAACTGGAGAACCTCGGCGCCCACTACGGCCAGCGCGAGATCATCAGTAACGTCACCACCGGTACATTTCTCGGCGGCCAGGTGGTGGCCGTGGTCGGGCCGAACGCTGCGGGCAAGTCGACGCTGTTCAAGCGCATGGCCGGTTTGATCGACGGCGCCGGGCAAGTCATCTTGCAGGACTCGGTCAAAGGCGCGGCCGGCATCAGCTACATGCCCCAGGGCTTGAATGCCAGCGCGCGGCTGACGGTCTATGAATCGGTGCTATTGGCACGTAAGCAACTGACCCCGGGCTGGGTCGTGCACGATGATGAATTGAGACTGGTCGACGACATCCTCGCCGCGCTGGGCATCACCGGCCTGTCGTTTCGCAATCTCGGGGAATTGAGCGGTGGTCAGCAGCAATTGGTGTCGATCGCCCAGACGCTGGTGCGCGAGCCGGAAATCCTGCTGATGGACGAACCCACCAGTGCCCTGGACATGTACCGGCAGGTGCAGGTGCTGAACTTCATGCGCACCTTGGCGCGCCAGCGTGAAGTCATAGTGTTCATCGCCATACATGACCTGAACCAGGCGCTGCGCTTTGCCGACCAGGTGCTGGTCATCGCCGATGGCACCGCGCAAGGCAGCGGGCCGAGCAACGAGGTCATCACCCAGCGGATGTTGCGCGACGTGTACAAGGTTGAAGCACGGATCGAGCAATGCAGCCGTGGACTGCACCATATTCTTATCGACGATATCGTCTAGCCCCCTGTAGGAGCGGGCTTGCCCGCGATGGTCGTTAACGATGACGCGGGCTGTCCGATGTCCAGCGGTGCCTGTGCCACCATCGCGAGCAAGCTCGCTCCTACAGGGTTCGGTGTTGTTCATTCAATCCGGGTTTGGCGCTGGACCTGTGGGAGCGAGCCTGCTCGCGATGGTCGTTAACGATAACGCGGGTGGTCTGATGCCCAGCGGTGTCTGGGCCTCCATCGCGAGCAAGCTCGCTCCTACAGGGGGCTGTGTTGTTCATTCAATCCGGGTTTGGCGCTGGACCTGTGGGAGCGAGCCTGCTCGCGATGGTCGTCAACGATAACGAGGGTGGTCTGATGCCCAGCGGTGTCTGGGCCTCCATCGCGAGCGTGCTCGCTCCTACAGGGGGCTGTGTTGTTCACTCAATCCGGGGTTGCCGCTGGATCTGCCTGTCGAAACTAACAGCACCCCTGTCAAAAAATCGCTTATCCGCTCAATTCTCCAATCCCCCGCCTGCCTCGACAAACCGCCTTTCCCCAGCCAAAGCGCTGCTTCCAGCCCCGAACTACACTTCACCATGAATTTATGATTTAACTAGATAGTTACCTATCTATATACTGCGCCCCTCATTTCAACGGGACATTCAACGTGAAGCAGAGTCAAGGCCTCTCGGGCTTATCAAAATTCATACTGGTCGGGCTGGGCGTGGTCATCGCCCTGCTCGGTCTGGCGCTGGCTGCTGGCGGCGTGAAATTGGTCAGCCTGGGAGGGTCGTGGTACTTCCTGGTGGGTGGTCTGGTCATGGCCCTCGCCGGTCTGCTGATCGCTCGCTTCAAGCCGGCCGGTGCCTGGCTGTTCGCCGCGTTCCTGGTGGGCACGGCGATCTGGGCAGTGAGCGACGCCGGGCTGGTGTTCTGGCCGGTGTTCTCGCGCCTGTTCATGTTCAGCGTGGTGGGCCTGGTGGTGGCGTTGGTCTACCCGCTGTTGCAACGTGCCAGCGGTAACGTGCCGGGTCGCGGCGCCTATGCCGTGGCCGCCGTGCTGGCGGTGGGTGTGGCCGTGGCCGGGGGCAACATGTTCGTGGCCCACCCCACCGTCGCCGCCACAGGCACCGGCCCTGGCCTGACGCCGGTGGAACCGGCCAAGGCGCAAAAGGATTGGGCGCACTACGGCAACACCGAGGGCGGCAGCCGTTTTGCTGCGCTGGACCAGATCAACCGCAGCAACGTCGACAAGCTCAAGGTGGCGTGGACCTACCACACCGGTGACGTCGCCGAGAGTGACGGCAATGGCGCCGAAGACCAGCTCACCCCATTGCAGGTCGGCAACAAGGTGTTCATCTGCACCCCGCACAACAACCTGATCGCGCTGGATGCGGACACCGGCAAGGAACTGTGGAAGAACGCCATCAACGCCCAGTCCAAGGTCTGGCAGCGCTGCCGTGGCATGGCTTACTTTGACGCCACTGCCGCTGTCGCCGCGCCGCAATCCCCGTCGCTGGCGCAACCGGTGGCCGTCGCCCCTGGCGCCAACTGCCAGCGTCGTTTGCTGACCAACACCATCGACGCGCGACTGATCGCCGTCGACGCCGACACCGGCGAGTTCTGCCAGGGTTTTGGCAATAACGGCCAGGTGGACCTCAAGGCCGGCCTGGGTGATGTGCCGGACAGCTACTATCAGTTGTCTTCCGCGCCTTTGATGGCGGGCACCACGGTGGTGGTTGGCGGTCGCGTGGCCGACAACGTGCAAACCGACATGCCAGGCGGCGTGATCCGTGGTTTCGACGTGGCCACAGGTCAAATGCGCTGGGCGTTCGACCCGGGCAACCCGCAGGATCGCAACGCTCCAGCCGACGGCAGCACCTATGTGCGCAGCACGCCCAACAGCTGGGCGCCGATGTCCTACGACGCCACCACCAACACGGTGTTCTTGCCGATGGGCAGTTCGTCCACCGACATTTATGGGGTGGAGCGCAGCAAGCTGGATCACACCTACGGCGCGTCAATCCTGGCACTGGACGCCAACAGTGGCGCCGAACGCTGGGTCTACCAGACCGTGCACAACGACCTCTGGGACTTCGACCTGCCGATGCAGCCGAGCCTGATCGACTTCACCAAGGACGGCAAGACCATCCCGGCGCTGGTGATCGGCACCAAGGCCGGGCAGATCTACGTGCTGGACCGCGCGACCGGCAAGCCGCTGACCGAGGTCAAGGAAGTACCGGTCAAGGCGTCCAACATCCCTAACGAGCCGTACTCGCCGACCCAGCCGAAATCGGTGGGCATGCCGCAGATCGGTGCCCAGCACCTGACCGAGTCGGACATGTGGGGCGCCACGCCGTACGACCAACTGCTGTGCCGGATCGACTTCAAGTCGATGCGCTACGACGGCCTGTACACCGCGCCGGGCACCGACAAATCGCTGAGCTTCCCGGGCTCCCTGGGTGGCATGAACTGGGGCAGCATCTCCACCGATCCGGTGCACGGCTTCATCTTCGTCAACGACATGCGCCTGGGCCTGTGGATCCAGATGATCCCGTCGCAGAACAAGGGCCAGTCGACCTCAGGTGGCGAAGCACTGAACACCGGTATGGGCGCGGTGCCGCTCAAGGGCACGCCGTACGCGGTGAACAAGAACCGCTTCCTGTCGGTGGCCGGCATTCCCTGCCAGGCGCCGCCATTCGGTACCCTGACCGCCATCGACATGAAAACCCAGAAAGTCGCCTGGCAAGTACCGGTGGGCACCGTTGAAGACACCGGTCCCCTGGGCATCCGCATGCACCTGCCAATCAAGATCGGCCTGCCGACCCTCGGCGGTACGCTGTCGACCCAGGGCGGCCTGATCTTCATCGCCGGCACCCAGGACTTCTACCTGCGCGCCTTCAACAGCGGCAACGGTGAAGAAATCTGGAAAGCCCGCCTGCCGGTGGGCAGCCAGGGTGGCCCGATGACCTATGTTTCGCCAAAAACCGGCAAGCAATACGTGGTTATCACCGCCGGTGGTGCGCGTCAGTCGACCGATCGCGGCGACTACGTAATGGCCTACGCCCTGCCGTAACTGCGGCTCCCTTCATCGCAACAGTGCGCGGCACCTTCGGGTGCCGCGTCGTTTTCCGTTCAAGCTTTTCAGCAGGAAGTTTCACATGCCAGTTCGTTTTTCCCACCCCGGCGTCGTCACCGGGGTGATGTTCGGTCTCACCTGCAGCGCCACCCTGCCCGCCTTTGCCCTGCCCTCCTTCGTTGAGCCCGACCTGTTCACCCGCAACACCCTGAGCGGCGACTGGGGCGGCCTGCGCCACCAGCTCGATGAAGACGGCATCAAGTTCAGCGGCGAATACAGCGGCGAAACCGCCTACAACGCCGACGGCGGCCTGCACCGCTCGGCGCGCTACTCGCAGAACATCAAGCTCGGTGCGCAGTTCGACCTGAGCAAGCTGTATGGCGTCGACAACGCCGGCAAGATCCAGTTGACCATCAACGACCGGCGCGGCAACAGCGCCTCCGAAGACCTGGTGGGCAACCGCCTGCCGATCCAGGAAAACTACGGCGGCCTCTACACCCGCCTGACCGAGCTGAGCTACGAGCGCACGCTGTTCACCCCCAAGCTCAACGTCAAGCTCGGCTACATGGCCATGGGCAACGACCTGGGCGGCCTCGATAGCGGCATCCTGTGTAACTTCATGAACGCCGGTTTCTGCGGTCACCCGCTGAATATGTCCGGCGGCAGCGGCTGGACCAACTACCCCAACGCTCACCTGGGGGCGCGGGTGAAATACGACCTGTCGTCGTCCTGGCAACTGCGCGTGGCCGCGTTCAACGTCGACCCGTCGAGCAACGGCAACTCCAGCCGCGCCTGGCACCTGGGCCCGAAACACACCACCGGCACCGTGGTGCCCATCGAGCTGGTGTACAAACACGCAGGCAACCTGCCCGGCGAATACAAGGTTGGTTATTACTACGACAGCTCAGACGTCAAACGCATCGGCAGCGACAAGGAAGTGTCCGGTCGTGGCGGCCATTACCTGCTAATCGACCAGGCGGTGTGGAACTCGTCCACCGACCAGGGCCGCAGCCTGCATGCCTTCGGCCAATACTCGGCAGCCAGCGAAGCGGCATCGCCGTTCAGCAAGTGGTACGGCACCGGCGTGGTGCTGTACAAACCGTTCGAAGGCC
The DNA here is from genome assembly GCF_040947875.1 of Pseudomonas sp. MYb118. Taxonomy (NCBI): domain Bacteria; kingdom Pseudomonadati; phylum Pseudomonadota; class Gammaproteobacteria; order Pseudomonadales; family Pseudomonadaceae; genus Pseudomonas; species Pseudomonas sp. MYb118. Next base: position 774,768 of record NZ_JBFRXN010000003.1, on the reverse strand, counting down.
GCCCGCGTGACACCATTGCCCTGGGCTACGGCCGCGCCGTGCCCAACCCACGCAGCCGCGATGTGCAACAGGACGCCGCGCTGGCCAACGGCACGCCACTGTCGAACCTGGACAGCGCCGAACAACTGATCGAACTCGGCTACGGCTACCAGGCCACCCCTTGGCTGAGCCTGCGACCGAACCTGCAATACATCATCGAGCCGGGGGCGTTCTCCGGGCAGGACATCGACAATGCGCTGGTGGTGGGGTTGCAGGTTAAAGCTGCGCTTTGACACCGCGGGGCATCAGGACGCTTGCATTATCGTTGACGACCATCGCGGTCAACACAAAACCTGTAGGAGCGAGCTTGCTCGCGATGCACTCCCAGGCGCCGCGGGGCATCAGCCCCCCCCCCGCGTCATCGTTGACGACCATCGCGAGCAAGCTCGCTCCTACAGGGGGGCGGGCAAACCGCGAGATAGGTGGTTGACTTGCGCACGCCACCTTGCGCATTATCCGGCTTCACCCAACTTGGCAACGGATCATTCATGATTCTCGACGCTCACCTCATGCTGACGACCCAGGGCCTTTCCGCCCAGGGCTGCGCGTGCGTGTGCGTTGCCAAGAAATCGAAGAAACAGTCGCTCATTTGACCGGGGCGCTGTCCCGTCAGATGAGCTGACAGGACAGAGAGCACCAGGTTTCCTTCTCCCTGCTTGATTCCCCTCTTCTCCTCTGACGTCGACTAATCGGTCTGCCTGAGGAGTTATGCATGTCTAATTTTCGCGGTATCTGGGTTGCACTGGTCACACCTTTTCGTGGTGGGCACGTTGATTTCGACGCCCTTGCCGGCCTGGTGACCAAGCTGTTGGCCGACGGCGTGCGCGGCCTGGTGGTGTGTGGCACCACGGGCGAAGCGGCGGCCATGGGCAAGGACGAACAGCTGGCGATGCTCGATGCCGTGCTGAAAATCGCCGAGCCGCACCAGGTGATCATGGGACTTTCAGGCTACAACCTGCAGGAACTGCTGGCGTTCCAGCAGAAGGTCCAGGCACGGGACATCGCCGGCGTCCTGGTTCCGGCGCCTTGCTACATCCGGCCTTCGCAGCAGGGTATTCAATCGTTCTTCCACACCGTGGCCGACGCCTCCTCAGTACCGGTTGTGGTCTATGACATCCCTTACCGAACCGGTGTGCGCATCGAGCGCGACACCTTGAGGAGCATCGTGCGCCATCCGAACATCGCTGCCGTGAAGGATTGCAGCGGCGACATCGAAACCACTCTGGCGCTGATCAACGATGACCAGGCCGAGGTGCTGACGGGCGAGGACGTGCAGATATTCTCCAATCTGGCACTGGGCGGTGCGGGTGCGATATCCGCGTCTGCCCATGTGCGGGCCGAGCTCTACGTGCAGTTGTTGGAGCACATGGATCAGGGCAACGTCGCCGTCGCCCGAACGACGTTCTACCAGTTGCTGCCATGGATTCAGATGGCCTTTGCCGAAGCCAACCCGGCAGTGGTGAAAGCTGCACTGAGCCTTCAGGGCCTGATCGCCAACGAGCTGCGCGAGCCGATGCAAGCCTGCACGGCGGGAACGATGGCGCGCTTGCAAGGGGTGTTGCTGGAATTGGATGCCTAGCGCGATAAGCGAAGGTGGCCGCTACGGCCACCTTTATTGAGCAACGGGTATTTCTGCGGCATACCATAATCTCAAAAAAACGTTGCTAATACGAACTATTCGCAGATAGTATCGGCGCGCTTTTTCTCCCCCCCTGCCCCCGCAAGGATTTCCCTACCGATGCGCCGCACGCTTGTTTCCCTGTGTCTGCTCCACGCTGTCCCCTCGTTGGCCTGGGCTGAGCAACCTGCTCAACAGCCCGCCAGTATTGAACTCGACGCCTTGAGCATCAACGCCGATGCCCTCAATGTCGAACGCGCCGACGGCCCGGTCGAAGGCTACAAGGCCACCCGTTCTGCCAGTGCCACCCGCACCGACACCGCCCTGCACGAAACCCCGCAATCGGTCAGCGTGGTGCCCCGCGATGTCATCGAAGACACGAGTGCCACACGCTTGCAGGATGCGCTCGATTACGCCGGCGGCGTGGGCCGCGCCAACAACTTCGGTGGCCAGGGCCTGACCACCTTCACCGTGCGCGGCTTCACCACCGGCGAGTTCTACCGCAATGGTTTCCCGATCAACCGCGGTTACCCCAACGCGCCGGATGCCAACACCATCGAACGCCTGGAAGTGTTGCGCGGCCCAGCCACCAGCCTGTATGGCCGTGGCGATCCCGGCGGTACCTTCAACGTGGTCAGCAAGCAGCCGCTGCCGGAGTCCAAGGTGACGCTGGGCAGCCAGTTCGATGACCAGGGCATGCATCGCGCCACCCTCGATGCGACCGGTCCGCTGAATCAGGATGGCAGCCTGGCCTATCGCCTGAACCTGCTGGGCGAAGGTGGCGACAGTTTCCGTGATGATGTCGAAAGTGAGCGCTACGACGTTGCACCGGTGGTCAGCTGGCAGGTCAACGACACCACGAAGATCGTCTTCGAGGGTGATTTCATGCGTAACAACCACCCGCTCGACCGTGGCCTGCCCCGCTACGCCACGCAAACCGGCAGCGCCTCGCGCGATACCTACATCTGGGAAAAAGGCAGCGACAACCTGCTGCACAACGACAACAACATGGCCCAGGTCCGTTTCGAGCACCTGCTCAACGACGACTGGACCCTGGGTGGCGGCTTCCAGTTTCTCGATGGCTCGCTCAAGGGCAACGCCGTCGAAGCCAACGGCGCGCCCGCCGATGGCCGCACGCTGCAGCGCAACTTCAACTACCGCAAGCTGGAATGGACTGACCGCGACTTCCAGCTCAACCTGACCGGCCACTTCGACACCGCAGGCTTTGCCCATACCCTGCTGACCGGCGTCGAGTACGAGAACTACGACTACAACTCGATCATCCAGCGCTCGTCGGCGGCCAACGGCACCTACCCGATCGACATCTACAACCCGGTCCTCGGCCAGCCGCGCCCGGCCCTCACCCGCACCACCACTTGGGACAAGGAAAACCTCAAGACCTGGGCGTTCTTCATCCAGGACCAGGTTGCGTTGACCGATCGCCTGAAGGCCCTGGCCGGTGTGCGCCTGGAGCGCTTCGAGCACGATTACGACGACAAGCTCGTCAACTCGCGGGACTTCACCAAGGGCCAGAACGCGGCCACGCCACGTTTTGGCTTGCTGTATGACCTGACCGACACCGTGGCGGTGTATGCCAACACCGCGCGTTCGTTCAAGCCCAACAGCGGCACGCCGTTCGCCGGCGGAGGCTTCGATCCGGAAAAGGGCAAATCCTATGAGCTGGGCGTGAAGTGGGAAGCGCTGGATCGCCAGCTGAGCGTCGATGCGGCGGTGTACCACATCATCAAGGAAAACGTGCTGACCCTCGATCCGGCGAACACCAACTACAGCCTGGCGGCAGGCAAGGTGCGCAGTCGTGGCCTGGACATCAACGTTGCCGGCAACATTACCCCAGAGTGGCGAGTGATCGGTGGTTACGCCTACGTCGATGCCGCAGTGATCGAGGACAACCGCCTGCCCAACGGCACGCGCCTGGCCAACATCCCGCGCAACAGCTTCAGCCTGCTCAACACCTATGAATTCCAGGACGGCTTCGCCAAGGGCCTGGGGCTGGGTGCCGGGGTCAAGTACGTGGACGACCGCAACGGCCAGACCGAAGCCAGCACCTACACCATGGACCGCTACAGCGTGGTGGACTTGCTGAGCTTCTACAAGGTCAACGAGCACGTGCGGTTGAACCTGGATGTGAAGAACGTCTTCAACAAAGGTTACGACGAAGGCGCCTTCAACACCTACGCCTACCCAGGTGCCCCGCGCACAGTACAAATGGGCGTCGCCTACACCTTCTAACCCCCCCCCCGCCCCCGCCCCTGTAGGAGCGAGCTTGCTCGCGATGGTAGCCCAGACAACGCGGGGCAACAGGCGTCCCGCGTAATCGTTAACGACCATCGCGGGCAAGCCCGCTCCCACAGGGACAGCGCCCTGCCTTGTGGGAGCGAGCTTGCTCGCGATGGAGCCACAGACACCGCGGGGCATCAGGTTTCCCGCGTTACCGTTAGCGATTATCGCGAGCAGGCTCGCTCCCACACTGGTTTGAGGGTGTCGCAACATCCCGGTACGACACAAATCCTGTGGGAGCGGGCTTGCTCGCGAAAGCGGTCGGTCAGGCAACTGCGATTGTGCATGTGCCGGCCTCTTCGCGAGCAAGCTCGCTCCTACAGGGTTTCGTGGAGTGCGGATAAAGCTTCGCGCAATGCTTCGGTCTTCTGCGCGGGCAGCCGCGCCAGCGGTCGGCGTGGCTGGCCGGCGTCGTAGCCGGTGATTTGTGCGCCGGCGTAGACCGACTGCACATAATCGCCCTGCCAGATCAACGACATCACCGGTTCCAACTGCCGCCAGATCTCCCGCGCATCGTCCCAACGCTTTTCCCGGGCCGCGCGCACCAGCGCCACGCAGGTCTTCGGCGCCATGTTCGCCCCGCCCCAGATCAACCCTGCACAACCGGCAAACATCGCGTAGGGCGCCAGTGGATCGGCCCCGTTCATCACCGGCAAACCGGTGCGCATCAACGACGCCTGGGCAGCCAGGTCGCCACTGCTGTCTTTCACTCCGACAAAATTGCGGATTTCACACAACTGCCGCAACAACGAAGGCGTCACCTCGACACCCACTGCCTGCGGCACGTTGTAGCCAATCACCGGCAACCCGGCACTTGCCACGGTGCTATAGAAATCAACGATGCCTTGATCATCGGTCGGCCCTTCGAAAAACGGCGGCAGCACCATCACTCCCTCCGCACCGGCATCCGCCGCCCGCCGGGTGCGCTCGACCACTTCCTCGACCAACAGCGCCGAAGTCTGCGCAATCACCCGCGCACGCCCGGCAATAACCTTGGCGCCATAAGCAATCAGCTCGCTGGATTCATCCCTGGACAGGTACACATGCATGCCGGTCCCGGAACTGAGCACAAAACCATCGACACCGGCCTCGATATAACGCTCGATCAACTGCCCAAAACGCTGGAAGTCGATCCGGCCCTGCGCATCGAATGGCGTGGTGATCGCCAGGTTAAGGCCCGCAAACGGAAAGTCAGACATCACGCAAAACCCCTTCTTGTTGTTCGTTGGCAGCAGACTAACCAGCGCCCACGCCTGCGCAAAACGAGATTTAGGCCTTGGTTATCATGAGCTGGCGTTATGCAACGCGAACTGCTCCAGCAGCCAGTCATGCAACTGCCGACACCCCGGATCGTCCTCCTTGTCCAGGCGCAAACTCAGGTAATGCTGAGTATCACCCTGGACCATCTGCTGCTCGACCGGGCGCACCAGCAAACCCTGTTCCACCAACGGCGCCACCAGGTAATGCCAGCCCAGCACCACACCCTGATGGTTCAAGGCCAGCTGGATCAGCGTGTTGTAATCGTTGGCACTGAAAAAATGCCCGGCGTTGTCGGCCCGGTCCTTGAAGTCGATGTCATGGAACGCCAGCCACAAGCCCCAGTCCACGTGCTCGGCGACCTGCGAGCGGCCATAGGGGCCGAGGTTGAGCAAGGCGCTGTCGCGCAGGCCTTCGAGCGTGCGCACCTGCGGGTGCAGCTTGAGATACTGCGGCGTGCACACCGGGTAGATCACATCGCACACCAGCGGCTGGCTGCGCAGGCCCTCATCGACCATGTTGCGCTTGGTGATGAAGATGTCCGGCTTAACGCCCGGTTCCATGTCGAGAAACTTCTGGGTGGTGATCAGGTTGAGGTCGATGCCTGGGTAACGGGCGAAGAAATCCGGCAGGCGCGGCGTCAGCCACAGATTGGAAAACGCCGGCGTGCAGCACAGGGTGACGACCGGGCGGCTGACGTGCTGGTCGCGGATGCGCTCGACTGCCTGGGAGATGTTGGCAAAGGAAAACTGCACCGCGTCATAAAACGAAGAGCCCGCAGCAGTCAGTTCGATATTGCGCCCGGAGCGGCGAAACAGCGCCGAGCCCATGTACTCCTCCAACTCGCGGATCTGCCGGCTGACCGCCGCCTGGGTGACACACAGCGCTTCGGCCGCGCGGGTGAAGTTCTGGTATTTGGCGGCCGCCACGAACGTCCTGACCGCACGCAGCGACGGCAACTTGATCAACGACTGATCCGGCTCTGTGTGCTTCACCATGGGCGCAAGGTCTCAAATGCTCGGGAGACCATCATTGCACGTCATTCACCGCCAGTGAAAACCCTCGGCGTGACCATGTCCAAACCTTCCATGAGTTGTCCCGTTCGTTATAGGGCACACTCGCCAGCCGGTGCGATAGTGCTAAAAAAACAAGGAACCGGCAGCATGTACAGAAACACCTCCACCCCGGCAGACGACAATGGTTGTGGCTGGTTCCACCTGAGTCCCCCGCGCACGCCGCGCCCTGCCCACAGCGGCCGCAGCCAGGCGCGCTGGGCGGTGCTGGGCGCCGGCTTCACCGGTCTTGCCGCGGCGCGTCAGCTGGCGTTGAAGTTTCCCCATGACGAAATCGTCCTGATCGAGGGCCAGCAGGTCGGCTTCGGCGCCTCCGGGCGTAACTCGGGGTTTGCCATCGACCTACCCCATGACATCGGCGCCCCGGATTACATCGGCGACCTGGCCACGGCGCGGATGAACCTCAAGCTCAACCACTTCGCCCAGGCGCAGATCCGCGCGCTGGTGGCCGAGCACGGCATCGACTGCCAGATCCGCCCGGACGGCAAGTACCAGGCCGCGGTCGAGGACAAGGGCCTGGCGGTGCTGGCGGCTTACCGCAGTGGCCTGGACAAGCTCGACCAACCCTACGAAATGATCGACGCGCGTGATCTGCCCGAGCACCTGGGCACCTCGTTCTACCGCCAGGCGCTCTACACCCCCGGCACCATGCTGCTGCAACCGGCAGCCCTGGCCCGTGGCCTGGCCGACAGCCTGCCGAGCAACGTCAGCCTGTACGAGCACACCGTCATCACCCGCCTGGAACAGGGCGAAAAGATCACCCTGCACCACGCCAACGGCCAGATCGTTGCCGACGAACTGCTGCTGTGCAACAACGCCTTCGCCTCGCATTTCGGTTTCCTGCCGGGGCGCCTGCTGCCGATCTTCACCTACGCCAGCATGACCCGGCCGCTGACCGAGGCGGAGCAACAACGCCTGGGCGGCAAGCCGACCTGGGGCATCATCCCCGCCGACCCGTTCGGCACCACCCTGCGCCGCACGCCGGATCAACGCCTGCTGGTGCGCAACAGTTTCAGCTTCAACGCCAGTGGCCAGGCCCAGCAGAAGTTTCTCGACCGCGCCGAACGCCAGCACCGCGCCTCGTTCGAGCGGCGCTTCCCGATGCTGCCGGACGTGTCGTTCGACTACACCTGGGGCGGCGCGATGTGCCTGTCGCGCAACCACCTGTCGTACTTCGGCAGCCTCGCGCCCAGGGTTCATGCGGCGCTGTGCTGTAACGGCCTGGGCATCACCCGTGGCACGGCCACCGGCACCCTGCTCGCCAACTGGCTGACCGGTGAGCGCAACGAACTGACCGATTTCCTGCTCGCCTCCCCTGGCCCCAACCGCAATCCGCCGGAACCGCTGTTGAGCGTGGGGGTCAACCTGAACCTGAACTGGGGCCAGCGCCGTGCTGGTCTCGAAGCCTGAGGAGGCAACATGCACAGTCTGGGCATTCTGGGCGTTGGCGCGCTGACCGAAACCATCGTTCGCGGCCTGCGCCGCAGCGGCTTCGACGGACCGATCCGGCTGTCGCCGCGCAATGCCGAACGGGCCCAGGTACTCGCCGCCGAACTGGCCTGTGAAGTGATGCCGGACAACCAGGCGGTGGTCGACAACGCCGACATTCTGCTGCTGGGCGTGCGCCCGGATGCGGTGGCGCAACTGGCGGCAGAGATCCGCATCAAACCCGGCCAGCGCCTGTTGTCGCTGGTCGCCGGCCTGCATCTGCAAACCCTGCAAGCGACCTTTGCCGAGGCGGAGTGCGTGCGGGTGATGCTGTCCTGCGCCGCCCAACTGAACCAGACCACCGTGGTCGTCTACCCGCCCGACCCCACCACCCAGGCCCTGCTCGACCCGCTCGGGTCAATGGTAGTGATGAAGGATGAAGCCGAATTCGAGCTGGCCACCGTAGCCGCGTGCATGAACGGCTGGTTCTACTTCCTGCTGCATGACCTGCAACACTGGCTGGTGGACAAGGGCTTGCCGGCCGATCAGGCGCGCATGCTGGTGCTGGGCAATCTGCAGGATTGCCTGGCGAGTGCCCGCGCCAATCCCGAGCAGACCCTCAAGGCCATGGGCGAAGCCATTGCCACACCAGGCACCTTCACTGCCGCCGGGCTGGACGTGCTGCATCACCAGCCGGGCAGTGCCACCTGGGGCGCCGCCTGTGAAGTGGTGTTCGACGCCCTGCTCAACCGCGCCCCGCGTTAAAGCTCGGGGTCCATCCCGACCCGCTCCACCAGGCGCTCGCCGTTGAAGCGTTCCACTTCATGGCGGCGCTTGCGGAAGCTGTACGGGGTTTCGCCATATTGCTTGCGAAACCACAGGATAAAGTGCGACGCATCGGAAAAGCCGCTGGCCAGGGCGATGGTGGTGATGTTCTGGCTGGTGTTCACCAGCAGCCGCCGGGCGTGGTCCAGGCGCAGTTTGCGCCAGTAGTTGGCTGGCGGTTCCTGGGTGTTGGCGACGAATTCGCGGTGCAGTTGCCGCGGGTGGGTGCCCACCGCCTCGGCCACCGCCTTGAGTGACAACGACACGTCCAGGTTGTCACGCATGAAGGCAATCGCCCGCTCCACCCGATCGTTCTGGTAGACCTTGCCCGCCTGCTCCTCTTCGTCCGCCCGCTCTTCCACCAACAGGTATTCCAGGCCTTTCTGCGCGCGCACTTCGCCGCAGTGCCGGCGAATCAGGCTGGCGGCCAGGTCAATGGCGGTGCCGCCGGGGCAAGTGATGATGCCGCGGTCATCGACGTAGCTCTTGTCGATCACGGCAGTGGCGTTGGGAAACAGCTCTTCGAATTCTTCGCGAATGGTGAAGTGCACCGCGCAACGCCGGCCATCGAGCAAGCCGGCCTTGCCGAGCACGAAGGACGCCGAACACAGGGCGATGATCGGGATATTCGCCGCATGCACGTCACGCAACGCATCGAGCAGCCAGTCCGGCGGGTTGCGCGTCTCACCCAGCAGGCCGCCGGCGATGACGATGTAGTCGTATTGCGCCCACAAGTTCAGGGGCCGTGTGGGTGAAATCGGCATGCCGCAACTGGCGGTGATCGACTGGTCGTTGCAGGTCATCCAGTCCCACTGGCAGTACACCTGCTGACTGCGGAACGACTTATCGGCGGCAAACCGCAAGGAGTCGACCAGGCCCGCCACCGGCACCAGGGTGAACTGGTTCATCAGCACGAAACCGACTCGAAGGTCCGGCTTTACCTCTGCGGGCAGTGCGTTCAAGGTCGTTCTCCAGGCAGGCCGGGACGTCCGGCACGGCTTCATCATAAGCCTGGCCGGGCGTCCGGCCTATCATATAAAGACAGCTATATCGTATATCCAGGACAGGCCCGCGGTTTAGAGGCCCCGGCATCCTATCAATTGTCATGCGCGTAATAGCAGGCACCTCGGGGCGCTGCGCATCATGCCCGGCAAACCCAACAATAAGGATTTGCCGCGCATGAACCCCGTCACCAAGAGCAGCTACGTCGATGGCGCCTTCCTCCCTACCGATGGCAGCGACCTGCTGGGCGACCTGCTAGACAATCGCAGCCCGTCCAACCCAGGCGAAGTGATCGAGCGCTTCGTGCGCGCCGACCAGGCCCTAACCGAACGCGCCATCGCCGCGGCCCGCCGTGCCCAGCCGGGCTGGGCGCGCAGCAACCCGCAGCAACGGGCCGACGCGCTGGACTTCATCGGCAGCGAAATCCTCGCTCGCCGTGAAGAACTGGCCGTGCTGCTGGCCCGCGAGGAAGGCAAGGTGGTGCGCGAAGCGCTGGGCGAAGTCGACCGCGCCGGGCGTTCCTTCAAGTTCTACGCCCAGGAAGCCCTGCGCGCCGAAGGCGAAAAATACCAGTCGGTGCGCCAGGACGTCGGCATTGACGTGTTCACCCAGCCCCTGGGGGTGATCGGCATCATCGCGCCGTGGAACTTCCCCATCGCCATTCCGGCCTGGAAAATCGCCCCGGCCCTGTGTTTCGGCAACTGCGTGGTGTTCAAGCCGGCGGAACTGGTACCGTCCTCGGCCTGGGCGCTGGCGGAGATAATTTCCCGCGCAGGGCTGCCGGCTGGCGTGTTCAACCTGCTGATCGGCCCCGGCCGCAGCGTCGGTGACACGCTGATCCGCTCGCCGCTGGTGGACGGCATCAGCTTCACCGGTTCCGAGCACACCGGCCGGCAGATCGCCCGCCTGGCCGCCGATGGCATGAAGAAAGTGCAACTGGAGATGGGCGGCAAGAACCCGCTGATCGTCCTCGATGACGCCAACCTCGAACAAGCGGTCGATGTCGCTCTCAACGGTTCGTTCTACAGCACCGGCCAGCGCTGCACCGCCAGTTCCCGGGTGATCGTCACCCAGGGCATTCACGACGCGTTCGTCGCACGCCTGGCCGAACGCACCCGCGCCCTGAAAGTCGGCGATGCCTTGCAGGCTTCCACCGACATCGGCCCGGTGGTGGATGCCCGTCAGCTTGAGCAGAACCTGTCGTACGTCTCCAGTGGTGTCGAGCAAGGCGCAACCCTGGTGTGCGGCGGTGAACGCATCGACAACGCCGCGGGTGCCTATCTGTTCACCCCGGCGCTGTTTTGCGACGTGCGCCCGGACATGCGCATCTACCGCGAGGAAATCTTCGGCCCGGTGCTGAGCGTGCTCAAGGTCGATGATTACGAGCAAGCCTTCGCGGCAGCCGAGGACACCGCGTTCGGCCTGTCCGCCGGTATCGTCACCACCTCGCTCAAACACGCCGAACACTTCAAGCGCAACAGCTCGGCGGGCATGGTGATGGTCAACCTGCCCACCGCCGGGGTCGATTATCACGTGCCGTTCGGCGGCAATGGCGCCTCCAGCCTCGGCTCGCGGGAGCAAGGCACCCATGCGCGGCAGTTCTTCACCCGGGTCAAGACCACCTACCAATTGGCCTGAGAACCTGATCGCCACGCCGTTGCGCTCTACCCGGGTGTCGTTTTTCGCTGCCCGCAAGCAACGGCGTCGCGCTAAGCTGCCTGGCAGCCCCATCCCCCCTTTGAGACCGCAAGAGGTAACACGCAAATGGCCAAGGCTGCCGATGTCGTTGTGCAATGCCTGGAAAACGAAGGTGTCGAGTATGTGTTCGGCATTCCCGGCGAGGAAAACCTCGACCTGCTGGAATCCCTGCGCAAGTCGAAGATCAAGCTGGTGCTGACCCGTCACGAACAGTCCGCCGGGTTCATGGCCGCCACCTACGGGCGCCTGACCGGCAAGACCGGCGTCAGCCTGTCGACCCTCGGGCCTGGCGCGACCAACCTGGTGACCGCCAGCGCCTATGCCTATCTGGGTGGCATGCCCATGATGATGATCACCGGGCAGAAACCGATCAAGAAGTCCAAACAGGGTCGATTCCAGATCATCGACGTGTGCGGGATGATGGCGCCGATCACCAAATACACCCACCAATTCGCCTCCGCCGACAACATCCCGGCGCGCATGCGTGAGGCCTTCCGCCTCGCCGAAGAAGAAAAACCCGGCGCCGTGCACGTCGAACTGCCGGAAGACATCGCCGCCGAGCAGACCGACAGCCTGCCGATCCCGCCGAGTCTGCATCGCAGGCCGTTGGCGGAAAACAAGGCCGTCGAGGCCGCCGTCGACAAGCTACGCACCGCGCGCAGCCCGATCCTGGTGATCGGCGCCGGCGCCAACCGCAAGATGACCGCCAAGGTGCTCAAGCAACTGATCGACAAGACCGGCATCCCGTTCATCACCACGCAGATGGGCAAGGGTGTGGTCGATGAGCGTCACCCGCGCTTTCTCGGCAACGCGGCACTGTCGGCCGGCGACTTTGTCCATCGCGCCGTCGAGGCCGCGGACCTGATCGTCAACATCGGCCACGACGTGATCGAGAAACCGCCGTTCTTCATGGTGCGCGGCGGCACCGAAGTCATTCACATCAACTTCCGCTCCGCCGAGGTGGATGCGGTGTACTTCCCGCAGATCGAGGTGATCGGCGACATTGCCAACGCCGTGTGGCAGATCGGCGAAGCCCTGAACGACACCGCGCACTGGGACTTCACCCGCCTGATGGCGATCCGCGAGGCCAACGAAACGCAGATCGCCGAAGGCGCCGACGACGACCGCTTCCCGGTGTACCCGCAGCGGCTGGTGGCCGACATCCGTCGTGCGCTGCCGTCCGAAGGCATCGTGGCGCTGGACAACGGCATCTACAAGATCTGGTTCGCCCGCAACTACAAGGCGCACAAACCCAACACCGTGCTGCTCGACAACGCCCTGGCGACCATGGGCGCCGGCCTGCCATCGGCGATGGCGGCGCACCTGGTGCACCCCGATCGCCCGGTGGTCTCGGTGTGCGGCGATGGCGGTTTCATGATGAACAGCCAGGAGCTGGAAACGGCGGTCAGGCTGGGCATGCACCTGACGGTGGTGATCCTGCGCGACGACGGCTACGGCATGATCCGCTGGAAGCAGGCGAACATGGGCTTCACCGATTTCGGCCTGGATTACGGCAACCCGGACTTCGTCAAATACGCCGAGGCCTACGGCGCCCACGGCCATCGCGTGGAAAGCGCTGAAGGCTTCCTCGGGCTGCTCGAACACTGCATCAAGACGCCTGGTGTGCACGTGATCGACTGCCCGGTGGACTACAGCGAGAATGACCGGATTCTCAATAGCGAGTTGCGTGAGCGGAGTCTCGCTGTCTGAATCCAACCCCGCCTCCTGTAGGAGCGAGCTTGCTCGCGATAGCGGTGTGTCAGTCAATAGATGAGTAGCAGACACATCGCAATCGCGAGCAAGCTCGCTCCTACAGGGGGGAGGCGGCGCCTGATGAACACATACCGAGAACAATAACAATTGAAAACCCAGGACCCCGGCACCCGCCACAAGGGCTATCGCCGCATCATCCCGTCGATGACCGCCCTGCTCCAGTTCGAATCCGTCGCCCGCCTGAAAAGCTTCACCCAGGCGGCCAAGGAACTGGGCGTGACCCAGGCGGCGGTGAGCAAACAGGTGAAGATGCTCGAAGAGAACGTCGGCGCGCAGCTGTTCCATCGCCTGCACCGCTCCATCGACCTGACCAACGAAGGCCAGGCGCTGTTCGCGATCATTTCCGAATCCCTGCAAAAAATCGCCACGGTGTTCGACCAGATCAACCAGGAAGGCGGCCGCCGGGAAATCACCCTTGGCGTCACGGCCTCGTTCTCGCAGTTCCAGATCATGCCGCGGCTCGCCGCGCTGCGTGAAACCCTGCCGGACATTCAACTGGGCCTGGCTACCCAGATGTTCACCGGCGACCTGCGCACCCAGGACGCCGACCTGTACATCCGTTACGGCGACGGTCGCTGGCAGGACGGCGAGGCCATCCTGTTGTACGAAGAGGAAATCTTCCCGGTCTGCTCCCCCGCCTGGCTGGCACGCCACAGTGCGCCAACCACCCTGGAGGAACTGGCGGCGGCCGGCCTGCTCGACTCCGACTCGACCACCGAAGGCTGGATGAACTGGCAAGGCTGGTTCAAGCGCCTGGGCCTTTCCAACCAGAAACTGCATTTCACCCTGCGCGGCAACCTGCACGCCGACATGGTGCACGCCGCCTTGCATGGCCACGGCATCGGCCTGGGCTGGGGGCGTGTGATCGAGCATCTGCTGGACAGTGGCGAACTGGTGCGGCTCGAGCCGTTTTCCGTGCGGCCCACCGACGCCTATTACGCAATCATCCCCCATGGGCGCACGGCCACCCCTGAAGCCTGGGCGATCATCCGCTGGTTGCAGGACCGTGCGCCACTGTCAGCTCTCTCAAAAACCAACTCATAACTTGATGTAATGCGAACGGTAAAAATAGGCGCATTGACGGTGTTTTGACCCACTCAGATAATCCTTACAGCACTCGTATTACATACGACTAATTACAAGAAAGTGCCTGAGGAATAATAATGAGCATTGCGTCTATCAAGTCTCACCGCGAAGTTATAACTTCCCGGCAACCGGGTTTTGGCATGCCTGGCGAAGTGTTCAGTCGCCAGGACATCTTTGAAACCGACGTCGATGTATTTTTCACCAAACACTGGATATTGGTCGCCGTGACAGCGGACGTCGCCGAGCCCGGTGATGTGTTCACCACCGACATCGGCAAGTCGTCGATCCTGGTCCTGCGCGATGACGACGAACAGGTCCGTGCCTACCGCAACGTCTGCCGCCACCGCGGCGCACGCCTGAAAGAACCGGGCAAATCCACGGTCGGCATGCTGGTGTGCCCTTATCACCAATGGACCTACGACCTGGACGGCAGCCTCAAGCATGCCGCGCACATGGGCAAGGGTTTCGATCCCAAGTGCCGCAGTCTGATCCCAGTACATTGCAAGGTCATCGGCACCCACGTATTCGTTTGCCTGAGTGAAGAAGCACCGGCTGATATTGCCATTCAGGAAGAAGTCATGGGCGCGCGTTTTGCCCCTTTCGACTTGACCAATACCCGTATCGCCTATGAACTTGACTATATAGAGAACGGCAACTGGAAGTTGGTGATGGAGAATAACCGCGAGTGTTATCACTGCGCGGGCACTCACCCCGAGTTACTTGTTTCCTATCAGTCCGAAGACCTGGGTGTCAGTCTTGAAGAAATGAGCGAAGAGGCCCGCGCTTCTTATGACGCTTATCAAGTGCGCAAGGCCGGTATCGAAGCCGACTGGGCCCGCGGCGGGCACCTGTACGAGACGTTCGAACACCTGGAAGGCGATGCCGCCACCCAGTTCCGCACCCAGCGCATGATCATCGCCGGCAGTGGCGAATCCCAGACCCTGGACACCAAGGTTGCTTGCACCAAGCTGTTGGGCAACCTGACCCGCAAGGACCTGGGCGACACCCACCTGTGGGGCAACAACTCCTGGGCCCACGTGATGAGCGACCACGCGATGATCAGCTGGATCATCCCGCTGTCGCCGGACCGCACCCTGGTGCGCACCAAATGGCTGGTGCACAAGGACGCCGTCGAAGGCGTCGACTACGACGTGCAGCGCCTGACCGAAGTGTGGGTGGCCACCACCAAGCAGGATGCCGACCTGGTCGCCATCACCCACAGCGGCACCCAGGACCCGGCCTACATTCCGGGCCCCTACTCCGAATTCACCGAGCCGTACGTGGACCAGTTCCTGCGCTGGTACAGCGATCGTCTCGCCGTCCATGGGGTATAAGGTGATGACTGTCTTCGAGAATATCGCCAGCCTGCGCGCCGACCAGCGCTTTGCCGACACTGACCATTGGGCCGCCCACGGCGCCCAGTGGGCCAGCGGCGAGAGCAAACGCATCGAATGCCTGAGCGTCGTCGCCGAGACCCACGACGTCAAGACCTTCACCTTCCACAGCCCGGACTACCCGGCCCTGGCCTATGAACCGGGCCAGTTCCTGACGATCTCGCCAGTGATCGGCCAGGAGGTCATCTCCCGCTGCTACACCCTGTCGTCGACGCCGACCCGGCCGTTCACCTTTTCCATCACGGTCAAGCGGGTGCCGGGTGGAGCGGTGTCCAACTGGCTGCACGACAACCTCAAGGCCGGCGATGCCATGACGGCGTCGGGACCGGCGGGTATTTTCACGCCGATTGCCGGCCCTGCGCGCAAGTTGCTGTACCTGTCCGCCGGCTCAGGCATCACCCCGCTGATGGCCATGACCCGTGCGGCGGCCGACCTGCATGCCGACCTGGATATCGTCTTCGTGCACAGTGCGCGGACACCCAAGGACATCATCTTTCGCGACGAACTGGCACGCCTGGAACGCTCTATGCCGCGCCTGCGCACGCTGTTCTTCTGCGAAGGCCTGGGTGACGAACCGGATTGGGCCGGGCCCGTCGGGCGCCTGTCGATTGCCGAGCTGCAACAGCGCATTCCGGATTTTCTCGAACGCTCGGTGTTCACCTGCGGCCCCAAGGGCTACATGGACGCCGCCAAGGCTCTGCTCGGCAGCGCCGGTTTCGACCTTGCGCGTTACCACCAGGAAAGCTTCGACATCAGTGCCGAAGCACCGGTAGAGCCCGTTCCGAGCGCCGCCCCCGGCCAGGCCCAGGGCACCTTCACCGTGCGCCTGGCCCGTTCGGGCAAGGAATTCACCATGACCGCCGAACAGACCGTGCTCTCGGCGGCCAAGAAAGCCGGCGCCGTGGTGCCCTCCTCGTGCAGCCAGGGCGTGTGCGGCACCTGCAAGACCGCGGTACTCGAAGGCAGCGTCGAAATGAACCACAACGGCGGCATCCGTCAGCGCGAAATCGACAAGGGCCTGCGCCTGCTGTGCTGCAGCCGGCCCACTTCGGATTTGGTGATTGATCTCTAAACACATGACTTGAACACCACCGGCCCCCTGTAGGAGCGAGCTTGCTCGCGATAGCGATCTGTCATCCAGCTCTGTGTTGACTGATGCACCGCTATCGCGAGCAAGCTCGCTCCTACAGGGGAACTTGGGTGTACTGCAAATCTGGCTAGCAAGCCATCCCCCCGCCATACGGCCTTGTAAAAATAATAAGGAAAGCCGATGCGTGCAAAATCCGGCCTGTTCAAGGGCCTCAACCCCGTGGTGACCGTCGGGTCGCTGCTGATCGTCCTCGCCTTCGTGATCCTGTGCGCCTCCCACGGCGACCAGGCGGCCGGCGTGTTCAAGCGTGCTTCGGACGCAATCCTCGACAACCTCAAGTGGTTCTACATTTCCCTGGTCAGCGGCGTGCTCTGCGTGTTGCTGTACATCGCCTTCAGCCGCCACGGCACCCTCAAACTCGGCCGCCCGGACGAAAAGCCGGAATTCAGTTTTGCCGCCTGGATATCCATGCTCTTTAGCGCCGGCATGGGCGTCGGCCTGATCTTCTGGTCGGTGGCCGAACCGGTGCTGCATTACGCCAGCAACCCGTTCAGCCCGGGCCTGAGCGATCAGGCGGCGTCCATGGCGATGCGCATCACCCTGTTCCACTGGGGCCTGCACCCGTGGGCGATCTTTACCATCATCGGCCTCGGCCTGGCCTACTTCGCCTACCGTGAAGGCCTGCCACTGGCGCTGCGTTCGGTGCTGTACCCGCTGATCGGCAAGCGCATCTACGGGCCCATCGGCCATACCGTCGACATCATCGGCGCCGCCGTCACCGCGTTTGGCGTCTCGCAATCGCTGGGCATGGGCGTCGAGCAGATCAACACCGGCCTGAATCAGGTGTTCGGCGTGCCGGTGAGCCTGTCGTTCAAGCTCGGGCTGATCGCCGTAGTGACCGTGATCGCCTCGATCTCGCTGGTGGCCGGCGTGTCGCGCGGGATGAAGCGCCTGTCGACGGTGAACATGTTCATTTCCCTGGGGCTGATGCTGGTGGTGCTGATGCTCGGCCCGACCAACTACATCATGAACTTGCTGTTCGAATCGACCGGCGACTACCTGCAGAACATCGTCGGCCTGAGCCTGTGGACCGACACCCAGAGCGGCAGCGGCTGGCAGAAGAGCTGGACGGCGTTCTACCTGCCCTGGTGGATGACCTGGGGACCGTTCGTTGGCCTGTTCATCGCGCGGATTTCCCGTGGCCGAACCATCCGCGAGCTGGTGGTCGGCGCCTTGCTGGTGCCAACGCTGGTCACCATTCTGTGGATGGCGGTGTTCGGCGGCACGGCGCTCAAGGACGAGCAGCAAACCCGCCAGGCCTACAACAGCCTGCCGGTGGCGGAACAGACCCAGGCCGGCCCGTTCACCGGCGGCCCGATCCTCGATGCCACGCGCAAGGAAACCACCACGGCGATGTTTACCCTGCTCGAACGCCTGGATGGCAAGACCCTGGGCGGCATTCTCAGCATCATTGTCTGTCTGCTGCTCGCGGTGCATTTCGTCACGGCGGCGGATGCCGGCACCCAGGTGCTGTGCATGCTCAACTCGCTGGGCAGCATCAACCCGCCGAACTGGCTGCGCGTGTTGTGGTGCGTGTTGGAGGGCGCAATTGCCGCGAGCCTGATCATCGCCGGCGGCCTGGTGGCGATCCAGATGGCGAGCATCGTGGTCGGCCTGCCGATCGCGATCTACATGCTGGTGGCCAGTTACGGCCTGATCCGCGCCCTGGGCTCCAACGCAGGCCTGGCGCCGGCCGAGGTCAACAATGAGGTGCTGGCGGGCCATACCCGCCTAGCCGAACCTCTGTAGGAGCGAGCTTGCTCGCGATGAGGCCCTGTCAGCCGACACATACACAGGCTGACCCACCGCCATCGCGAGCAAGCTCGCTCCTACAGGGATAGTGCCCCCCGTGCAAACCTCTGCCATGAGGTTTGCGCGGCGTTTCCCATTGCCTGTCGATCAGCAATGGAATCTTCCATAACGCGTCATCGCCGTTATATCGGCGATGTCCGCGCAGTGCGATATTTCTCTCGACATCGGAAATCGTCCAGGCCAGGCGAAACGCCGATGTTCTCCGCAGACACACTCTAAAAACAACAGGAGCGATTACCCGTTGCGACGGGTAATGCGTTCGGTATTGCGTAGCAAGAGAGACCCCATGACCAACAAGCTCAATATTTCATTGGAAGATGCGCCGCTGAACAGTTTTCACAAGAAGCTGGCGATCTACTCCTCCGGCGCGCCGTTTCTCGACGGGTACATCCTCAGCATCATTGGCGTGGTGCTCATGCAACTGAGCCAGGCCCTGCAATTGACCGAACTGCAAGAGGGGCTGGTGGCCGCCGCCTCGTTGATCGGCATGTTCTTCGGCGGATTCGTCGGTGGCCTGTTCACCGACAAACTCGGACGCAAGACCCTTTACGTGCTGGTCCTGGTGATGCTCGCGGTGTTTTCCCTCGGGCAGTTCTGGGTCACCTCCGCCTGGGCCCTCATCACGCTGCGCCTGCTGCTGGGTATCGCCATCGGCGCCGACCACCCGCTAGCCACCTCGCTGCTGGCTGAATTCCTGCCGAAAAAACAGCGCGGCTCGATCCTCGCCAGCCTGGTGATGATGTGGTTCGTCGGCGCGGCGGTGGCCTATGTCGCCGGGGAGCTGATCCTGCGCAGCATGGGCCCTGAGGCCTGGCGTTGGGCGCTGGCCAGTGCGGTGGTGCCGGCGGTGCTGTTCCTGATCATGCGTGCCGGCACCCCGGAATCGGCGCGCTGGCTGGTCAGCAAGGGCCGCACCCAGGAAGCCGACAAGGTGATCAAGAAGGTCTACGGCACAGGTTTTTCCATCACCGACCTGCCCGAGCCCGCCGCGCAACGCCAGGTCACCGCGTGGTCGCTGTTCCACTCCAGCTACGGCAAGCGGATTTTCTTCGTCAGCATCTTCTGGACCTGCTCGATCATCCCGCAATTCGCCATCTATGCCTTTGCGCCCAAGATCCTCGCGGCGATGGGCCTGACCGGTGAACTGGCGTCCTGGGGCGCGGTGGCGATCACGGTGATCTTCGTACTCGGCTGCCTGCTCGGTGTGCGCCTGATCAACCCGCTGGGCCGGCGCAACATGCTCATGCACAGCTTCCTCTGGTCGGGACTGGCCCTGCTGCTGCTCGGTGTGTTCAAGGATGGCGCGGCGTTGCTGACCCTGGTGTTGTTCGGCAGCTACGCCTTGTTCATCGGCGGTGCCCAGGTGCTCCAATACGTCTACCCCAACGAGCTGTTCCCCACCGAAATTCGCGGCTCAGCCGTGGGCCTGGCCACCTCGCTGTCGCGGATCGGCGCGGCGGTGGGCACCTACCTGGTGCCGATCTCGCTGTCCTCCATCGGTATCGCCAACACCATGTTCGCCGCGTTTGGCATCTCCATGGTCGGGCTGTTCTTCACCTGGCTGATGGCCCCGGAAACCCGCTCGCTGGACCTGGCCAAGGCCAGTGCCGTCTGACTAACCTTTAAAGGCCGGTGCACGCAGGGCCGTGCACCGCCACAGGAGCCCACCATGACCTTCAAGAGAACCATCCACGCCGTTGACACCCACGCCGGCACGCCCATGCGCGTGATCACTGGCGGCGTTCCGCACATTCCCGGCGACACCGTGCACGCCAAGATGAAATGGCTGGAAGAAAACGACGACCAGCTGCGCAAGCTGATGTTGCGCGAGCCGCGTGGCTACCCGGCGCACTGCTGCAACATCATCGTGCCGCCGTGCCATCCCGAGGCGGACGCCGGCTACATCATCATGGAGCAGATCGAGTACCCGGTGATGTCCGGCGGCAACACCATCTCGGTGGTCACCGTGCTGCTGGAAATGGGCCTGCTGCCGATGAAGGAACCGTTGACCGAACTGGTGCTGGAAGCGCCGGCCGGGCTGATTCGCATCAAGGCCGAGTGCAAGGACGGCAAGGTCAAGGGCGTGACCTTCCAGAACGTGCCGGCGTTCGCTGCGCACCTGGACGCGGTGATCGACGTGCCGCACTTGGGCAAGGTGCGGGTGGATGTCGGCTGGGGTGGCATGTTCTACGTGATCGCCGATGTCCGCCAGTTCAAGGGCCTTGAGCTGATTCCGCAACATGGTGCGGAGATTGCCCGGGTGTCGTCGATGATCCGTGAAGCTGCCATCGAACAACTGCCGGTCGCGCATCCTGATTATCCAGGGGTGGGCATTACCATTTCGCAGCTCTCCGGCCCCAGCGACGACCCCAACGCCGACTGGAAAAACGTGGTGACCATGGCTAGCGGCGAGTTCTCCTGGGACAACCCGGCCACCTGGACCGGCGCCCTCGACCGCTGCCCCTGCGGCACCGGCACCAGCGCCAAGATGGCCACCCTGCACGCCAAGGGCGAACTGCCACTGAACCAGGATTTCCGCCACCAGGGCATCATCGGCAACATCTACACCGGCCGCCTGATCAGCGAAACCAGCATCGGCCCACACAAGGCCGTGGTGCCCACCGTCACCGGCAGAAGTTGGATCTATGGTCTGAACACCTATGTGCTCGACCATGATGATCCGTTCACCGAGGGCTTCACCATTGGAGATATCTGGGCCTGAGCCTAGGTAAACCCAACCTTCCCCACTGTAGGAGCGAGCTTGCT
Source organism: Pseudomonas sp. MYb118 (assembly GCF_040947875.1). NCBI lineage: Bacteria > Pseudomonadati > Pseudomonadota > Gammaproteobacteria > Pseudomonadales > Pseudomonadaceae > Pseudomonas > Pseudomonas sp. MYb118. The sequence continues at coordinate 753,549 of NZ_JBFRXN010000003.1, read as the reverse complement.
CGCGATGGCGATGTGTCAGGCAAATGAACTGCGACTGACACTCCGCTATCGCGAGCAAGCTCGCTCCTACAGTGGTTTCAGGTGTACACCAAAATGTGATCGACTCAAAAACCTGTGGGAGCGGGCTTGCTCGCGATAGCAGTGTGTCAGGCAAATAAACCGTGACTGACACGCCCTCATCGCGAGCAAGCCCGCTCCCACAATGGTTCAGGGTGTACACAATAAATGCGATCGACTCAAAACCTGTAGGAGCGAGCTTGCTCGCGATGGCGGTCTGTCAGGCAAATTAACTGTGACTGACACACCCTCATCGCGAGCAAGCTCGCTCCTACAGGAGGGGAAGTCTCACTCACCGCCGAAATGCATAAATCCCGCCCAACACCACCAGCAGCGCGCCAATCACCAGCGATGTGGCCAATGTCTCGCCAAACCAGGTCACCCCAAACACCGAGGCGAACAGCAGCAGCGAATAGTTGAACGGTTGCAAGGTCACCGCCGCCGCGTACTTCAACGACTGCAACAGCAACAACTGGGCAATCACCCCGCTCACCGACAACACCAGCAACAGCCCCCATTCGGTCGAGGACGGTGTCACCCATTGCGGCGTCGCCACCACGGTCGAGGCCAGCGCGCCCCAGAACCCCATGTGCAGCATGTTGGTGCTGAAGCTGTCGACCGCGCTGATCTTGCGCGTCAGCACGCTGAAGAAGGCGAACATCACCGCGCCCAACAGCGGAATCAACGAAGTGACGCTGAACACGCCCATGCCCGGCTGGAGAATGATCAAAGTACCGGCAAAACCGATCAGCCCCGCCACACATTGCCGGGGGCTGACCTTTTCCCCCAGCAGCAACGCCGCCAACCCCATGGTCAGCAGCGGGAAGATCGCGTAGATCGCGTGGGTCTCGGCCAACCCCAGAAAGCGCAGCGCCAAACCAAAGACCATGATGTCGAACACCGCTATCAGCGACCGGCTCAATTGCAGCCACGGATGCCCACTCTTCACCGCACTGCGCAAGCCACCCTTCATGTGCACGAAACACAGGGCGAACAGCAGGAAGAACCAGTAGCGCACCATGATCAACTGCGACACCGGCAGGTCCTTGACCAGGATCTTGGTAATCCCGTCCTGGGCGGCAAACACGAACATCGACATCAGGCACAGGCCGATGCCCAACCGGGTGCTTTTCGAGCGCCCTGCTTCACTCAAGGGTTCTGCCACTGTGCTCATGATCGGTCGCGCGCTCCATCGGTTTGCAGCATCCGCCCTGGATGGGAGACGTGCACATTGTTGTTATTCAACAGGCCCGCAGGCAGAGCCTGCGGTATGATCTTAAGCAGCCTGGCGCAGCCACGCCAAACGCCGCGATTACCTAGGTAATCAGCATTTCCCTCACCTCTGAAACCGAGAAAGAGCAGCGCCCCATGATCGAAGAGGAATGCCTGAAACCCGAGTATCTTCTTCAGCATCTGCCGGTCTCGGTGGTCATCGCCCGCCATCGAATCATCGTCAACTGCAACGCCCGCGCCCTGACGATGTTCCGCGCCAGTGAGGAACAGATCATCGGCGCCTCATTCGCGCTGCTGTACCCCGAACAGAAAGACTTCGAATCCGCCGCCGAACACTTCGCCCCCCTGCTCTCGCGCCATGCCGAGTTCCACGACGACCGCATCATGCGCCGCCTGGATGGCACGCATTTCTGGGTGACCGTGCGCGGCTACGGCTTCAACGAAGACAATCCCTACGAACTGGCGGCCTGGGTCTTCACCGATGTCGCCGACCCGGCGTCAGCCGAGAAAGTCAGCCTAACCGCCCGCGAACGCGACGTCGCCGCCCTGCTGGTGGACGGCCTGACCAGCAAGGAAGCGGCAAAGAAACTCGGCATCAGCCCGCGCACCGTGGACATCCACCGCGCCAGCCTGCTGCGCAAGTACGCGGTGGGTTCTACCCCCGAGCTGATCCGGCGGATCGTCGCCTAGCCCGCCAGCCGTTCCAGCACGCATTGGCACACCGTCAGGTCCAGGTGCGCGCCGCCGGCATTCTTGTACAGGGTGATGTCCTGCGGCTGACGCCATGGCGCGCTGGCCTGGCAGATCTCGAACAGATCGGCTTCGATGCAGTCCTCGTCAATCAACCCAGCCTGCAACGGCACCTGCAAGTCCCCCGAGTTAAGCGCACCCTTGCGATCGTCGGTGAACAGTCGGGCGCGTGCCACCAAGTCCGCGTCGGCTTCCTGCATGTCCGGGCGAAAGCCGCCGACCAGGTCGATGTGGGTGCCGGCGCGCACGGACTGCCCCTTGATCAGTGCGACAGAAGACGCAGTGGCCGAGGCGATGATGTCGGCGCGGCCAACCGCTTGGTCCAGGTCACTGACCAGGCTGGCTTCGATGCCCCTTGCCTGAAGTTGCGCGGCGAAGGCTTCAACCTTGGCGGCCGTGCGATTCCACAACAACACCTGACGAATCCCCGGACGCACATGCAGGTACGCCTCGGTCAACGCCCGCGCCACCGGCCCGGCACCGAGCACCAGTAACACCTGGCTGTCCTCCCGGCTCAAATACGAGCCGGCCAGGGCCGAATCCCCGGCAGTTTTCCAGGCAGTGATCGCTGGACCATCGCAGATCGCCGCAATGGCCCGGGTGCGCTCGTCCACCACCAGGAACGCCGCGTCCTCGGCCGGCAATGGCGGCGTGGCCTGCAGGTTGCCAGGGCAGATCGAGGCGATCTTCACCCCGGCCCCGACACCCGGCAGGATCACGCCCCGACTGAACAGCCCGTACTCGCTGTCCCCCAGGAAAAAGTCATCAATCCGCGGCCGCGGCCCCAGGTGCGTGCGGCGCAAGGCGGCGAGCACCCCGGCCCAGTCCAGTACGGCGTTGATCTGCTGCGCAGAAACCATCTTCATCGGCGTTGTTCCATGTCTGTTCAGTCCTCCAGGAAGCTCTTTTCGAACGGGTAATGGGTCAGCACCTCGCAGCCGTCCTCGGTGACCAGCAACTGGTTCTCCAGCTTGATGCCGTCACGGCCGCCGACTTCGCCGATGTAGGCCTCGACGCACAGTGCCATGCCCGGTTCCAGCACGCCTTCGTAGCCGTAGGAATCGACGTCTTCCGGGTAGCGGATGCACGGGTATTCGTCGCACAGCCCAACGCCATGGAACATCACGCCATAACGCTGGGCGCGGCACGATTCCGGCAGGCGGTGGGCCAGGCGGGTCAGTTCGGTGAAACCCACACCCGGGCGCACCAGGTCGGTGTTGAAGCTGATGTGGTCATGGGCGATGCGGTACAGGCGTTTCTGCTCGGCGGTGGGTTCGCGGTCGCCGCAGATCCAGCTGCGCGACATGTCCACGCACATGCCGTAGACGCCGATCAGGTCAGTGTCGAAAGACAACAGGTCGCCGTCGCTGAGCACCCGCGGGCCGGATTCCTGGTACCAGGGGTTGGTACGCGGGCCGGAGCTCAAGATTCGGGTTTCGATCCACTCGCCACCGCGGCGGATGTTGCCGGCATGCAGCGCCGACCACACGTCGTTCTCGGTGGCGCCGGTGCGCATGGCCTGGCGCATCTCGCCAATCGAGGCTTCGCAGGAGGCCACGGCGCAGCGCATGGCGCGGATTTCGTCCGGGCCCTTGATCACTCGGGCGTGCTCCGTCACTTCCTGGCCACTGCTGACCTGCACGCCAAGGGCTTCCAGAGCGCGCAAACCGGCGACTTCGATGCGATCCACCGCCAGCCGGCGGTTGCTGCCGCCATGGACCCGCAACAGATCGTCGACCTGGGCGGCGAAACGCTTGGCGTGCTGCTCGGTGCGGTCGCCAGTCTCGAAATAGAAAAACGACGCGCCACTGCGCAGCTCAGTGATCAGCGGCAAGTGCGCGGATAGGTGATCGCAGCCATGGAAGTCCCACAGCGTCACATGCCCGTTGGCGGCGACGAAGCAGGCGCGTGCCGGGTTGTGGGTGGTCCACAGTTGCATATTGGTGGTGTCAGTGGCGTAGCGGATGTTCAGCGGATCGAACAGCAAAATGCCCGCCAGGTCGCGGGCTACCAGTTGTTCCTTGATCCGTTGCAGACGGAATTCGCGCATGCTTGCAAGGTTGGGCGGTTGCAGGCCCAGTTGCGCCCATTCGGCAAAGGCCAGGGGCGTCGGGCCGATCTCGGTACGGTCGTTGTCGTCCGGTGAGCCGTCGGCGCGTTGGCGGGCGGGGTCGATGCGACGGTTTTCTGCGGGAATCGAAAAAGGCGAACTCATCATGGCTAAGGCGTCATCCCTATAATTATGTGGCGGCCCCGATCACGACAATCGGGGCCTGGCCATCAAATCAATTGCTTGCTTGAGTGGCCTGGGAGCCGGTTTCCCGCGCCGCTTTCACCCAACCGTCGAACTGCTCCTGATGGGCAGCGATCCATTCCTTGGCATGGCGCTGAATGTCCGCCATGGATTTTTCGCCCTGTTGCATCTTCAGGTTCTCGGCACTCTCGTCGGCAGCCGGGATCTGCATCAGCGACAGGAACTTCACCGCCGCCGGGTTCTTCTCGGCGAACTTGCGATTGACCAGGGCCTGGACCTTGTCCAGGGCGAAGCCGAGGTTTTTCCCCTCGTAGATCGTGTCGAGGCTGTTGTCGCCACCCGGCAGGTCAGTCTTGGGCACTTGCAGCCAGACCACGTCACGCCCTTCGACCATCACGCCGGCCACCCACTGCGGAATCCAGGTGTAATAGAACACCGGTTTGCCTTCCTTGAAGCGGGTGATGGTGTCGGCCATCAGGGCGAAGTAAGAACCCTGGTTCACGTGGATGGATTTTTCCAGGTCGTAGGCTTTCATCTGGTGCGCGATCACCAGTTCACAGCCCCAGCCCGGATTGCAGCCGGTCATGTCGGCCTTGCCATCGCCATCGGTGTCGAACAGCTTGGCGATTTCCGGTTTCTTCAGGTCGGTGATGTACTTGATGTTGTATTGGTCGGCGGTTTTCTTGTCGATCAGATAACCCTGCAACACGCCGGGCAGCACGTTGCCGACCTTGATCATGTTGTCGTCGCCACCGGCCTTGTCGTAGAACGCCGCATGCAGTTTGTCCCAGGCGTTGACGGTGAAATCGGCGTCGCCGAAACCGACCGCCAGGACCATGGTGGCGTACTCTGTCTCCTTGGGCTTCTGGACTTTGTAGCCCAGCTCGCGCAGGCCGGCCAGGGCCACTTCGCCACGGAAGCGCTCTTCATCGACGGTCGGGAATGCCGGGGTGATCGTCACCCCCTCCCCCGGTTTGTCCACCGAGGCGCTGGCGCCCAGGCAGACCACGCTGAACGCCACGGCAGAGGCGCATTGCAGGACACGGCGGGTGAATGTGGACTCGTACATCTTCGCTTACCTTTTGTGATTGTTGTGTGGATTGCGGCAGATAGAACGGTGAATCTCAGGCGGTTTCGCGCCGTCCTGCGGGTTGCCCGGCCCCGACCAGGCGCAGCAGCACGCCCACGGGACCGGTGTGGTACCAGCGTTTGCTCGGGTCGGCATTGGTGCGGGCGCCCATCGCCTGGGTCAGGCGGTCGAGGAAGATCGCCAGGAGCACCAGGCCGATGCCGCCGACGGTGGCCAGGCCCATGTCGAGGCGGCCGATGCCGCGCAAGACCATCTGGCCCAGACCTCCCACGGAGATCATCGAGGCGATCACCACCATCGACAGCGACAGCATCAGGGTCTGGTTGAGGCCGGCCATGATGGTCGAGGTGGCCAGCGGCAGCTGCACGCGGGTCAGCATCTGCCGTGGCGTGCAGCCGAAGGCGCGGGCGGCTTCGATCTTGTCTTCGGGCACCTGGCGGATACCGAGATTGGTCAGGCGCACCAGTGGCGGCAGCGCAAACACAATGGTCACCAGCACGCCGGGGACGTTGCCAATACCGAACAGCATCACCACCGGCACCAGATAGACGAATGCCGGCAGGGTTTGCATGGCGTCGAGGATCGGTCGGATGACTTTTTCCAGGCGGTCACTGCGGGCGCAGACGATGCCCAAGGGAATACCGATCAGCGCGCAGAAGAACACCGAGGTCAGCACCAGCGCCAGGGTGGTCATGGATTCCGACCACACGCCGATCAAACCCAGCAGCGTCAGCGTGACAAAACACAGCGCGGCCATGCGCTTCCCCGCCAGTTGCCAACCGAGCAGCGACGACAGGATGATGCCGATGCTTGGCGGGATACTCTGCAAGGTGTACTCGATGCCGTTGAGCACCTGGTCGATCGGCCAGCGTATGGCGCGGAACACTTCACGAAAGTTCTGCACCATGTAATTCAGAACACTTTCCACCCAGTCACCCAGCGGAATGGTGAGGGTCTGGAAGGGATCGAGAAAGCTGAAATCGGACATTCTGGCTTGCCTCTTTTCAGTGATGGGTGTGGGCGAGTTCAAGCTCTTTGCGGCAGACCCGGCAGACCGTCGATGGGTCCAGCGCGGGCGCATCACCGGTCTTGAGCACGCGGGACACATCAAAGCCTTTGAAGAACGCGCGCACATAGTCGTTGGCCGGCTGTTCGATCAGTTCCAACGGCGTGCCGATCTGCACCACGCGGCCGCCCTCCATGATCGCGATGCGATGGCCGATGCGAACGGCTTCCTCGATGTCGTGGGAAATGAAGATGATGGTGCGTTGCTGCTCGGCTTGCAGGCGGATCAGTTCGCCCTGCATTTCGCTGCGGATCAGCGGGTCCAGCGCCGAGAAGGCTTCGTCCATCAGCAGGATGGTCGGGTCGTTGGCCAGCGCACGGGCCAAGCCGACACGCTGCTGCATGCCGCCGGAGAGTTGGTGCGGGTAGCTGAATTCCTGGCCGGCCAGGCCCACTTGCGCCAGGGCTTCCCTGGCCCGGCAGTGGCGTTCGCTTTCGCTGACGCCGGAGATCTCCAGGCCGAACGCGGTGTTTTCCAGCACGCTCATGTGCGGCATCAGGGCAAAGGACTGGAACACCATGCCCATTTCCTTGCGGCGCACGTCCAGCAACGCCTTGTCGGAGAGGCCGGTGATCTCCTTGCCGTTGAGGTGGATGCTGCCACTGGTGGGTTCGATCAGGCGGTTGAACAACCGCACCATGGTCGATTTGCCGGAACCGGACAGGCCCATGATCACGAAGATCTCGCCGCGCTTGACCGAGAAACTGGCATCGAACACACCGACCACATGCCCGGTCTTCTTGAAGATCTCGTTCTTGTCGGCACCTTCGTTCAGCATCTTCATGGCCAGGTCCGGGCGGGGCCCGAATACCTTGAAAATGTTCCTTACCGAGAGAATTTCATCGGTCTGGTTCATACGACCCTCTTTTTATATTTATTGATCGAACGTGTTGAACTCTATCCCGGTGGCTCCCCCCTGAATTGTATGAACCGGTCAATTTGTATTATCCCGGACACCGAAATCGGCTGGCGGCGACACGGCGTTCGATGACTGGTCCTTCCCGTTATATGCAGCGCTTGGGGGGCAATGCAAAAGTACCGACCGTTTGCCCGATTGCCCCCACAACAAGGAAAAACCATGAGCCAAGTCCTCACCGTCGTTCGCAACGCCGCCGCCTCTGCGCTGGGCGAACACTCGCCGGCACGCCTGCCGATTGGCGAACCGATTGCCGTGGCCGCCACCGGCCAGGCCCAGACCGATGACGCCGTGGGCGCCAGCATCGGCGTCTGGGAAAGCAGCCCGGGGGTGTTCCGGCGCCACCTGAAGAACCGTGAGTTCAGCCACATCGTCAGCGGCTGGTGCACCTTCACCCCCGACGGTGGCGAGCCGGTGGAGCTGCGCGCCGGTGACGCGGTGCTGTTCCCGGAGAACTGCGAGGGCGTGTGGGACATCCGCGAAACCCTGCGCAAAACCTACGTGCTGTTCTGAGGAGTCTTCGATGATCGAACGAATCAATCCAGGCCCACGGGCCAGCCAGATGGTGCTGGTGGACGGTCGCATCGAAACCAGCGGCATCGTCGCCCTGCAACCGGGCGACATCGCCGCGCAGACCCGTTGCGTATTGGCGCAGCTGGAACAGTGGCTTGAGCAGGTCGGTGCGGGCAAGGCCAACCTCACCCGCATGCAGATCTGGCTGGCGGACATGGCCGAGTTTGCCGCGATGAATGAAGTGTACGACGCCTGGGTCGGCGCCCAGCCGCCGGTACGCGCGTGTGTCGGCGCGGCGCTGGCAGCACCGGAGTACCGAATCGAGATCCAGGCGTTCGGACAGCTCTAAGCGGCCTCACACAAAATCTCTGTATGCCCCCCCCTGTGGGAGCGAGCCTGCTCGCGATGGTCTTCAACGATGACGCGGTGAGCCTGTTGCACCCCGGCGTCTGCGAGTTCATCGCGAGCAGGCTCGCTCCCACAGGGGGATTGTGTGCATCCAGGACCAACCTGAATTATCTGCCCCCCCACGCAACATCCTCATATCAATTGTCCCCCGCATCATAGTGTGCCCCTTCCCCCGCTGCGCATCATGTACTCACAAAACAACATCGGCTGAAGGCACCCCCTTATGTACCGTGGATTCTGGTATGCCCAGGCGCTTGACCTGGATAACGATCTGGCCCCTGCCCTGCAGGAATCGATTCAAGCTGACGTGTGCATCGTCGGCGGCGGCTATCTCGGCCTGTGGTCGGCCATCCGCCTGAAGCAGGCCAACCCGGAAAAGAACATCGTCATCGTCGAGCGCGACCGCTGCGGTGCGGGCGCCAGCGGCCGTAACGGCGGCGTGGCGACCAACTGGTGGGGCAAGTACCTGTCGCTGCGCACCATCTGCGGCGACGTCGAGGCCCGGCGCATCTGCGAGGCCGCCGAGTCGGCCATCGACGAGATCGGCAGCTTCTGCGAAGAACACGGCATCGACGCCCAGTACCGCAAGCACGGCTGGCTGTGGACCGCGACCAACCCGCGGCAGATGAACTCCTGGCGCGTGCTGACCGACGGTTTGCAGAACCTGGGCGTCAACCCGTTCCAGGAAATGGACCGCCAGACCATCCAGGGCCGTGTCGGCTCGCCGCTGGTGCTGGGTGGCATCTACGACCCCAACGCCGCCACCGTACAACCGGCCATGCTCGCCCGTGGCCTGCGTCGCGTGGCGCTGAAGCTGGGCGTGAAGATTTATGAAAAGAGCCCGTTGACCCGCCTCGAACAAGGCAAGAACCCGGTGGTGCACACCGAGCGCGGCGCCGTGCGAGCCGACCGTGTGGTGCTGGCGATGAACGCCTGGGGCGCGCGCTTCCCCGAGCTGCGGCGGATGATCGCAATCATGTCCAGCGACATGGTCGCCACCGCACCGGTCAAGGCCCGGCTGGACGCCATCGGCTTCAGCGGCGGCGAATGCATGACCGACTCGCGCACCGTGCTCAACTACTGGCGCAACACCCCTGACGGCCGCGTGGTGTTCGGCAAGCCGCTGGGCCAGTTCGCCTTTGCCGGACGCATCGGCAACCTGTACGAGAAACCGTCGCCGGCGGCGGACAAGGTCGCCGCTGAACTGCGTCGCCTGTACCCGCAACTGTCCAGCGTGCCGATCGTCAGCAGTTGGACCGGGCCGATCGACCGCGCCATGAAAGGCCTGCCGAACTTCGGCTACCTCGATCATCACCAGAACATCGCCTACGGCATCGGTTTCTCCGGTAACGGCGTGGCCACCACCGTGTTCGCCAGCCGCATCATCAAGTCGCTGGTCGAGCACGCCAATGACGAGTGGGCCAACTGCGGCCTGGTCAACCAGCGCATGAAACTGCTGCCGCCAGAACCGTTCCGCTTCTTTGGTGCACACATGGTGCGTGACGCCCTGGTGCGCAAGGAATCGTTAGAAGATCACGATCAGGATGCGGGTTTTGTCACCCGTCAGCTGGTTGCCATGGCCCCGGCCGGCTACGTGCCGGCGCAGAAGAAATAAGGATTTGATCGTGAGCGAACAGATCGTTTTTCTCGACGACGATGGCTTGGCGCCGTCGACCCGTCTCAAGAGCCCGAGCTTCAAGCACAGCTGGAAGCAATTCGCCTACACCCGCCCGGAACAGGTGCTTGAGCATCTGCAGGACGCGACGATTGCCCTGACCTGCAGCGTGCCGCTGCGCGAAGAGCACCTGCGTCAGTTGCCCAAGCTGAAGATGATTTCGCTGGCCCTGACCGGGCGCGACATCGTCGACGTCGACTACTGCGATGCCCATGGCATCCAGGTGTCGAGCGTGCCGGGCTACGCCGCCAATACCGTGGCCGAGCACAGCCTGGCGATGATCCTGGAACTGTTCCGCCGCCCTGCGGCGTTCACCCGGCTGATGCGTCAGGTGCATGCTGGCGAGGCGGCGTACCAGAACATCTACTTCAACCACCGTATCCGCGATGTGCGCGACAAGCACCTGGCGATCATCGGCAGCGGCCCGATCGCCATGCGCCTGGCGCACCTGGCGCGGGCGTTCGGCATGCAGGTGTTGTTCGAGGACCGCGGCGGCAAGCGCACCGGGCCGGATTGCCGGCCGCTGGCCGAGCTGCTGAAGAACTGTGACGTGTTGTCGATCAACTGCCCGCTGACACCCGAGACCTACAACCTGATCGACGCCGAGCAGTTGGCCTTGATGAAACACGATGCGGTGGTGGTCAACACCGGGCGTGGTGGCGTGGTCAACGAAGCAGCGCTGATCGCCGCGCTGGAAAACGGCCGGTTGGGTGGCGTGGCGCTGGATGTGGTGGAACACGAACCGCTGCACCCGAGCAATCCGCTGTTCAGCCTGATCGAGCGCGACGACTTCCTGCTCAACCCGCACATCGCCTGGAGCAGCGAAGACGCCATGCAACAATTGATGGACAGCGCGGTGGACAACATCAGTGAGTTCGTTGCCCGGCAGCAGGTGACCAGAAGGATCCGTAGCGCCTAGCGTTAACGGGATCCCTTTGTGGGAGCGAGCCTGCTCTCGATGGAAGACCAGGCACCGCGGGCATCCAGACAACCCGCGTCATCGTTAACGACCATCGCGAGCAGGCTCGCTCCCACAGACACAGCCTAACCCTGTAGGAGCGAGCTTGCTCGCGATGGAAGTCCAGACACCGCGGGCGTCCAGATAGCCCGCGTCATCGTTGGCGACCATCGCGAGTAAACTCGCTCCTACAGGGTTTTGTGTACACCGCAAATCCCTTTGTGGGAGCGGGCTTGCCCGCGAAGAGGCCGGTACATTCAACATCAATGTTGCCTGTGCTGACGCCTTCGCGAGCAAGCCCGCTCCCACAGGAGAACATGCCCAACAGAGAATTCTCTGTATGCCGCAAATCCCCTTGTGGGAGCGAGCCTGCTCGCGATGGAAGACCAGACACCGCGGGCATCCAGACAACCCGCGTCATCGTTAACGACCATCGCGAGCAGGCTCGCTCCCACAGACACCGCCTAACCCTGTAGGAGCGAGTTTACTCGCGATGGTAGACCAGGCACCGCAGGCATCCAGACAACCCGCGTCATCGTTGACGAAGAAGTGGTGATGATCCAGCGTTATCAGTCCAGCTCCTGGCCAAAATCAGGCCCGAATTCCCCCAGCAACCACTCATGCAGCCGCCGGCACCCGGCGTCGTGCTGTTTGTCTTCGTTGAAGCTCAGGTAGTGCTTGGAATCCTGCAGCACCATCGACTGTTTCACCGGCCTAACCAGCACCCCCGTCTTGACCAGATGCCCGACCAGATGATTCCAGCCCAGCACCACGCCCTGGTGGTTGAGGGCCAGCTGGATCAGCATGTTGTAGTCGTTGGCATTGAAAAACGGCGGGCTGTCCGCCGGGCGGGCCTTGAGGTCGATGTCGTGGTAGGCGAGCCACACCATCCAGTCGACGTGCTCGGCCACCTGTGAGCGACCGAACGGGCTCAGGTTGAGCAAGGCGCCGTCGCGCAGGTCGTGCACCGTGCGCAGCTCGGGATGGCGCTCCAGGTACAGCGGCGTGCACACCGGGTAGATCTGGTCGTGCATCAGCGCCTGGCTGTGGTAGCCGTCGTGGCTTTTGACCAGTTTGCAGATGATCAGGTCCGGATGCACGCCGTTTTCCATGGTCAGGAAGTTCTGCGTGACCACCAGATTCAGGTCGATCTCTGGATGCGCCTCGAAAAAGCTCGGCAGCCTGGGCAACAACAGCAGGTTGGCGAACGCCTGCGAACAGCACAACGTCACCACGTGCTTGGAGTTGCTGTTGCTGCTGATGCGCTCGGCCGCCTGGGCGATGTTGGTGAAGGATAACTGCACCGCATCATAGAAAATCGAACCCGCCGACGTCAGCTCGACCGCCCGCCCGGCGCGGTTGAACAGCTCGGCACCGAGGTGATCCTCCAGCTCGCGGATCTGCCGGCTGATGGCGGCCTGGGTCACGCACAGGGCCTCGGCGGCACGGGTGAAATTCTGGTAGCGCGCCGCGGCCACAAAGGCTTTGACGGCCCGCAGCGAGGGCATCTTGATCAGCGTCTGATCGGGTTCAGTATGTTTAACCATAACACCAGGTAATCAATAGACCGCAAAAAATGTCGATTTCTGGCCGGCGGGCCCGGCTCTAGACTGTCTGCAAGCCAAAGCAAATGCAACAACAGCCTCTTCTCACGGAGCGCAATAAAAAATGCATAAGCCAACCGATGTACTGGACCTGATTTCCCAACGCAAGACGCAGCACGGCTTGCCCGGCGCGGCGTACTCCGACCAGGACGTCTACCGTCAGGACCTGGAGCAGATCTGGCACCGCGAGTGGATCTTCGCCGGTCACACCTTCGAGCTGGAAAAACCCGGCCAGTACCTCACCCTGCAAATCGGCGACTACCCGATCGCCATCGTACGTGGCGCCGACGGCCAGGTCCGCGCGTTCCACAACGCCTGCCGCCACCGTGGTTCCAAGGTCTGCACAGAGGCCAAGGGCAAGGTCGCCAAGCTGGTGTGCCCGTACCACAAGTGGACCTACGAGCTGGACGGTCGCCTGCTGTTCGCCGGCAACATGGGTGGCGATTTCAACCCCGCCGAGCACAGCCTCAAGCCTGCGCACTGCGAAGTGGTGCACAGCTACATCTACGTCTGCGTGGCCAAACAGGCCCCGGACTTCGAGAAATTCCGCAGCGCCGTCTCCCCGTTCATTGGCCCGCACTACCTGGAAGACTGCAAGGTCGCCTACGAGTCGAACCTGGTGGAGAAAGGCAACTGGAAACTGGTGTTCGAGAACAACCGCGAGTGCTACCACTGCGACGGCTCGCACCCGGAATTGCTCAACTCTTTCGTCGAGAACGACTCGGTACAAGGCACCGGTGGCGACGCCGACCCGGAACTGGCCGCGCACTGGAACAGCTGCGAAGCCGGTGGCCTGCCCAGCCGCCTGGTGATGGACGCTGACGGCCAGTACCGAATGACCCGCATTCCGCTCAGCGCCGGGGCCAGCAGCTACACCATGGACGGCAAGCCCGCCGTGGCGCGCCGCCTGGATCGCAGCCAGGTGCCGAACATCGGCGCCCTGCTCTACTTCAACTACCCGTCCACCTGGAACCACTTTTTAGGCGATCACGCCCTGAGCTTTCGCGTATTACCGCTCGGCCCCGGCGAAACCGTGGTGACCACCAAGTGGCTGGTGCCCAAGGACGCCCAGGAAGGCGTGGACTACGACATCGAACGCCTGACCAAAGTCTGGGTCGCCACCAACGACCAGGACCGTCGTCTGGTCGAAGGCACCCAGGTGGGCGTGACGTCCCCCGCCTACGAGCCGGGCCCGTATTCGTCGCTGGTGGAAAACGGCGTGTGCCAGTTCGTCGACTGGTACAGCACGCTGATGCTGCGCCGCCTCGGCGAAAACGCCGCACAACGCATCATCTGAAACAACGTTATTGAAGGCAGAAGATAACTGCATCAAGGACTGACTCACGTTCGGTTTTCGAACGGACTGCCAATGCCACACCCCGAACGCCAGCCTCTGGTCAGTAAGGGTTAACAGTTGGTTATAAACATAAAAAGAGGGTCGTATGAGCCATCCCGAAGAGATTCTTTCGGTCAAGAACATCTTCAAGGTTTTTGGTCCCAACCCGGACCTGGCCATGAAGATGCTGAACAACGGTGCCGACAAGAACGAGATATTTCAGAAGACCGGCCATGTGGTCGGCGTGTTCGACGCCAGTTTCTCGGTCAAGCGCGGTGAGATCTTCGTGATCATGGGCCTGTCCGGCTCCGGCAAGTCGACCATGGTGCGGCTGTTCAACCGCCTGATCGAACCCACCAGCGGCAGCATCCACCTCAACGGCAAGGAAATCACCGGCCTCTCCGACAAGGCGTTGCTCGACGTGCGCCGCAAGGAAATGGGCATGGTGTTCCAGTCCTTTGCGCTGATGCCGCACATGAGCGTGCTGGAAAACACCGCGTTCGGCCTGGAGATCTCCGGGGTCAGCGAAAGCGAACGGCACAGCCGCGCCAAGGAAGCCCTGGCGCAAGTAGGTCTTGCCGGTCATGAGCACAGCTACCCGCACCAGTTGTCCGGTGGCATGCAGCAGCGCGTCGGCCTGGCCCGGGCGTTGGCCAACGATCCGACCATCCTGCTGATGGACGAAGCATTCTCGGCGCTGGACCCATTGATCCGCAGCGAGATGCAGGGCGAGCTGATCCGCCTGCAGGCCGAGCAGCAACGCACGATCATCTTCATCTCCCACGACATCGAGGAAGCGATCCGCATCGGCCATCGCATCGCGATCATGGAAGGCGGTCGCGTGGTGCAGATCGGCACGCCCCAGGAGCTGATCAACCAGCCCGCCAACGAATACGTGCGCACCTTCTTCAAGGGCTTCGACAGTTCACGGGTGCTCAAGGCCGGCGACGTCGCCCAGCTCGATCCGGAAACGGTGTGCCGGGTCAACGGCAAGGCGCCGCAGTTCAAGGCCTGTGCGGCCTACGGCTACTTGATCGACGACCAGGACCATCTGCTCGGCGTGGTCGACACCGACGAGCGCGGCACCTGCTCGGGCGACGGCTACTGCCTGCACGAACAGCAACCGGTGTACACCGACACGCCGTTGCACGACGTGCTGGATATCGCCGCCAACCTGCCCTACCCGGTCCCGGTGCTCGACCGCGATGGCGCCTTCAAGGGCACCGTGTCGAAGAACCAGTTGCTGCAGACCCTGAGCCGCCACTAAGCGCCAGTGTCCCTTTGAAGAGGTAGCCACAATGTCCGATTTCAGCTTTCTCGACCCCTTCCAGACCCTCACCATTCCGCTGGGTGACTGGGTGGAAAGTGTACTGAACTACATGGTGCACAACTTCCGCGACGTGTTCCGTGCGATCCGCTGGCCGATCGACCAGGTGCTCAATGGCATTGAGTTCACGCTACAGAGCATCCCGCCAAGCATCGGCATCATCCTGTCGTCGCTGCTCGGTTGGCAGCTGGCGGGCAAGCGCATGGCGCTGCTGTGTTTCGTCACCCTGACCTTCCTCGGCCTGATCGGCGTGTGGTCGGAGTCCATGACCACCCTCGCCCTGGTGCTGACCTCGGTGTTCTTCTGCGCGCTGATCGGTATTCCGCTGGGCATCGTCTGTGCCCGCAGTGATCGCCTGGAAAAAGTCATCCGGCCGATCCTCGACGCCATGCAAACCCTGCCGGCATTCGTCTATCTGGTGCCGGTGGTGATGCTGTTCGGTATCGGCAACGTTCCCGGCGTGCTGGTGACCATCGTATTTGCGCTGCCGCCGTTGGTGCGCCTGACCAACCTGGGCATTCGCCAGGTGCCGGAAGACAAGATCGAAGCCGCCCGCGCCTTCGGCTGCACGCCACGGCAGATGCTGACCCGCGTGCAGTTGCCGCTGGCCACCTCGACCATCATGGCCGGCCTCAACCAGACCCTGATGCTGTCGCTGTCGATGGTGGTGATCGCCTCGATGATTTCCGTGGGCGGTCTGGGCCAGATGGTACTGCGCGGCATTGGTCGCCTCGACATGGGCCTGGCCACCGTCGGCGGTATCGGCCTGGTGCTGCTGGCGATCTTCCTCGACCGTCTGACCCAGGCCATGGGTGCCCGCACCAATGCCGACCCGAGCAAACGCTGGTACCAAACAGGTCCCGTGGGTGTGTTGCTACGCCTGACCGGTAAAAAGCCAGTCCAGGTGGCAGGCAAGACCGCCTGACGCTTACGTTTTTTTCAATCTGCCGTACACCGATAACAACCACTAAAAGGTACGTGATGATGTTGAACCGCACATTCACCCGCAACCTGCTCCAGTGCGCTGGCGCCGTGACCTTCACCCTGGCCTCGCTGGCCGCCCTCGCCTCGGCCGACAAGCCTGGCGAAGGGGTCAAGGTCACCCCGATCTTCCCCTCGATTGCCGAGGAACGCTTCCGTGGCGAAGTGGCGATGGAGGGCCTGCGCGAGCTGGGCTACAACGTGCAGGAGCCGAAGGAAACCGAGTACGGCGTGATGATGATGGCGCTGTCGGCCGGTGACGCCGACTTCACCGTGCACCTGTGGGACCAGTTGCATGACGAGTTCTACCAGAAGGCCGGTGGCGACAAGACCATGATCAAGGCCGGTGACATCCTGCCGGGCGTGCTTCAGGGCTACCTGATCGACAAGAAGACCGCGGACAAATACAACATCAAGTACATCACCGACATGAAAAAGCCGGAGATCGCCAAGCTGTTCGACACCGACGGCGACGGCAAGGCCGACATGACGGGCTGCAACCCGGGCTGGGGTTGCGAGCTGGTGATCGCCCACCACATGAAGGCCTACGACCTGGAGAAGTCGATCACCGTCAACCAGGGCTCGTACTTCGCGCTGATGGCCGACACCATCACCCGCTACAAGGAAGGCAAGCCGATTTTCTACTTCACCTGGGTACCGCAGTGGATCGCCAGCGTGCTGGTCGAAGACAAGGACGTGGTCTGGCTGGAAGTGCCGAAGACCGACCTGCCGGGCGGCAAGAACGACGTCAACACCATGTACAAGGGTAAGAACCTGGGCTTTGCCGTGGACAAGGTTGAGGCGGTGCTGAACAAGGACTTCGCGCAGAAGAACCCGGCCGCCCTGAAGTTCCTCTCGCTGGTGCAGATCAGCACCGACGACGAGAGCGCGCAGAACCTGAAGATGCAGGACGGCGAGAAGAAGCCCAAGGACATCACCCGTCACGCCAAGGAATGGGTCGCGGCGCACCGCGCGCAGTTCGACGAATGGCTCAAGGCCTCGCGGGCGGCAGCGATGCAAGCCCAGAACTGACCCATTGATTCCCGACCCTTCACCGGGTCGGGGCTGGGGAAAAACACTCAACCGAATCAGCCGGAACCAGGACGGCTTCCTGGTTCCATTGAATTCTTGCGCCTTGAAATCAGCGCACTGGCCTGCGCGATCACGCTTGCAACGTTGCACTGCATCAGGATTTGAACATGACAAAAATAACTTCGTTGCCGGCTGATGATGATAGCTGTGGCTGGTTTCACACCAGCCGCCAGCGCACCCCCACCGCAGCCCATCAAGGCAACAGCGCTGCCCGCTGGGTGATCGTCGGTGCCGGTTTCACCGGCCTGGCGGCGGCGCGCCAGTTGGCCAGCCACTTTCCTGACGAGCAGATCATCCTGCTCGACGCGCAACCCGTGGGCTTCGGCACCTCGGGGCGCAATGCCGGTTTTGCCATCGACCTGCCCCACGACATCGGCGCCGAGGATTACATCGGCGACATCACCACCGCGCGCAAGGTGATGAAACTCAACCTCAGCGGCAAGAACACCCTCAAGGAACTGGTGCAGCGCTTCGACATCGACTGCCAGATGAAGCACTGCGGCAAGTACCAGGCAGCCGTCGAACCCCGTGGCATCGCGGTGCTCGAGGCTTACCGCAGCGGCCTGGACAAGCTCGACCAGCCCTACGAAATGATCGAAGGCCGTGACCTGCCGGAGCACATCGGCACCTCGTTCTACCGCAAGGCGCTGTTCACCCCTGGCACGTCGCTGCTGCAACCGGCGGCACTGGTCAAGGGCCTGGCCGACACACTGCCGGGCAACGTGACCCTTTACGAGAACACCGTGATCACCGAGGTCGAATACGGTAACCGCACTGTGCTGCGCCACGCTGGCGGCTCGATCACCGCCGACAAGCTGCTGCTGACCAACAACGCCTTCGGCCAGCACTTCGGCTTTCTCAAGGGGCGCATGCTGCCGGTGTTCACCTACGCCAGCCTGACGCGGCCGATGACCACCGAGGAACAGTCGCGCCTGGCCGGCAAACCCTACTGGGGGCTGATCCCGGCCGACCCGTTCGGCACCACGGTGCGCCGCACCCCGGACAATCGCCTGTTGATCCGCAACAGCTTCAGCTTCAATCCGGACGGGCGCAGCCACCACAAGTACCTGGAGCGGTTCGCCGCGCGCCATCGCGCTTCGTTCGACCGGCGCTTCGCGATGCTGCCCGGCCTGCCGTTCGAATACACCTGGGGCGGCGCACTGGCGCTGTCACGCAACCACGAAGGTTACTTCGGCCAGTTGGGGCCCAACGTCTACGGCGCGTTGTGCTGCAACGGCCTGGGCGTCACCCGTGGCACCGCTACCGGCCAGTTGCTGGCCGACTGGCTGGCCGGCGAGCGCAACGAACTGATCGAGTTCCTGCTCGATTCGCCCGGCCCGAATGCCAATCCACCGCAGCCCTTCCTCTCCCTCGGCGTCAACCTGAACCTCGCATGGGGGCAGATGCGCGCTGGCAAGGAAGGCTGATCTTGAACGCACTACACAACAATCACTGCACTGAGGCTCAATCATGAAATTTGAAGGTATCTACACCCCGGCCATCACACCGCTGGCAGCGGACGGCAGCATCGACAAAGCGGCGTTTGCCAATGTCCTGGAGTACCTGGTCGAGTCCAAGGTTCATGGTGTGATCATCGGCGGCTCCACCGGCGAGTACTACGCCCACACCGCCCAGGAGCGCTTCGACCTGGCGGCCCAGGCCAAGGACGTGCTCAACGGCCGCCTACCCCTGATCGTCGGCACCGGCGCGATCCGCACCGAGGATTCGGTGGCCCATGCCGCGGCCGCCAAGGAAATCAAGGCCGATGCCTTGCTGGTGGGCACCCCGCCCTATGCGCTGCCGACCCAGCAGGAAATCGCCGTGCACGTCAAAGCCGTGGACCGCGCCGCCGGACTGCCGATCATGCTCTACAACTACCCGGGCCGCATGAGCGTGAACATGGGCGATGAGTTCTTCGACGCCGTGGCCGATGTGAAAAACATCGTCGCCATCAAGGAAAGCTCCGGTGACATGGCCCAGCTACATCGCCTGGCCATCCAGCGCCCGCACATCGCGCTGTCCTGCGGCTGGGACGACCAGGCCCTGGAGTTCTTCGCCTGGGGCGCGTCGAGCTGGACCTGCGCCGGCTCCAACTTCGTCCCCCGCGAACACGTGGCCCTGTACCAGGCCTGCGTGCTGGAAAAGGACTTCACCAAGGGCCGCAAGATCATGGCCGAACTAATGCCGCTGATGGATTTCCTCGAAGGCGGCAAATTCGTCCAGTCGATCAAGTACGGCAGCGAATTGCAGGGCCTGCACACTGGTGGCGTACGCGCGCCATTGCAGGGCCTGGACGACCACGAGAAAGCGCAACTCAAGGACGTGATCACCACCCTCAAGCGCAACATCGCCCAAATCACAGGAGGTGCCTGAAATGGCTGAATTACTGAGCAAGGAACAATACACGGCGCTGGCCTACCAGTTGAAACCGCGCACCCAGGCGTTCATCGACGGCGAGTTCCGCGATGCGGTCTCGGGCAAGACCTTCGTCACCACCAACCCGGCCACCGGGCAGAAGCTCGCCGACGTCGCCGCCTGCGACGTGCAGGACGTCAACCTGGCGGTCGCGGCCGCCAAACAGGCCTTCGACGATGGCCGCTGGACCAACCTCACGCCGGGCGAGCGCAAGCACATCCTGCTGGATTTTGCCCGCCTGCTCGAAGAAAACGCCCATGAACTGGCGGTGCTGGAAAGCCTGGACAGCGGTAAACCGGTCAGCGAGTGCCAGAACGTCGATGTGCCGGAGACCATCCACACCATCCGCTGGCACGCCGAGCTGATCGACAAGATCTACGACAACACCGCTCCTACCGGTAAAGCCGCGGTGACCATGGTGGTGCGCGAAGCCATCGGTGTGGTCGGCCTGGTGCTGCCGTGGAACTTCCCGTTGCTGATGCTGGCCTGGAAGATCGCCCCGTCGCTGGCGGCGGGTTGCTCTATCGTGGTCAAGCCTGCCCGGGAAACCACCCTCAGCGCCCTGCGCGTGGTCGAACTGGCGCACCAGGCCGGGATTCCGCCGGGGGTGTTCAACATCGTGCCTGGCGGTGGTCGTGAGGCTGGCGAAGCGATTGGCCGGCACATGGACATTTCCATGGTCAGCTTTACCGGTTCCACCGACACCGGTCGGCTGTTCCTCAAGTACGCGTCGGAGTCCAACCTCAAGCGCGTGGTGCTGGAACTGGGCGGCAAGAACCCGGCCGTAGTGATGAACGACTGCGAGAACCTCGATGAGGTGGCGCAGTTCGTCACCGCTGGCGCGTTCTGGAACATGGGCGAGAACTGCTCGGCGTCGTCGCGGCTGATCGTGCACAAGGATGTGAAGGACGACCTGCTCGGGCTGATCGCCAAGCACCTCAAGGACTGGAAACTGGGGGATCCGCTGGACCCGGACAATCGCCTCGGCGCCATGGTCAGCAAGGCGCACTTCGAGAAAGTCAGCTCGTACCTGGACCATGCCGCCGAGCGCAAGCTCAAGGTGGTCCAGGGTGGCGCCACCGAAGCGGGTGTGTTCGTGCAGCCGACCATTGTCGATGGCGTCAGCCGCGATGACCGCCTGTTCATCGAAGAAATCTTTGGCCCGGTGCTCAGCGTGACGTCGTTCTCGACCATTGATGAAGCCATCGAACTGGCCAACGACACCGTCTACGGCCTCGCCGCCTCGGCCTACACCGGCAGCCTGCGCAACGCCCTGCGCCTGTCCCGGGAAATTCGCGCGGGCGTGGTGACCGTCAACTGCTTCGGCGAAGGCGACGCCTCGACCCCGTTCGGCGGCTACAAGGAATCGGGCTTCGGCGGCCGCGACAAGTCGATCTGGGCGCATGACCAGTACACCGAGCTTAAGACCATCTGGATCAATGCATCGTAAACCCCTGTAGGAGCGAGCTTGCTCGCGATGGGGCCGGCACATCCAACATCACCGGTGCCTGACACACCGCCATCGCGAGCAGGCTCGCTCCCACAGGTTTCTTCGGTGAACACAGATTTTGTGCACGGCCGGAGGCACTGTGGGAGCGGGCTTGCTCGCGAATAGGCCAGCACATCCAACCTCATCGGTGACTGAAACACCGCCATCGCGGGCAAGCCCGCTCCCACAGGTTTTTTCGGTGAGCGCAGATTTTGTGCACGACCGCGAACACTGTGGGAGCGAGCCTGCTCGCGATGCGGTTGTACATCCAACATCATCGCCACCTGACACACCGCCATCGCGAGCAAGCCCGCTCCCACAGTTTGTGCAAGAACATGCAGCATTTGTATGGGTTGATGCCTGACAAATGCCAAAACAAACCCACCAACCCATCAAATCGCCGGCTGCCGCCCGGCATTTTGCCGCCTCATAATGGACTTACAACAATAAAGGGGTTCCCCCTGGGGCGTGTAAGCCATGTACAAAGACCTTGTCGTCAAACCTCGCAAAACCGACAGCGCCGCCTTCATGGGCGCGGTGGCTGCGGTGATTTTCATCATTACCTTGCTGATCGGATTGGGCCAGGGCCGCTTGTCCCAGTTGATGGGTCCCATCGTCCTCGACTTGCAGGCACCGCTGGCACGTGACATCGCGGTGGGAGGCACCCTGACCCTGACGCTGGTGCTCAACCTGTTCATCCTCGGCCGCCTGCCCCTGCGCACGCAGATCATCACGGTGTGGTGCGAATTGCTCGCGCTGTTCCTGCTGTTCTTCGACACCTTCAACCTGTCCTACAGCTTCATCGCCACGAAACTCGGCTTCATGATCACCCAGGGCGTGTTCACCACCGTCTACGTGTCCGCGATCTCGATTGCCATCGCCTTCGTCCTCGCCCTGCTCGGCGCCACCGCACGCCTGTCCTCCAACGGTTTCGCAATCGCCATCGCCAGTTTCTACACCTCGTTCTTTCGCGGGGTGCCGCTGCTGATCCAGATCTACCTGATCTACCTCGGCATCCCACAGCTCGGCTACGTGGTCGGCGCCGTACCCGCCGGCATCCTCGCCCTGTCGCTGTGCTACGGCGCCTACATGACCGAGATCTTCCGCGCCGGCATCAGCAGCATTCCGCGCGGCCAGTGGGAAGCCTCGCGGGCCATTGGCCTCAACCCCTGGCAGACCATGACCCGGGTGATCCTGCCGCAGTCGATGCGACTGATCATCCCGCCCACCGGCAACCAGTTCATTTCGATGCTCAAGGACAGTT
Source organism: Pseudomonas sp. MYb118 (assembly GCF_040947875.1). Taxonomy (NCBI): domain Bacteria; kingdom Pseudomonadati; phylum Pseudomonadota; class Gammaproteobacteria; order Pseudomonadales; family Pseudomonadaceae; genus Pseudomonas; species Pseudomonas sp. MYb118. The sequence goes on along the minus strand of NZ_JBFRXN010000003.1, from coordinate 731,121 downwards.
CGCTGGTCTCGGTGATCGGCGTCTGGGAGCTGATGTTCCTCGCACGCACCCAGGGCCGGGCCGAGTTCCGCCACCTGGAAATGCTCATCACCGCCGCCGTGCTCTATTGGCTGCTGTCGATCCTGCTGGAAACCGTCCAGGCCCGCCTGGAAAAGCACTTCAACCGTGCCCACCGCTAAGCCAGGAGCCTTGTGATGAATCAGCTTGCAACCGCCTTGTCCCCCGCCGTCTCGATTCGCGACATGCACAAGTGGTACGGCGATTTCCATGTGCTCAAGGGCATCGACCTGCACATCGCCAGCGGCGAAATCGTGGTGGTCTGTGGCCCGTCGGGTTCCGGCAAATCCACCCTGATCCGCTGCCTGAACCTGCTGGAAGACTTCCAGAAAGGCGCGGTGTACATCGACGGCACCGAACTGACCCGCGAGGCCAGCCGCGTGGCCGACATCCGCCGCCAGGTCGGCATGGTGTTCCAGCAGTTCAACCTGTTCCCGCACATGACCGTGCTGGAAAACCTCATGCTCGGCCCGCGCCTGGTGAGCAAGCTCAGCGAGGCCGAAGCCCGCGAGCTGGCCTGCGAATACCTGGACCGCGTGCGCATCCGCAACCAGGCCGACAAATTCCCCGGCCAGCTCTCCGGCGGCCAGCAGCAACGCGTGGCCATCGCCCGCGCCCTGTGCATGCGCCCGCGCATCATGCTGTTCGACGAACCGACCTCGGCACTCGACCCGGAAATGGTCAAGGAAGTGCTGGATGTCATGGGCGAACTGGCCCAGGACGGCATCACCATGGTCTGCGTCACCCACGAGATGGGCTTCGCCCGCCGCGTGGCCGATCGCATCATCTTCATGGACCAGGGCTGCATCATCGAGCAGGCCAAGCCCAACGAGTTTTTTGACAACCCGCAGCACGAACGCGCCCGGGAGTTCCTGTCACAGATTCTCAGCCACTGAGAAACATCAGCCGTCGATAACAACAACAAAACCAGCACCAAGACTACTGGAGACTGACTCATGCGCTCATTGACCCGCTTCTTCGCTGCAACCGCCGTCGCTGCAGCCTTCACCGCCACCGCAGGCGCCGCCTGGGCCGGCGCCACCCTGGACCGCATCCACGAGACCAAGGTGATCAAGGTGGCCACCGCCGCCAACTGGCCGCCGCAATCGTTCCTCGGCCCGGACAACAAGCTGCAGGGCTTCGACATCGACGTCGCCACCGAAATCGGCAAGCGCCTGGGCAGCAAGGTGACCTTCGTCACGCCGGAGTACGGGATCATCACCGCCGGGCGCTGGGCCAACCGCTGGGACCTGTCGGTGGGCTCCATGACCCCGACCACCGAGCGCGGCCGGGTGCTGGATTTCCCGGCGATCTATTACTACACGCCGTACGTCTTCGCGGTGCACAAGGATGCCGCGGGGGCCAAGGCCGCCGATCTGAACGGCAAGACCATCGGCGTCGAGGCCGGCACCACGTCCGAGGACTACATCAACCGTCGCCTGAAGATCGACGCCGCCGACGTGCCGGCCTTCACCTACGAGGTCGAGCCTGGCGAGGTGCAGACCTACGGCGACAGCATGGGCCCGCTGGATGACCTGCGCATGGGCAACGGCGTGCGCCTGAACGCCACCCTGTCGGCGCTGCCGACCGTGGTCGCGGCGGTGAAGAACGGCTACCCGATCGTGCAGGCCGAAGGCAAACCCGCCTACTACGAACCGCTGGCGCTGGCCACCGACAAGGGTGATGACGCCTTCAACAGCGCGCTGACCAAGATCGTCGCCGAGATGAAAACCGACGGCACCTTGAAGCAGCTGTCGCAGAAGTGGTACGGCGCGGACCTGACCCAGGTCCAGTAACCCCCTAAGCCATCAAACCAAGTCAGGCCGAGCGCCCGTGTTCAACGCGGCGCCCGGCTCGCCTGTGCCGTGAAGAAAAGGACAACGCCCTTCATGTACATCAACAATTACTACACCGCCACCATGCAGTACGCGCCCGAACGTGCGCCGCTGGAGGGCCCCGAGCAGGCCGACGCGTGCATCGTCGGCGCCGGGCTGGCCGGGCTCAGCACGGCCTGGGAGCTGCTCTCGCGGGGCAAGTCGGTGGTGCTGCTCGACGCCGGTCGCGTGGCCTGGGGCGCTTCCGGGCGCAACGGCGGTTTTGTCCTGCAGGGCTGGTCCGAGGGTTTGTCGGCCATCGAGCGGCGCTGTGGCAAGGCGACCGCGGCGGCGTTGTTCAAGCTGTCCCTGGAAGGCGTCGACACGGTGCGCGAGATGATCGCCCGCCACCAGTTTCCGGGCTGCACGCCGACCACGGGCAAGCTCAGCGTGGTGCGCTACGAAGATGGCGACAACCTGCAACGCACCCGCGACAAGATGGCGGCGGATTTTGATTTCCACCTCGAATACCTGGATCGCCAGGCGGTGCGCGAACGGCTCAAGACCGACCGCTACTTCCAGGCGCTTCGCGATACCCATGGGTTTCACTTCCATCCGCTCAATTACTGCCTGGGCCTGGCCGGGCTGATCGAGGCCCATGGCGGGCGGATTCACGAGCATTCGCCGATGGTACGGGTCGAGAGCGAGCGCGGTCGCCACCGGGTGATCACGCAGAGCGGCAGCGTCGATTGCGCCACCGTGGTGTATTGCTGCGGCGGCTACGGTGGCCGCGAGTTCGGCAAGCTGCGCCGCGCCTTCCTGCCGATTGCCACCTATGCGGTACTCACCGAGCATCTGGGCGAGCGTCTGCCAGATGTGATGTGCACCACCGATGCCGTCGGTGATAACCGCCGCGCCTCGGACTACTACCGCGTCGTCGATGGCGATCGCCTGCTCTGGGGTGGGCGCATCACCACGCGCAACCTGCAGGATGAAAAGCGTCTGGGGCAGTTGCTCACCGACGACATCCTGGATGTCTACCCGCAGTTGCGCGGGGTCAGGATCGACAAGGCGTGGTCCGGCTTGATGGGCTACGCACGGCACAAGATGCCGCACATCGGTCCGCTGGGCCAGGGCCTGTGGACGTGCACTTCGTTCGGGGGCCATGGTATGAACACCGCGCCGATTGGCGCGCGGGTGATTGCCGAAGCGATTTGCGGCGAAACCGACCGCTACCGGCTGTTCGACGCCTATGGCCTGGAGTGGAATGGCGGCCCGCTGGGGCCGGCGGCGGCACAAACGGTTTACGCAGGCCTCAAGATGATGGATATATTCCAGGAAGCCCGCTCGCAACGCCGAGCGACCCACAGTCACTGAAGCCCCGCGAGGTAACGTTTGTGTCCATGGATGTGCAGAGTTCCGGTCCCCTGTTCAACCTGACCGACAAGGACAGGCAACTGCTTGGCCTGCTGCAAACCAATGCCCGCGAACCGACCGCGTCATTGGCGCGCAAGCTCGGGGTATCGCGCTCGGCGGTGCAGGAACGCATCACCCGCCTGGAAAAAGCCGGCGTCATCACCGGCTACAGCGTGCGCATCGACCAGGACCGGCTGCAGCAGACCATCAACTGCTTCACCATGACCTCCTGCACCAACAAGAGCTACACCGACGTCATGACCTCGCTGCGCAAGATGGACGCGGTGCAGGCGGTGTATGCGGTGTCGGGCGAATCGGATTTCATCATCCACCTGGTCACCCCGACCCTGAGCGAACTCAACGCCGAACTGACCCGCATCAACATGATCAAGGGCGTGGCCCACACCGCTTCGCACATCGTGATGGAAACCAAGTTCAGCCGAAAGCTGAGCCTCTAACGGCGCCCCACCTGTAGGAGCGAGCTTGCTCGCGATGAGGCCGGCCCATCCAGCATCACCAGCGTCTGACACACCGCCATCGCGAGCAAGCTCGCTCCTACAGGAACAACACCCACCTTGTGGGAGCGAGCCTGCTCGCGATGAGGCCGGTACATCCAACATCGTCAGTGCCTGATACACCGCTATCGCGAGCTGGCTCGCTCCCACAGTTGTTTTCGGTGTGTGCAGATTTTGTGTTCGACCGCAGACATTGCGGGAGCGGGCTTGCCCGCGATGAGGCCGGCACATCCAGCATCATCAGTACCTGACACACTGCCTTCGCGAGCAAGCCCGCTCCCACAGGTTTCTTGGTGAATACAGATTTTGTGTACGACCGCGAAACTGTGTGGGAGCGGGCTTGCTCGCGAATAGGCCGGCACACCCAACATCACCGGTGCCTGACACTCCGTCATCGCGAGCAAGCTCGCTCCTACAGGTTTTTTCGGTGAACACAGATTTTGTGTACGACCGCAAACACTGTGGGAGCGAGCCTGCTCGCGATGGAGGCCCGGGCACTACGGATGCCACTCAGAACCGATGGAACATGTCCTGGATCTGCGCCTGATCGTGGGTCACCGTCAACGCCAGCATCAACAGGATGCGGGCCTTCTGGGGGTTGAGGTTGTCGCCGAGCAATCCAGGGTAGGCCTCGTCCGCCGGAACGTAGCCACTGCCAGTACGCGAGGAGCGCACCACGACCACGCCCTGCTCCATCGCCTTGCGCACCGACGGCAGGATGAACTTCGACTCACTGCCCGCCCCTACCCCGGCGATGACGATGCCCTTGGCCTGATGCGCCACCGCAGCGTCGTACATGTAGCCGTTGTCGTTCTGGTAACCGTAGATGATGTCGACCTTGGGCAGGCTGTCGAGGCTGGCGATGTCGAATGGCGTGTCGACCGTGTGTTGGCGGGCCAAGCGGTTCTCGAACTGCGGTTGCTGATTGACCAGGCTGCCCAGGTAACCGCCATCGACCGATTTGAAGGTGTCCAGCGAGTTGGCGTCGGTCTTGGTCGTCAGGCGCGCTGAACCGATCCGGTCGTTGAGCACCACCATCACGCCGCGGCCCTTGGCCTCGGGCGCAGCCGCTACGCTCACGGCCTGGAGAATGTTGCTCGGGCCGTCGGCGCCAATCGCCGTGGCCGGGCGCATCGAACCGGTGACCACCACCGGTTTGTCACTCTTGACCACCAGGTTGAGGAAGTACGCGGTTTCCTCCAGGGTGTCGGTGCCATGGGTCACGACAATGCCGGAGATGTCCGGGCGCTTGAGCAGCTCATTGATGCGCTTGGCCAGTTTCAGCAGCACTTCATTGTCCATGTTGTCACTGCCCACGTTCGCCACTTGCTCGGCGGTGACGTTGGCCACCTTGCCCAGGGACGGAACGGAGGCGATCAGCGCCTGGGCCGTCAGCACACCCGGCTTGTAGCCGGTGGTCTGGGTTTCCTGCTCGGCCGTCCCGGCAATGGTGCCACCGGTGGTCAACACCGCCACGGTCGGCAGTGCGTAGGTGTCTTGAGTTTGCGCCATGGCGCCGGTTACCGAAAAAATCGAGACGATAGCTGCCACCAGCCCTGCATTGAGAGTCTTCATCGTTCACCTTGATTGAATGAAAAACAACGGCAGACGTGGCTGGGCTGAGCGCCCGGCCACCAGGGTTCAAGCCCCGAACACGGGATGGGAAGCCTTTTCGATGGCCGCCATGGCCTCGGCTTCGGTCATCACCTGCGACTCTTGCATGATGGCCAGCAGCGAACGTCCTTCGTTCACCGACTGACGCGCCAGCTTGCTCACCTTCGCGTAGCCAAGCTTGGGCACCAGTGCGGTGGCCACCGCCATCGAGTCGGTCAGGTGCTGCCGGTTGCGCGCTTCGTCGGCGACGATGCCGGCGATACATTTTTCCCGGAAGCGCTGAATGCCCTGGGTCAGCAGCGCAATGCTGTCGAACACCCGCGAAGCCACCACCGGTTCGAAGTGGTTGATTTCCAACTGGCCGTATTGCACCGCCTGGGCAACGGCGACATCGTTGCCGATCACCGCGAAACTCAACTGGATCATCGCCATCGGCAGCACCGGGTTGACCTTGCCGGGCATGATCGACGAGCCCGCCTGGGCCTCCGGCAACTTCAGCTCACCCAGGCCGGCCACCGGCCCTGAGGACAGCACGGTCAGATCCGCGGCAATCTTGGCCAGCGACGCCGAGCAGGTGCGCAACTCCGCTGACACCCGTGAGAACACGTCCATGTTCTGCATGGCGTCGAACGGGTTGCTCGGCGCCAGGTACTGCACGCCGGTGATGCTCGACAGGTGCCGGTAAGCGGCTGCGCGATAAGGCGCCGGGGCGCCGAAACCGGTGCCAATGGCGGTGCCGCCCAGCGGCAAGGTCCGCAGCTTGTCGCGCACGGCAACCAGTTCGGTGGCCAGTCGATGGGTCAGCGAGGCGTAGCCGGAGAACAACTGGCCCAGGCGCATCGGCTGCGCATCCTGCAGGCAGGTACGCCCCAGGTGCAGGATGTCGGCGAACTGCTCGGCTTTGCCGTCGAACTGCACGGCCAGTTTTTCCACTTCGGCGATCAGCCCACCGAGCATGGTGTAGGTGGCGATTTTAAGCGCCGCGGGATACACGTCGTTGGTCGACTGCGAACAGTTGACGTGGTCGTTGGGGTGCACCACCTCGTAGCTGCCCGCCGGGTGACCCATAAAGATCTGCGCGCGGTTGGCGATCACTTCGTTGAAGTTCATGTTGGTGGAAGTGCCACCGCTGCCTTCGAGCAGGTCGACGATCAGCGAGTCATCGCAATGGCCGTCGATCACGTCCTTGCAGGCCAGCACAATCGCTTCTGCCTGGGCGGAACCCAGCACGCCGCTGTCGAGGTTGGCCAGTGCCGCGGCCCATTTGCATTGGGCAAAGGCGTCACGAAACGCCGGGTAGTGGGCGATGGTCAGCGGCGACACGCTGAGGTTTTCAAAGCCACGCACCGAGTTGACGCCATAGAGCTTGTCGACCGGAATCTGTACGGCGCCGACATAATCCTGTTCGTGTCGCACGTGATCAAAAGTACTCACGGGAATTTCCTTCATCAGTGTTAACCAAGATTTCGACACCTTTGCCCAGAGCTGCGAGCCGTGGCAGGAAGGTGCCCAGAATGACCTCACGCGCCGTTTCACAGGCGTCGGAGAAAAACGTGCTGTATTCGTCGCGGCGTGCCACCAGGTAAAGCGAGCGTTCCAGCCCCAGTTCTGGCGTGACGTGCGCCGTAACCTTGTCGACCCAGGTGGACGCCTGGAGGAAACACATAGGGCTGGTGACAGCCCAGCCGATGCCTTCTGCAACCATCGAGGTCAGAGCGTCGGCGTTGTCCAGTTCCAGGCGGTTGGGCACCCGGATGTTCAGGCCACGCAAGTGCCGTTCGATCTGCCGACCGACCTGCGAGGCGCGATTGAACCGCACCACCGGTAGCACATTGGCCAGCGAGCGCACGTCATCGATGCTGTCCAACTGCTTGCGCTGTTCGATGGGAGTGATGACAAAGTACTTTTCTGAAAAGAGCCGGTAGCGCACCACGTCACTGGTATCCATCATCGGATCGCTGGTGACGATCAGGTCCAGGTCGCGCCGCAGCAGCGACTCGCCCTGCTGCGGACTCAAGCCAGTGCGCACCGACAACTGCGTCACCTGGCCCAGCAACTGTTTGGTGAACGCCGAACCACAGGTGGCTGCGAACGAATCGACCAGGCCGATGCGCAGGTCCGGCTTGACCCCACGACCGGCATCCAGCACCTGCGCCTTGAGGTTGAACAGCTCTTCACTGATCACCGAACCACGATTGCGCAGGGCCAGTCCGAAGGGGGTCAGGGTCATGGGCCGGGTGCCACGGTCGACCAGCACCACCCCCAGCTCTTCCTCGAGCTGGCGGACCATCTGCGACACGCCGGACTGGGAAATGCCCAGGCGATTGGCGGCGCCCGACATGCTGCCCTCTTCCGCGACTGCGATGAACACTTGCACGGCATACATGTCGATGAGTTTGCTGGATGACATCCCGAGACCTCGCTTGTGCTGTCTTTTCAGTCAGTCGGTCATTTGCCGTCAGTGGCGAATGTCGGCTGGGGGTGGCTGGTCGGCCCGCCTTCAGGAGTGACCCCGGAGAGGTCTTCCTTGCTGGTTTCCGGGGCGAACAGCTGGCAAACCACGCCACCGATGATCAGCACTCCGACGCATACGCCCAACGCGGTGTGCACACCCAGTTGTTGCACGGCAATCGGCAGCAGGAAGGTCGCGAATGCCGAGCCGAAACGGCTGGACGCCACTGCCAGGCCAATACCCGAGGCGCGCAGGTGGGTGGGGAACAGTTCGGGTGGGTAGACGAATTCCAGGTTCACGGCGGCGGCCAGCACGCAGGCGAAGAAGCCGAACGCGAGGATCGTGCCCATGGGCCCGAAGCCGCCATAGGCCAGCGCAGACAAGCCAACGGCGCTGAGGTAGAAGGTGCCGACCAGGAAGGTCCGGCGCGAGATGCGGTCGATGATCAGCAGACCAAGCAGTGCGCCCACCATCAGCAGCACGTTGTACACCAGGCCGCCGACGAATTTGTCCTGCACGTTGAGCGCTTCGAGGACCCGGGGCGAGAACGTGCCCAGGGCGAAGAACGGGATGACCTGGCAGGTGTAGAACACGCAACCGACGATGGTGTTCTTTCTCCAGCGCGGGCTGAACAGCTCGCTGAAGTTTCCGCGTTTCTTCGCCGGCGCAGGTGCTGCGGCAGGCAATGTGACGTTGGGACCGAACTTGCTGCGGATGATCGCCATCGCTTCATCGCCGCGACCGCGAGCCATCAGCCAGATCGGCGACTCCGGTACGCCCAGGCGCAATGGCAGAATCAGCAATGCGGGGACGCCACTGAGGGCCAGCATGAGACGCCAGGCGTCGGGGCCCATGTCGCGCAGCACAAAACCCACCAGGTACGCCGCAACGTAACCGGCCGCCCAGGCGGCCGCCAATACGCTGAGCAGGCGTCCGCGATACCGACGAGGGGCAAATTCGGTGACCAGCGACTTGCTCACGACATAATCAAAACCAAGTACCAGGCCAAGTAGCAGGCGCAATACCAGTAATTGTTCGGCAGAAGAAACGAAGAACTGCGAAGCCGAGATACCGGCAAATAACAACATATCCCAGGCAAAGATTTTGCGACGACCAAACTTGTCTGCCAAAGGTCCGGCAAACAGGCTGCCAAGAAACAGGCCGGCCAGCGAGGCTGCGCCCAGCAAGCCCATCCAGATCGCGGTCAGTTGCAGCGGGCCTGCGGCCATGCTGACGGCAATGCCGATAATGCCAAGCACGAATCCGTCGCTGAATTGACCTCCAGTACCACTGAATACCGTCCGGATATGGAAGCGGCTCAGCGGAAGATCCTCGAACGATATCTGACTGCTCATTCGTGACTCCACTTGTTTTTATAGTTGTAGTTTCCGGTGTTTTCGAACCGGGTTGCGACGGAGTCTACGACCACAAAATCAAGTTTTCAGCATGTACAAACAGAGTATTAGATATCTTGATAGTAGCTGCCAGATTCGATAATAGTTGGGGAGTTTTGATGATTTTTAATTGGTTATGGGAGGCAGTTTAATAAGTAACGGTACTTAAGAAGTGGGTGCGGGACATGGGTTATCGAAGGCATCCTGATTGCCCGTGTCATCGTTCGCCACCATCGCGAGCAGGCTCGCTCCCACAGGTTTCTCGGTGAATACAGATTTTGTGCAGGACCAAGACCAATGTGGGAGCGAGCCTGCTCGCGATGAGGCCGAAACATCCAACATCACCGGAGCCTGACACTCCGCCTTCGCGAGCAAGCCCGCTCCCACAGGTTCTTTCGGTGAACGCAGATTTTGTGCACGACCGCAGACACTGTAGGAGCGAGCTTGCTCGCGATGAGGCCAGCACATCAAACCTCATCAGCGCCTGACACCCCACCATCGCGAGCAAGCTCGCTCCTACAGGGCTTGCCAGCGTTTTCGGGCGTGGACGTAGGCGGCCAGGTCGCTGTAGCCCAGTTGCGCGGCGATCTGGGTGCGGGTGTCGCCTTGCAGTTCGAGGTACTGCTCCAGCTCAGCCCGCACCCGGTCGAGCAGGTAGCGGAAGGTCATGCCTTCCTCGTCCAGGCGCCGGCGCAGGGTGCGGGGGCTTTGGTTCAACACCTGCGCCTGGGTCTCCAGGCTGCAAGGCTGTCCCGCGACCAGGCTCTGGCGAATCCCCTGCACCACCCGGCCGGCCCAGCCGCTGAGTTGGTGCAGTTGCGCCAGGCGGCGGTCAAGTTCCTGGGTCACCACTTCCATCATCCCGGCATTGTGGGTCTGCAACGGCGTTTGCAGGCTGGAACGGGTGAAATACAACCGATTGTGCTCACACCCGAACTGCACGTTGTCGCCGAACCACTGGCTGTACTGCCCGTGATAAGCCGGCCGTGGATGGGCGAAACACGCGCGCATCGGCAGCAGGGTCAGGCCGGTGCCGATGCGCAGCACGCTGAGCGACATCACCGAGTAGTGCTCGACCACATACCGCGCCAGGCTCGCCGGGGCTTCGATGCGCAGCTCGACCCCCAGGCAGTCGCCCTCCTCGACCAGCACGATGTTGTCCATGTCCGAAGCCAGGCGTGCGTAACGCGCCCAGAAGCGAATCGACTCCTCCAGGTTGGCGCTGTACAGGCAGCCATGCGCCAGCACGTGCCAGTCCTGGCGGGTGAAATGCGAGAACAGCTTCAGGCCGATGGCCGGATCATGGCTGGCCGCCTTGCGCCACAGCTGTTCGAGGGCAACCATGCTGTAGTTGCTGCGGGCCTTGAGCGTGCAACTGTCCAGATAGCGCTCCAGCACCCGCCCCAGCGGGCCGCGATGAAATCGTTCGGGCGAAGGCTTGACCGGATTTACGGTGATTCTGTCCGTTTTGCGCATAGCTTGAGCTGGACCCATGGTTTCTTATTGTCGGGCGTTGCCATTATCGGCCCCAACCAGAGAGTGCCATGAATACAACAATAATCTCCAACAGTCCGGTACCGATCATCCTTGCCATCCTGATTGGCTTTATCGCCCTGGAAATCGCCTGCGCCTGCTTCACCCAGCCCCGTGGCCAGCGGCGCGACGTGATCATCGAAATCCTCGGTTCCAGCCTGCTGATGGGCGTGACCCTGCCGCTGGTGACCTTGCTCAGCAGCCTGTTGCTGGATCATTTCGCACCGCAATTGAAAGACAGCCTGGCCGGGGTGCACTGGCTGCTCGGTCTGGGCCTGTTCCTGGTGCTGGACGACATGACCCAATACTGGTGGCATCGCCTGAGCCACAAGGTGCCGTTCCTGTATTCGCTGCACCGGGCGCATCATTCGGCGCCCTACATGAGCATCCGCATCGTCTATCGCAACAACAGCTTCTACTACCTGCTGATGCCCGGCCTGTGGTTCTCGGGGATGCTGATCTACATGGGCCTGGCGCCGGTGTATTACGGCTACCTGATCGTCAAGATGCTGGTGATTTTCTCCGCCCACAGCAGCGTGCCCTGGGACGAAAAACTCTACCGGATACCGGCGCTGCGTCCACTGATGTGGTTGCTGGAACGGACCATTTCCACGCCCGCCACCCACTCGGCGCACCATGGGCTGAATGCCGATGACGGCGTGACCCATTACAAGGGCAACTTCGGCAACTTGCTGTTCTTCTGGGACGTGTTGTTCGGCTCGGCGAAAATCACCCGCAGGCGCCCTGAGCACTACGGCATCGAGGACATGAAGCCGGTGAGCTGGCAGGAGGAGTTGTTCTGGCCGCTGGCGCGCGGCAAACGTGTACCCGCGCAACGTGCATCCAGTCAGGAGTTGGCCAAATGAGCTTGAATATCGTGCTTGTCGCAGGTTCCAGCCAGGGTGCGAGCCAATCGTCGAAGGTCGCGGGGTTTCTTGCGGCGCGTTTGCAGGCGTTGGCGCTGTGTGAACAGCCTCGGGTGATCGATCTCGGTGCTGCGCCCCTACCCTTGTGGCCAGCCGAAGATGTCGGTGGCGTGTGGGCTGATCACAGCGCCGTGCTGCGCGAAGCCGATGCGCTGGTGGTGCTGACCCCGGAATGGCACGGCATGGCGTGCCCGGCGTTGAAGAACCTGTTCGTGTATGCCGGTTACCGTGAACTGGGGCACAAACCGGCGTTGTTGGTGGGTGTGTCTTCGGGTCAGGGTGGCGCCTATCCGCTGTCGGAGTTGCGGGCCTCCAGCTACAAGAATTGCCGGGTCTGCTACTTACCTGAGCAGTTGATCGTGCGGCAGGTGGAATCGGTGATGAATGGCCCGGAGAGCACCAGTGCCGAAGACTTGCGCATCCGGCGGCGTGCTGATTGGGCGCTAGGCGTGCTGATTGAATACGCCCAAGCCATGCGCGGCCTCAACGAACGCCTGCGCCCCGACGATCCTGAGTTTGCCAATGGCATGTGAGGGCCCGCACATCCACGTCATCAGCGCCTGACACATCGCCATCGCGAGCAGGCTCGCTCCCACAGTTTTTTTCGGTGAACACAGATTTTGTGCTCGACCGCGGACAGTGTGGGAGCGGGCTTGCTCGCGATGGGGTCGGCACATCCAACATCATCGGCGCCTGACACATCGCCATCGCGAGCAGGCTCGCTCCCACAGTTTTTTGCGGTGGATGCAGATTTTGTGCTCGACCGCGGACAGTGTGGGAGCGAGCCTGCTCGCGATGGGGCCGGCCCACCCAACATCATCAGCGCCTGACACTCCGCCATCGCGGGCAAGCCCGCTCCCACAGGGACAACATCAATCTCTGTAGGAGCGAGCTTGCTCGCGATGAGGCCGGCACATCCGACACCATCGGTGCCTGACACTCCGCCATCGCGAGCAGGCTCGCTCCCACAAGTGATGGTGTGTGTCACAAGATGATTGTGCGTACGCCCCAACAAAGCGCTATCAACTAATTTATATAGCGATCAACAACTTCCCACCGCCTGTCGCCAAACTCCTTGCCAATAACCACAACTTTTTTAAGTGAACTAGTCTCTCCAGCAAGTTCGGCTGGAGGCCTCACGATGTCATTGCCCGCAGAACAAAAAAACCAGCGTCGCAAGGAAACGCGGCTGTTCCTGTTCCTTGTCGTCTGCCTGTTCCCCCTGCTGTCGGTCGCCATTGTCGGTGGCTACGGCTTCATCGTCTGGTTCCTGCAAATGCTCTACGGCCCGCCAGGACCGCCCAACTGATCGACGCCAAAACCTCAATCCGTTGGAGCCAGACCATGGACGAAACCCTGCATATCGCCAGCCTTGTGGTACTTGCCCGACCCGAACTGTTCGAGGCGGTGAAGGCCAACCTGCGCCTGCTGGAGAATCTGGAACTGCATCAGGAAAGTGCCGCCGGCAAGTTGGTGGTGGTGCTCGAGACCCGTCACGAAGAGCAGATCCTGCAACGCATCGAACAGATCAACAACCTGCCCGGCGTGCTCAACGCCGCGCTGATCTATCACGAAGTGCTCGACTCCGCGGGAGACCTCCAATGAGCATGAGTCGCCGGGAATTCGTCAAGGCCCAGGCCGCTGCGATTGCGGCGGCTGCGGCCGGCCTGCCGATTGTCACCTCCGCCAGCAACCTGATCACCGAAGCGGACATGGTCACCCTCGACTGGAACAAGGCGCCCTGCCGTTTCTGCGGCACCGGTTGCAGCGTGATGGTTGCCACCCGTGACAATCGCGTGGTCGCCACCCACGGCGACGTCAAGGCCGAGGTCAATCGTGGGCTGAACTGCGTGAAGGGTTATTTTCTGTCGAAGATCATGTACGGCGTCGACCGCCTGACCCAGCCGTTGCTGCGCATGAAGGACGGCCAGTTCGACAAGCAGGGCGAGTTCCAGGCGATCAGCTGGGACCAGGCCTTCGACATCATGGCACAGAAGTACAAGCAGGCGCTCAAGAGCAAGGGCCCCGAATCCATAGGCATGTTCGGCTCCGGGCAATGGACGGTGTGGGAAGGCTACGCCGCCAACAAACTGATGAAGGCCGGCTTTCGCAGCAACAACATCGACCCCAACGCCCGGCATTGCATGGCCTCGGCGGTGATGGGCTTCATGCGCACCTTCGGCATGGACGAACCGATGGGTTGCTACGACGACATCGAGGCCACCGACGCCTTCGTGCTCTGGGGCTCGAACATGGCCGAGATGCACCCGATCCTGTGGAGCCGCGTCACCGACCGGCGCCTGAGCCAGCCCCACGTCAAGGTCGCGGTGCTGTCGACCTTCGAACACCGCAGCTTCGAGCTGGCCGACATCCCCATGGTGTTCAAGCCGCAGACCGATCTGTTCATCCTCAACTACATCGCCAATCACATCATCGAAAGCGGAGCGGTGAACAAGGACTTCATCAGCAAGCACACGCGTTTCGCCAAGGGCGCCGAGGATATCGGCTACGGCCTGCGCCCCGACGACCCGAGAGAGAAGAATGCGAAGAACGCTGACAAGGCCAACACCTGGAGCGACATGTCGTTCGAGCAGTTCGCCGCCTTCGTCAAGCCCTACACCCTGGAGCGCACCGCGAAGGAAACCGGGGTCGATGCGCAGCGCCTGAAAAACCTCGCCGAGCTGTATGCCGACCCCAAGCGCAAGGTCGTGTCGTTCTGGACCATGGGTTTCAACCAGCACACCCGCGGCGTCTGGGCGAACAATCTGGTGTACAACATCCACCTGCTCACCGGCAAGATCAGCGAGCCGGGCAACAGTCCGTTCTCGTTGACCGGCCAGCCCTCGGCCTGCGGCACCGCGCGGGAGGTCGGCACCTTCTCGCACCGCCTGCCCGCCGACCTGGTGGTGACCAATCCCAAGCACCGCGCCACGGCGGAAAAGATCTGGAAGCTGCCCGAAGGCACGATCCAGGAAAAGGTCGGTTTCCACGCCGTACAACAGAGCCGCATGCTCAAGGACGGCGTGCTCAACGTCTACTGGACCCAGGCCAGCAACAACATGCACGCCGGGCCGAACATCATGCAGGAAGTGCTGCCGGGCTGGCGCAACCCGGAAAACTTCGTGATCGTCTCCGACGTCTACCCCACGGTCAGCGCCCAGGCGGCCGACCTGATCCTGCCCGCTGCGATGTGGGTGGAGAAGGAAGGCGCGTTCGGTAATGCCGAGCGTCGCACCCAGTTCTGGCACCAACTGGTCAGCGCGCCGGGGGATGCCAAATCCGATCTGTGGCAACTGATGGAGTTCTCCAAGCGCTTCACCACCGACGAGGTCTGGCCCGCCGAGCTGTTGGCCAAAGCTCCGCAATACAAGGGCAAGACCCTGTTCGACGTGCTGTACAAGAATGGCCAGGTGGATCAGTTCCCGGTGGAGCAGATCCAGGCCGGCTTCAAGAACGATGAAGCCAAGGCTTTCGGTTTCTACCCGCAAAAAGGCCTGTTCGAGGAATACGCCCAGTTCGGTCGCGGCCACGGCCATGACCTGGCGCCGTTCGACAGTTACCACAACGAACGGGGCCTGCGCTGGCCGGTGGTCGAAGGCAAGGAAACCCGCTGGCGTTACCGCGAAGGGCTCGACCCCTACGTCGAAGCCGGCAGCGAAGTGCAGTTTTACGGCTACCCCGACAAGAAGGCGATCATCTTCGCCCTGCCCTACGAACCGCCGGCCGAATCGCCGGACGCCGACTATCCGTTCTGGCTCGCCACCGGCCGCGTGCTCGAACACTGGCACACCGGCACCATGACCCAGCGGGTCGAAGAGCTGTACCGCGCGGTGCCCGACGCCCTGGTCTACATGCACCCCGAAGACGCCAAGGCCATGAAGGCGCGGCGCGGCAGCGAGGTGAAGCTGATCAGCCGGCGCGGCGAGATCCGCGCGCGCATCGAAACCCGCGGGCGCAACAAGCCGCCACGGGGGCTGGTGTTCGTGCCGTTCTTCGATGCCAACAAGCTGATCAACAAGGTCACGCTCGACGCCACCGACCCGATCTCCAAGCAGACCGACTACAAGAAATGCGCCATCCGCATCGAGTTGATCAGCGCGGCTTGAGGAGAACCGTCATGCCCTTTCGAATCCTGCCGTTGCTGTTGTTTGCCGTGATCGGCGCTGTGTTCGCCGCCGAGGTCAATTATCCGCTGGATGCCCCGGCCCCGGACGGGCGTCGCCCTGGCGGCACCATCACCCAGGAGCGGCCCGCCCCGCCTTTGGCCGAGGATGAAAACAAGGACATCAAGCGCGAGCGCAACTACCCCGAGCAACCGCCGACCATTCCCCACAGCATTCGCGGCTACCAGGTCGACAAGAACGGCAACAAATGCCTGGCCTGCCACAGCCGGGCCAACAGCCCGCGGACCCAGGCCACCGCGATCAGCATCACCCACTACATGGACCGCGACGGCCAGGCGCTGGCGGCGGTGTCGCCGCGCCGCTACTTCTGCACCCAGTGCCACGTGCCGCAAAAAGACGTGCTGCCGCTGGTGGGCAACAGCTTCGAGACCATCGACAAGATCCTGCAAGACGACGCCAACGCCGAAAAGAAACCTTGAGGAGGCAACATGAAAGCACTGTTCGCCCTGCTTAAGGAGTACTGGGGCATCCTGCGTCGGCCCAGCGTCTACTTCAGCCTGGGGTTCCTGACGCTGGGCGGTTTCATTGCCGGGATCGTGTTCTGGGGTGGTTTCAACACGGCGCTGGAGCTGACCAACACCGAAAAATTCTGCACCTCGTGCCATGAGATGCGCGACAACGTGTTCGTCGAGTTGCAGGAAACCATCCACTACACCAACCGCTCCGGCGTGCGCGCCAGTTGCCCGGACTGCCACGTGCCCCACGAGTGGACCCACAAGATCGCGCGCAAGATGCAGGCCTCCAAGGAAGTCTGGGGCAAGATCTTCGGCACCATCGACACCCGCGACAAGTTCCTCACCCTGCGCCGCGAACTGGCCGAACACGAATGGGCGCGGCTCAAGGCCAACGATTCACGGGAATGTCGCAACTGCCACAACTTCGAGTTCATGGACTTCACCCGCCAGAGCAAGCGCGCGGCGGCCATGCACTCGACGTCGCTGGCCAATGGCGAAGCGACGTGCATCGACTGTCACAAGGGCATCGCCCACAAGTTGCCGGACATGAGCGGGGTCAAGGGCTGGTAGGCCCGCGCCCGCTCAGTGGCTGATCATCCACGGCCGGCCCGAGGCCTTGCCCTTGAGGGCATGGGGGTTGGCCTTGCTCGGTTCGACTTTCTTGCTCGGTCCGCAGCAACCGCAACCCTTGGGGTGGCGGGCGCTGTCGCGATATTCATCCACAGTTTTCGGTGCATGGGCGCTGCGTTCGTTGGCGGCGATGGCCTTGCGCGTGTTGCCGGCCATGGTCGCCAGGCCCGGCGCCGAAAGGATCACCCGCAGGCTGGACGTCCCGCATGTCGGGCAATCGCAGGGCAAGGCGCTGTCCGCCATCGGCCGCATCGCCGTGAAATAACCGCACTCGGGGCAATCGTATTCGTACATGGCCATGAAACCTACTCCGCAAAAGTGACTGTTCTTCCCTGATGAGTTGCGGCACCAGGCACCTGCCGGGCGCCGCAAACACTGGCGTGACTACTTGTCCGGCGCGATCGGCAGGTCGATGCTGCCGTCGATGTAGCGCGTCGGCCCGTTGGCACTCGGGTTGATGTCGAACTGGAAGATCTCCGTCGGCAGCCACAACGTGGCGCAGGCGTTCGGAATGTCGACGACCCCGCTGATATGCCCCTGCACCGGCGCCGAGCCCAGCAATGCATAACCTTGTGCAGGCGAATAACCGAACTTGGTCATGTAGTTGATGGCGTTCAGGCAGGCCTGCTTGTAGGCGATGTTGACGTCCAGGTAGTGCTGCTTGCCGCTTTCATCCACCGAGATCCCTTCGAAGATCAGGTACTTGTTGTACGTCGGGATGATCGGGCTTGGCTTGAAGATCGGGCTCCTGATCCCGTACTTCTCCATGCCGCCCTTGATCAGTTCGACGCGCATGTGCACCCAGCCGGCCATTTCGATGGCGCCGCAGAAGGTGATTTCGCCGTCACCCTGGCTGAAGTGCAGGTCGCCCACCGACAGGCCAGCGCCGTCGACATACACCGGGAAGAACACCTTGGAACCCCGGGACAGGTCCTTGATGTCGCAGTTACCACCGTGTTCGCGTGGCGGCACGGTCCGCGCGCCAGTGGCGGCGGCCATGTCGCGCTCGGGGCCTTTCATCTTGCCCAGGTGGGCGGTCTTGGCGAATGGCGGGTTGGCCAGCGGCGGTACGCGCTCGGGGTTGGTGTTGATCAGCTCCTGCTCGCGACGGTTCCACTCGGCGAGCATCTTGTGATCGGGCAGGCAGCCGATCAGGCCGGGGTGGATCAGGCCGGCGAACTCCACGCCGGGAATGTGCCGCGAGCTGGTCATCATGCCCTTGAAGTCCCAGATGGCTTTTTGCGCCGAAGGGAAATGGTCGGTGAGGAAACCGCCACCGTTCTGCCGCGAGAAGAAGCCGTTGAAGCCCCACTGCGAGTCGGCCCTGGCGCCGATGTCGAGCAGGTCGACCACCAGCAGGTCGCCCGGCTCGGCGCCGTGTACGCCCACCGGCCCCGACAGGTAGTGCACGGTGGACAGGTCGACATCGCGCACGTCGCTGGCGTCGTCGTCGTTCTTGATCGCGCCCGCCGTCCAGTCGTAGGTTTCCAGGATGAAGTCGTCACCAGGCTTGACCCAGCACGCCATCGGGATGTCCGGGTGCCAGCGGTTGTGAATCTGCTCGTTTTCCGTGGCTGGCTGATTCAGGTCTACTTTGATCAACACTTCGGTCATTGCATTTCTCCTTGGATGGAAAATTTCCCGATCGCAGGCGAACGAACGCCCGAGACCTGCACGACTTCACTAAGCGCGGGCCTTGCGGTGACAATGGTTCAAGCGATCGGGTTTGAGTGTAGTGGCTATTTCAACGGGCCCTGCCCGCGAGCTGTATCAACGAGTTACACCGACAGATAGCGGCTGATCGTGGCCTCATCGACGTTAGCGCGGGTTTCCTCGACCACGAAGCGGCCCTTCTCGATCACCAGGAAACGGTCGGCGATTTCCAGGGTGAACGACAGCACCTGCTCGGAAACGACGATGGTCAGGTCGCGCAGGTTGCGGATCTCCTTGAGGGTGCGGGCGATGTCCTTGATCACCGACGGCTGGATGCCCTCGGTTGGCTCGTCGAGCAGCAGCACCTTGGGGTTGGTCGCCAGGGCACGGGCGATCGCCAGTTGTTGCTGCTGGCCGCCGGAGAGGTTGCCGCCGCGCCGGCTGCGCATGTCGAACAGCACCGGGAACAACGCGTACAGGTCTTCTGGCACCTTGCCCCTGGCCGCCGCCGGCAGGCCGGTCTGGATGTTCTCCAGGACGGTCATCGCCGGGAAGATCATCCGCCCCTGCGGCACGTAGGCCAGACCGTGATCGACCCGGGCATGGGTTTCCATGGCGGAAATCTCCACACCGCCGACGCTCACCTGGCCGCGCCATTGCGGCAGGATGCCCATCAGGCTCTTGAACAGCGTGGTCTTGCCCATGCCGTTGCGGCCCATGACCGCGACGATTTCCTGCTTGGCGACGTTCAGGTCGAGGTCGTGCAGGATCTGGCTCTGGCCGTAGCCGCAGGCCAGCTGATTGATTGCAAACATGCCGTGCTCCTCAGTGGCCCAGGTAGACTTCGATGACTTTCGGGTTTTTCTGCACCGACTCCATGCTGCCCTCGGCGAGCACCTTGCCCTGGTGCAGCACCGTGACCTTGTGCGCGATGCTCTGCACGAACTCCATGTCGTGCTCGATCACCAGCACCGAGCGGCCCTGGCTGATGCGGTTGAGCAGCTCGGCGGTCTGCGCCCGCTCACTGACGCTCATCCCGGCCACCGGCTCGTCGAGCATCAGCAGCTCCGGGTCCTGCATCAGCAGCATGCCGATTTCCAGCCACTGCTTCTGGCCGTGGGACAACAGCCCCGCGTGCTGCTGCAACAGCTCGCCCAAGAAGATGTCCGCCGCCACCTCGTGGACCCGTTGCACCACCTCGGCGCTGCGCTTGAAGAACAGCGCGCCGAACACCGTACGGCCTTTGGGGAAGGACATTTCCAGGTTCTCGAACACCGTCAGGTTGTCGTAGATCGACGGCGTCTGGAACTTGCGGCCGACGCCGGCGCGGACGATGTCGTATTCCTTCATCTTCGTCAGCTCGCGCCCCTTGAACTCGATGCTGCCGCTGGTGGTGCGGGTCTTGCCGCAGATCAGATCGAGCACCGTGGTCTTGCCTGCCCCGTTGGGGCCGATGACCACGCGCACTTCGTTGCGGTCGATGTACAGGTTGAGGTTGTCCACCGCCTTGAAGCCATCGAACGAAACGGTCAGCCCTTCGATGGCCAGCACCGGCTTGGGCATGTGAAAAGCAGTCGCCTGGCTCATGCTTGAGTCTCCATCGAACGGGAGGTTGTCGGAGCTTCACTTGGAGTTGCAGTTGGCGCCTCGGCCTTGACCGCCGGGGCCACGACCGCGACCTTGCGCGCCGGCAGCAGCCGCGCGAGCCATTTGCGCCCGTGAGTCTCCCAGACCCCCGCCAGGCCGTTGGGGAAGTACATGACCACGGCGATGAACAGCCCGCCCATCAGGTACAGCCACAGTTCCGGGAAGGATTCGGAGAAGTAGGTCTTGCCATAGTTGACCAGCAGCGAGCCGTAGACCGCGCCCAACAGCGACATGCGCCCGCCCACGGCAGCGAAGATGACCATCTCGATCGACGGCACGATGCCGACGAACGACGGCGACATGAACCCCACCTGCAAGGCGAACATCGCCCCGCCAATCGCGGAGAACCCGGCAGCCACGCAATACACGAAGATCTTGAAGCCGGCGACGTCGTAACCGGAGAAGCGCACGCGCTCTTCCTTGTCGCGCATCGCCATCAGCAGTCGGCCGAGCTTGGAAGCGAGGATGAACTTGCCGATCAGGATGCAGCCCAGCAGCAGCACGGCGTTGATGAAGTACAGGATCAGCTTGGCACCATCGCCGCGGATGTCCCAGCCGAGCAGGGTTTTCAGGTCGGTGATGCCGTTGACGCCGCCGGTCAGGCCCTGCTGGCCGATGATCAGCACGGTGAGGATCAGCGCGATGGCCTGGGTAACGATGGAGAAGTACACGTCGCCCACGCGGCGCTTGAACAGTGCTGCACCGATCACCAGGGCGAGGATGACCGGCACGGCAACCACCGCGATCACGGTGAAGCTGAAACTGTGGAACGGCACCCACAGGGCTGGCAGCTCGGTGATCTGGTTCCAGTCCATGAAGTCGGGGATCCCCGGCGTCGACTGGATCTTGGTACTTTCCGGGTCGCTGGCCTCAAGCTTGAGGAACATCGCCATGCAGTAGCCGCCCAGCCCGAAGAACACGCCCTGCCCCAGGCTCAGGATGCCGCCATAACCCCAGCACAGCACCAGGCCCACGGCGACGAAGGCGTACGTCAGGTATTTGCCGACCATGTTCAAGCGGAACGCGTCGAGGGTGAGCGGAAATACCACCAGGATCAGCGCGGCGAGAATCAGCAGGCCAACCACGCCCTGCCGGCCGCCCATGAGTTTGTCTATCGTGTTCATCGGCAGCCCCTACTTGCGCACTTTGCTTGCGAACAACCCTTGCGGGCGCAGCAACAGAATCAGGATCACGGCCGACAGGGTCAGCACCTTGGCCATCGATCCACTCATGAAGAACTCCGAGACCGACTGCGTCTGGGCGATGGTGAACGCCGAGGCGATCGTGCCCAGCAGGCTCTGCGCGCCGCCGAACACCACCACCAGGAAGGTGTCGACGATGTACAGGGAGCCTGCGGTCGGGCCGGTCGAGCCGATGGTGGTGAACGCCGCCCCTGCCACCCCGGCCACGCCGCAGCCGAGGGCAAAGGTCATGCGGTCCACTTCACGGGTGTTGATGCCCACCGCCCGGCTCATGACGCGGTTCTGCACCGTCGCCCGTACCTGCAAGCCCCAGCGGGTGCGGTACAACATGAGGAACACGCCGGCGGTCAGCAGCACAGTCAGCGCCATGACGAACAGGCCGTTGCGCGGGATCTCGATGGAATCGGTCAGGTTGACCGCGCCCATCAGCCACTCCGGCGGATTGGCGCTGACTTCCCGCGCGCCAAAGATCGAGCGCAGCGCCTGTTGCATCACCAGCGACAGGCCCCAGGTGGCCAGCAGCGTGTCCAGCGGGCGGTGATACAGGCGACTGATCATCACCCGCTCGACCACCCAGCCCAGCGAGCCCGCGACCAGGAACGACAAGGCGATGGCGAAGAAGAAATAGTACGGCTGCATCGACGGCAGGTAGTTCTGCACCAGCGTCGACAGCACGTAGGTGGTGTAGGCGCCCACGGTGAGAAATTCGCCGTGGGCCATGTTAATGACGCCCATCTGGCCGAAAATGATCGCCAGCCCCAGGGCCATGAGCAGCAGCACGCAGAACACGGAAAGCCCGTTGAACCCCTGCATGACCACGATGGCACCGAAATCAGATAGCCATTGCATGGTGGTGGTCTCCGAATGATTAGCGCGTGGCGTGGGAACGTGAGGGCTGCGCGCCCTCACGGTGCACAAGGCTTATTGATAACCTTTGGGGAAAGGGTTCGGCTCGATCAGGTCGGACTCGTAGATCACCTTGAACTGGCCGTCGGCCTGGGCTTCACCGATGCGGGTCTTGCTCCACAGATGATGGTTGTCGTGGATCTTCACGTAGCCTTCAGGCGCGGTTTTCAGCTCGATGCCAGGCGATGCGGCCACCACCTTGTCGATGTCGAAGCTGCCGGCCTTCTCCACTGCCGCCTTCCACAGCCACGGGCCGAGGTAGGCTGCCTGGGTCACGTCGCCCATCACCGCATCCTTGCCGTACTTGGCCTTGAAGGCGTCGACGAAGGCTTTGTTGTTGGGGTTGTCCAGGCTCTGGAAGTACTTCATCGAGGCATAGAAGCCGGCCATGTTTTCCCCGCCGATGCCCAGCAGCTCATCTTCGGTCACCGACAGCGTCAGCAGGTTCTGCTTGGCTGCCGTCACGCCGGCGGCCTTGAGCTGCTTGTAGAACGCCACGTTGGAACCGCCGACGACTGCGGCGAACACCACGTCAGGCTTTTTCAGCTTGACCTTGTTGATCAACGAACCGAACTGGGTGTTGCCCAACGGGTAGTAGTCTTCGCCGACCACGGTGCCGTGCAGCACGTTCTCAATGTGCTTGCGGGCGATCTTCATCGAGGTGCGCGGCCAGATGTAGTCCGAACCGATCAGGTAGAAGGTCTTGGCGCCCTTCTCCTTGGCGATCCAGTCCAGGCTCGCAAGAATCTGCTGGGTGGCTTCCTGGCCGGTGTAGATCACGTTCTTGGACTGCTCCAGGCCTTCGTAGAACGTCGGGTAGTAGAGCAAGCCGTTTTCTTTCTCGAACACCGGCAACACCGCCTTGCGCGAGGCCGAGGTCCAGCAGCCGAACACCGCTGCCACCTTGTCGCCGACCAGCAGCTTGCGCGCCTTTTCGGCGAACGTTGGCCAGTCCGATGCACCATCTTCCTGCACGACCTTGATCTGGCGACCCAAAATCCCGCCTGAGGCGTTGATCTGGTCGATGGCCAGCCGTTCGGCCTGGATCGAACCGGTTTCCGAGATCGCCATGGTGCCGGTGGCCGAATGCAGCTGGCCGACGGTGACTTCGGTGGCGGTCACGGCCAGGCCGGTGGTGTTGGCGTCATCGGCGAGTGCCGACTGACTGAAAATGCTCGCGGCAATCAGCGACAGCGCGGCGGCCCCCAGCGACAGCCGTCGTGGAAGTCGGCTTCTCGCGCCCTGTAGTGCTTTTTCCATGGTGCGGCTCCTGTGCGGGTAAGGCTCGGCGAACGCTCTAGATGGCGTTTCGTCACGAGGTGAGCGGAGCATGAAGCCGACGACCCAAAGGCGGTATACGCAGCATGACGTAGCGCCATACGTCATTTGACTTACCGCCAGCGCCGCCATTGACGGGCATCATCGCGGCCTTGCCGAACCTGCCGGGGCACAGAAATTGCTTCGCCTCGCCCTATCGGCCCCCTCTTCTGCGGACGCGTACCGTGCACACTCCAGGCTCCCAGCGCATCATCAAAATCCGCCGCGACTACAACCGGCTGGTCGCCGACGAGACCATGGAAGACTACGCGCTGCGCTTCACGCCCAAGTCGTTTCGCAAGTGGTCGGAACTGCGCATCGCCAACACCGCCATCGGCGCGGTGTCGTTCCTCGCGCTGGAGGCGATTGGCGGTGCGCTGGTGATGAGTTACGGCTTCACCAATACAGCCTGGGCGATCCTCGCCGCGGCCCTGGTGATCTTCTTCACCGGCCTGCCCATCAGCTATTACGCGGCGCGTTATGGCGTGGACATGGACCTGCTGACCCGCGGCGCCGGCTTCGGCTACATCGGATCGACCATCACCTCGCTGATCTACGCCAGCTTCACCTTCCTGTTCTTTGCCCTGGAAGCGGCCATCATGGCCCTGGCGCTTGAGCTGTATTTCCACATCCCCCTGGCGCTGGCCTACGTCATCTGTTCGGTGATCGTGATCCCGCTGGTGGCGTACGGCATCACCCTGATCAACCGCCTGCAGATGTGGTCGCAGCCGCTGTGGCTGGTCCTGCTGCTGGTGCCGTACGTGTTCGTGATCTGCAAGAACCCCACGGCCCTGAGCGACTGGCTGACCTTTTCCGGGCGCGAAGGCGAAGGCAGTACCTTCGACCTGCTGCTGTTCGGTGCAGCGTTCAGCGTGGCGTTGTCGCTGGTCACGCAGATTGGCGAGCAGGTCGACTACCTGCGCTTCCTGCCGGAAAAGACCCGGCGCAACCGCAAGCGCTGGTGGGCGGCGTTGCTGATGGCCGGCCCCGGCTGGATCATACCCGGCGCCGTGAAAATCATGGCCGGGGCGTTCCTGGCGTTTCTCGCCCTGCAATACGAAGTGCCCATCGAGCGGGCCGCCGAACCGACGCAGATGTACCTGGTCGCCTATCGCTATGTCTTCAGCTCGCCGGAGTGGGCACTGGCGGCCATGACCCTGTTCGTGATCATTTCCCAGATCAAGATCAACCTGACCAACGCCTACGCCGGCTCCCTGGCTTGGTCGAATTTCTTCGCCCGCGTCACCCACAGCCATCCGGGGCGGGTGATCTGGCTGGTGTTCAACGTTGCCATTGCCCTGGTGCTGATGGAACTGGGCGTGTTCGATGCCATCGAGCAGGTGCTGGGGCTCTACGCCAATGTGGCGATCGCCTGGATTGGCGCGCTGGTCGCCGACCTGGTGATCAACAAGCCGCTGGGCTGGTCACCGCAACACATCGAGTTCAAGCGCGCGCACCTGTACGACATCAACCCGGTGGGCGTGGGCGCCATGCTGATCGCTTCGCTGGCCTCGTTTTGCGCGCACTTCGGGTTGTTCGGCTCGCTGGCCCAGGCGGCGCCGCCGCTGATCTCGCTGACCATCGCGCTGATCACCGCGCCCCTGCTGGCCTGGCTGACCCAAGGCCGCTACTACATCGCCCGCAGCAGCGACAGCCACCTGCTCTACCCCACCGGCGCCCAGGACAACCTGCGCTGCGGCCTGTGCAACAACCACTTCGAAACGCCGGACATGGCCTACTGCCCGGCCTACCGTTCACCGATCTGCTCGCTGTGCTGTTCGCTGGATGCGCGCTGCGCCGACCAGTGCAAGTCGCGGGCACGGCTGTCGCTGCAACTCGAAGACCTGATCACCCGGCTGCTGCCGCGCCTGCCGCGCCGCTACCTGCACACGCGGCTGGCGCAATACCTGGGCTTGCTGGCGATCCTGATGGCGGGGTCATCCGGCGGACTGGCGCTGATCTACAACCAGGTCGCCCATGGCCTGGTCGATCAGTCACCACAAGCCCAGCACCTGCTGACCCTGGCGTTTCTCAAGGCATTCCTGATGGTGTGCGTATCGGCCGGGGTGCTGGCCTGGTGGATCGTGCTGACCCGGGAAAGCCGGCGGGTCGCCCAGGAAGAATCCGAACGCCAGACGTCCTTGCTGATCCAGGAAATCGAAGCCCACGAGAAAACCGACCAGGCCCTGCAGGAAGCCAAGGAAGCTTCCGAAGCCGCCAACGCCGCCAAGAGCCGCTACATCACCGGCTTGTCCCATGAGCTGCGCACCCCGCTCAACAGCATCCTGGGGTTTACCCAGATCCTGCAACGCGATGGGCTCACGCCGGCCCAGCACCAGGACCCGTTGGCAACCATCATGCGCAGCAGCTCGCACCTGTTGTCGCTGATCGACGGCTTGCTGGACGTGGCCAAGATCGAGGCCGGTAAGTTGCGCCTGGAGCCCTCGGAAATCCTCTTCCAGGAATTTCTCCACGACCTGGAAAAAATCTTCGCCAGCACCGCCAGACACAAGAACCTGGGCTTTCGCCTGGAACTTGAGGGGCGCATGCCGATGGTGGTGCGCGGCGACGAAAAGCGCGTGCGGCAGATTTTGATCAACCTGTTGGGCAATGCGGTCAACTTCACCGACCGCGGCGAAGTGCTGCTGCGCGTCAGTTATCGCCGGGAAACCGCGATCTTCGACATCATCGACACCGGCATCGGCATCGCCCCGGAGCAGATCGACAGGATCTTCCAACCCTTCGAACGCGGCGGCCAGACCCGCCAGGACAACGGCGTGGGGCTGGGGCTGACCATCACCCGCATGCTCACCTCACTGATGGGCGGCGCATTGTCGGTGTCCAGCACACCGGGCGAAGGCACGCGCTTCCAGGTGCGCCTGTTTCTTTCCGAAGTGCGGGTGCCCAAGGCCGTCGAGGACGCCAACCACGATGTGATCGGCTACGAAGGCGCACGACGGCGGGTACTGGTGGTCGACGATCACATCGAACACCGCAAGGTCATCAGCGGCATGCTCGCCCCGCTCGGCTTCGACATCGTCCAGGCCGAGAACGGCATGGACGCGGTGCGCCAGGTGTCGCTGCTGCATCCGGACCTGATCCTGATGGACCTGTCCATGCCGGACATGGACGGCTGGGCCACCATCCGCATGATCCGCCATAACGCAGGCTCGAACGTGCCGGTGATCGTGCTGTCGGCCAACGCCAACACCTCCCCCGATGACAACCTCGGCCACGACTACCTGGCCAAGCCGGTGCACCTGCGGCATTTGCTCGACCGACTCAAACACCATTTGCAGCTTGAGTGGCGGCACCGTCCGCTCAACCGTGTCGAGACAAAGACGCCCTGGGTGCTGCCGCCGCGCCAGGACCTGGAAGATCTGTATGAGCTGTGCGGGCTCGGCCACGTGCGCGGCATCCAGAACAAACTCGATGCCATCGAACGCGACAGCATTGCAAGCGCCGGCTTCATTGCCGACCTGCGCACGCTGGCCAAGGGGTTCCGCCTCGACGAACTGAGCCTGCAACTCAAGGAGGTGCTCCATGAACGCCATCACCCAGGCGAATGAAAAAGGCGTCATCCTGATTGTCGACGACACCCCGGACAACCTCGCGCTGTTGTCCGATGCCCTGGATGAAGCCGGCTACATGGTGTTGGTGGCTTTGGACGGCAGCAGCGCCCTGGCGCGCATCCAGCGCCGGCGCCCCGACCTGATCCTGCTGGACGCGATGATGCCGGGGCTGGACGGTTTCGAGACCTGCCGGCAGATCAAGCAGCAGCCGGAGGCTTCGAACATTCCGGTGCTGTTCATGACGGCCCTGACCGACACCGATCATGTGGTCAAGGGCTTCGAGGCCGGTGCCATCGACTACGTCACCAAGCCGATCCAGTGCGCCGAGATGATCGCGCGGGTCGCCTCACACCTGCGCACGGCGCGCACGTTGCAATCGGCACGCAGCGCTGCGCAACCGGTGGGTTTCGATGACGCGCAGGTGTTCACACGCTTGTCCCAGCGCTTTCACCTGACCGAACGCGAGGTCGAGGTGCTGCGCTGGGTCTCCTGCGGCAAGACCAACAAGGACATTGCCGACATCCTGCAATTGAGCCCAAGGACGGTGAACAAGCACCTTGAGCACATCTACATCAAGCTGGGTGTGGAGACGCGGACCGCTGCAACGTCGGTAGCGCTGGCCGCGATGACGAGAGAGGATTGATCCGGTCACCGGTCAACAGCATTTCAACGAAGCGCTCGTGGGCTGTCTTCAGGCTCGAACGCGCTGCCGCCACGTCGTTACGCTCAACAGTTTTACTGGTCATGGGCTTCACCTTCTTCGGATTGTTTGATCGTCTGTTGGAATGCGGTTACCTGCTCGCGGGTTTGCTCAAGTTGCCGCTCGGCGTCCACTACCTGCTGGCGGGCCTGCGTGACCGCGCCTTGCAGCGTCTTGATTTCATCGCTTGACACGCCGACTTGTTCCAGCAGCAGCTCGCGGGCGCCTTCGGCCCTGGCCACGGCGGTGTTCAGGTGGGCGTTTTCCTCGCTCAGGCGCTGCATCGCGTCGGCCTGGGTGGCCGTGGCCTTCGCCTGCTGGCGGGCTTCACTCAACAGGCGCTCGTTGTCGCGGTTCAGGCGGGTGAGTTCGTCCTGCTTGAGCATCAGGGTCTGCTGCAATTGCCGCAGTTCGACCTGCACCTGCTGCACCTGGCCCTCGTGGCGCCGCTGTTCCTGCTCGCGCTGCTCCTTGACCGCGTTGCGGTAGTGCTCCAGGGCTTCGCGTAAATGCTGGTGCTTTTCTTCCAGGGAGCGGATCTGCTCGTCTTTTTCCTGGACCCGCAGTTCCAGGTCACTGCTGTGCTGGCTCAAGCGGGCATTGCGGGTGATCTCGGTTTGCAGGCTGGTCTGGCAGAGCTGCAGTTCTTCGGCTTGCGCGGCCAGGGCGCTGTTCTGGATATCGAATTGGCGTTGCAGCGCAGCGAGTTGCGCCTGTGCGGCGTCGAGCTGCTCGGCAAACGCTGCGCGCTGCTGATCGAACTCGGCCTGGGCCAGGTCAGTCGCTTCCCGCCCCTCTTCCGTCAGCCTATCCACGAGGCCGCCGACCAGCGCTGTCAGCTCTTCGCTCAGTTGTTCGCGGGAAGTTTGCGGTCGCGGTTCGAACGACTCGATCTCTTTGAGGTAGCGGTGAATGGTGGTTTTCGAGCCGGTATTGCCCAGCTCGATACGTACGGCGTCGATGCTCGGGTTCTCGCCGCGTGCCAGCAACGAGTCCCGCGCCCTGAGGACAATCACCTTGTTTACGCCGCCACGCGCCATGTCTTCGCTCCTACGATTTCATACCGTATTACGTAATACGTATTTACATACTACGTTATGTATAAAAATAGCACAAAGAAACATTCAGTCTTTGATAAAATAATTGAGCGTTATCGCATGTGATGGGCAATTTCCGCCCCTCGCCGTCCGTAACAAGGCGCGTTTTGCGCAGGAAAGACGTAATGAACAAGGTTGATCGCTATCTGCAGGCCGGCACCCGGGAAAACACCCGGCGCAGCTACCGGGCCGCGGTGGAGCACTTCGAAGTGACGTGGGGCGGCTTTCTGCCGGCCACCGGCGATGGCATCGTGCGTTACCTCGCCGAGTACGCGGACAAGCTGGCGATCAGCACGCTGAAGCAACGCCTGGCGGCGCTGGCGCAATGGCACATCACCCAGGGCTTTCCCGATCCGACCAAGACGCCGACCGTCAGGCAGATGATCAAGGGCATCCGGGCGCTGCATCCCGTTCGGGAAAAACAGGCCGCCCCGCTGCTGCTCGTTCATCTGGAGCAAGCCGCCAGTTGGCTGGAGCGCGAAGCAAGCCTGGCGGCCGAGCGCGGTGACTGGCCCGGCGTGATGCGCCATCGACGGGACATCGCCCTGCTGCTGATCGGGTTCTGGCGCGGGTTTCGCGGTGACGAGCTGACCCGCTTGCAGGTCGAGCACACCCAGGCGGAGGCAGGTAAAGGCATCACCTTTTACTTGCCCCAATCCAAAGGTGATCGCCGGCATCTCGGGGCGACTTATCACACGCCCGCGCTGAAAAAACTGTGCCCGGTTCAGGCTTACATCAATTGGATCACCGCAGCCGGCATCGCCCGAGGCCCGGTGTTCAGGAAGATTGATCGCTGGGGCCACCTGGCCGAAGACGGCCTCAACCCCAACAGCATGATTGCGCTGCTACGGCGTATTTTTCGCAACGCTGGGGTCGCCGCCGAGTTCTACAGCAGCCATTCGCTACGCCGCGGCTTTGCCACCTGGGCGTCGGCGAATGGCTGGGACATCAAGGGTTTGATGAGTTATGTGGGCTGGAAGGATGTGAAATCGGCGCTGCGTTATGTGGATTCCGCCGCTTCGTTTGCGGGCCTGGCAGTCCAGGCACCCGCGGCGGTGGCAAGGGTTACCGGTTAATCGAACCTGCCGGTGGGTGCAGGCTGCGGCCAGAACAATGCCGCCTGCCCTTTGCGCACGCCCTCTGCGTCCAGCACTTCCCAGACGATGCCGTCGTAGATCATGAAGGGTTCGCCATGGCGATCGACCCGGTAGCCGGTGTACCCGGACGCAATGCCCTTGGCAGTCACCACCTCGAGCAGCGCCTGGCGTGCAGCGCGATCGAGGCTCGAAGCGCTGAAACGTGATGGCATGGCGCAGAACTCTTCGCGGCTGTATTTGAAACAGGTCAGGGCGCATTCATTGGTGTAGATGAAATGCGGGTCGGCGGCGTCGTTGTGGGCCACCAGGCTGTAAGGGGCGTGATGGTGTATCCAGGCTTCGCGCGAACCCTCGACGGACGCCGGGACCGGAAGCCCGTGTCCGGTCCAGTGCCGGTAGGATTGGTCGAGTTGCTGGATGATGTGCAGATCAGTCATCAATAAAAACCTGTGGGAGCGGGCTTGCTTGCGATGGTAGCAAGAACACCGCGGGGGCAGCAGGAAGCCCGCGTCATTGTTGACGATTATCGCGAGCAGGCTCGCTCCCACATTAGTCCAGGCACGCCACGCGATTTGTGGCCGACACAAATCCCTGTGGGAGCGGGCTTGCTCGCGATGGTCGCAAGAACACCGCGGGGCAGCAGGAAGCCCGCGGTGCCTGGGCCATTTTTTCGCGAGCAAGCCCGCTCCCACAGGTCTGGTGGTGTCCTTGTGGGAGCGAGCCTGCTCGCGATGAGGGTGTCAGGGTATCCGCGTTATCGTTGACGATTATCGCGAGCAGGCTCGCTCCCACAAAAGTCCAGGCACGCCACATGATTTGTGGCCGACACAAATCCCTGTGGGAGCGGGCTTGCTCGCGATGGTCGCAAGAACACCGCGGGGCAGCAGGAAGCCCGCGGTGCCTGGGCCATTTTCTCGCGAGCAAGCCCGCTCCCACAGGTCTGGTGGTGTCCTTGTGGGAGCGAGCCTGCTCGCGATGAGGGTGTCAGGGTATCCGCGTTATCGTTGACGATTATCGCGAGCAAGCTCGCTCCTACAGGTTGGGTGGCATAGCCGTAGATCGGTTACCCAGCACATCGCCAATCACTGTCTATGCTTTGGCGAATGCGCCATGCGTCCTGCCTTCCATCGCGCAGTCCTGTCCAACATCACACGGAAATGCAGGCCCATGAAAACGATCCGCTTTCTTGCCTATGCTGGTGCTTTTGCCTCGATCATGTCCCTGGCGCACGCCGCTGAAATCCCGTTGGGTACCAAGACGCTGGAAGGTCAGATTATCTCCAAGGTGCTGGCCGTCGATGCCGCCAATCATCAGGTGACCATCGAGGATGCCGAGGGCAAACCGGTGGTGATCCAGCTCTCGGACCAGGCCAAGAACCTCGACAATCTCAAGGTCGGCGACAAGGTCGACATCCAGGTGGCGCGCTCGGTCGCCTATGTGCTCGACACCACAGAAGGCGGACAGCCTGGGGTCAGCAATGAATCCATGGTCGCCCGCGCCGGCAAGGACAACCCCAACCCCGGTGGCGAGGCGATTCGCCAGGTGCGCGTCACCTCGAAGATCACCGCCATCGACCTGAATAAACACGAGGTGACGCTGCTGCCACCCGAAGGCCAGGTTCGCGTGGTCAAGGTGGAAAACCCCGACCTGCAGGCGCGCATGAGCAAGCTCAAGGTGGGCCAGACGGTCGACGCGGTGTTTACCGAAGTGCTGAAGGTCACCACGTCACGCTGACAGCCCCTGGGGAAGCGCCGACATGACCGACCTGCTCAACGCCATTGCGCTCGGGCTGCTCGCCCTGTTGCCCTTGACCAACCCACCGACCACCGTGGCGTTGTTCATTGCGCTGAGCAAAGGGCTGAACCAGCAGGAAAAGAACCGCCAGGCCTTCCTCACGTCACTGTATGTGTTTTTGATCATGACGCTCACCTACTACATAGGTGAGCTGGTCATGGACGTGTTCAATATTTCCATACCGGGCCTGCGCATGGCCGGTGGCGGGATCCTGATCATCATGGGCCTGAAGATGCTGTTCCCGCCCACGCCGGCACCGCAGCCGGCCAATACCGTCAGCGAGCAGGCCGACTTTGCCTTCATCCCCCTGGCCATGCCCAGTACCGCCGGGCCCGGGACGATCGCGATGATCATCAGCTCCGCCGCCACGATCAAGAACAGCACGGCATTTGCGCCCTGGGTCATCTGGGTCGCGCCGCCGCTGATTTTCCTGTTCACCGCGCTGATCCTGTGGTTATGCCTGCGCGGCTCGGGCCTGATCATGCGCATGACCGGGAAGTCGGGGATCGACGCCATTTCCCGACTGATGGGCTTCCTGCTGGTGTGCATGGGCGCACAATTTGCGATCAATGGCGCGGTGGAAATCGTCCAGACGCTGATCGACAGCAACTTTCACATGCTGCGTCCGCAGTAGCGGCTACGCTTGTCGATGGGCTCGGAACTCGCCCTTTTCCAGCGTCTCGACAGGGATCCCTTCATTCCACATCAGGTGGTCACACAGGGGTAAGGCAATGCGTATTTCATGGGTGTGCGCGGTGTCAGTCGTTGTGTTTCTAGGTGGGCCGGCGGCGCTGGCACAGGAGGCGCCCCCCGTTCCTGCCGAGAACGCCACCTCGGCGGCGCCCGCCAAGGACCCGGTGTTCACCCAGGAACAACTGGAGCAGATGGCCGCGCCCATCGCGCTCTACCCCGACCCGTTGCTCGCGCAAGTGTTGATGGCCAGCACCTACCCCGGCGAAGTCGCCGAAGCGGTGACCTGGTCCAAGGCCAACCCCAATGCCAAGGGCGACGACGCGGTCAAGCAAGTTGCCAACCAGCCCTGGGACCCCAGCGTGCAGGCCCTGGTGGCCTTTCCCCAGGTGCTCGCCACCCTCGGCCAGGACCCGGTGTGGGTGCAGCGCCTGGGTGACGCCTTCCTCGCGCAACCGGACGACCTGATGAATGGCGTGCAGAACCTGCGGCGCCAGGCGCAGGCCGCCGGCAACCTGGAGAGCAACCAGTACCAGAACGTCACGGTGCAGGTCGCCGCGCCTGCCCCGACTCCCCCACCCGCGCCCGCCGACCGGCCGAAAGCCGAGACCCTGCCGGCGGCACCGGCCAGCGGCAGTTCCACCATCATCATCCAGCCTGCCGACCCGCAGGTGGTGTACGTGCCCACCTATAACCCGACCACCGCCTACGGCACCTGGCCTTACCCGGCGTCGCCACCGGCCTACTACCCACCGCCACCCGCCTACTACCCCGGCCAGGCGCTGGTGGCCGGGCTGGCGTTCGGCACCGGCGTGGCAATCGTCGCCTCGTTGTGGGGCGACTGCGACTGGGGCAACAACGACGTCGACATCGACGTGAACCGCTACAACAACATCAATGGCAACAACATCAATAACCGCATCAGCAGCAACAAGTGGCAGCACAACCCGGCCAATCGCGACGGTGTGCCCTACCGCGATGCCCGCAGCCGTGAACAGTACGGCCGGCAACTGGACGGCGCCCGCCAGCGCGAAGCCTTCCGCGGCGACGATGCGCAGCGTGCCCAGGCCCGCGACCGCGCGCGCAACTCCATGGACCGCGCCGGCATCCAGCGCCCGGCCACCAGCAATCGCCAGGCCCAGGACCAGATGCGCCAGGCGCGCTCCGAGGGTTCGGTCGGTAACCGCCTGCAACAAGGCAACGAGCGGCCACGGGCCACCGACCGCAGCCAGAATGACAACCGCAACCTGCGTGATAACCAGCAAGCGCGCCGCGAAACCGCGCAGAACAACCAGCGCCGCCAGGACTTCTCGCAGAATCGCCAGGGCGCCGCACGCAACAACGCCTTCGCCGGCGTGCGCTCGCCGTCGCAATCCAACGCCCAGGCCCTGCGCGGCCGGGCCAGTCAGGCGTCCGCCCAGCGGGGCGGCGGTGCACGCATGGAGGGTCGGCAGATCAGCCGGCCGTCCGGCGCCGGGGCACGTTCGCGGGGGGGCCGTCGATGAACACGCACTTCAAAGCCAGTTCACTGGCGCTGTTGCTCGGCATGGCCTGGTCGTGCATTGCAGCGGCCCAGCAATCCTTCCCAACCCCGGAAAAAGCCGCCGAAGCCTTCGTCAAGGCCTTGGGCACCGAGCGCGCCGACCAGGCCCGCCTGACCGAACTGCTGGGCCAGGACTGGCAAACCTACATCCCGCGCAAGGGTTCGCAGCGCGAAGATGTCGAAGCCTTCCTCAAGCAGTACCACGAGCAGCACCACATTGAAAAAACCGGCGAGCGCAAGGCCACCCTCGCGGTGGGCAAGGACAACTGGCCGCTGCCCATCCCGCTGGTCAAGGGCGACAGCGGTTGGCGCTTCGACATCAAGGCCGGCGACGCCGAACTGCGCACCCGCCGCATCGGCCGCAACGAACTGGACGCACAACAGGCGGTGCTGACCTACCACGACGCGCAGATGGACTACGCGACAGTGGATCGTGACGGCGACGGCGCGCTGGAATACGCGCAGAAAATCTTCAGCACCCCCGGCAAGCACGACGGGCTCTACTGGGCAGAAGACGACAGCGGGCAGATCAGCCCCCTGGGGCCGTTGTACGGCAAGAGCGTGGCCGGCGAAGGCTGGCACGGCTACCACTTCCGCATCCTCGATGGCCAGGGGCCTTCGGCACCGGGCGGCGCCTACAGCTACCTGATCGGCGACAAGATGAGCCGCGGTTTTGCCATGATCGCCTGGCCGGTCAAGTACGACGACACCGGGGTGATGAGCTTCATGATCAGCCACGACGGCCAGGTCTTCGAGAAAGACCTGGGGCCCGAAGGCGCCAAGGTGGCGCAGGCCATGAAGCTGTTCGACCCCGATGACAGCTGGCAGGAAGTCACCGTCGCCCCGGAACAATGAACCTCCCCGGGGCGACGGATCAAGCGATCAACTGGACGCCAGTTCGTTCTCGCGGATCAGCTTCTTGTTGATCTTGCCGACGCTGGTCTTGGGGATCTCGGCGACGAACTTGAACTGTTTGGGGATCGCCCATTTGTTGATGCGCCCGCCATCGACAAAGGCTTGCAGGTGGGCTTCCAGCACCTTGCGGTCCAGGTATTGCCCCGCTTCGCACACCACCATCGCCATCGGGCGTTCGCCCCATTGTTCGTCGGCAATGCCCACCACCGCCACGGACATTACCGCCGGGTGCTGGCTGATCAGGCTTTCCAGTTCCAGCGAGCTGATCCACTCGCCGCCGGTCTTGATCACGTCCTTGATCCGGTCCTTGATCTCCACGCAGCCCAGCGGATTGATCGAAGCCATGTCGCCGGTGTGCAGCCAACCGCCCTGCCACAGCTCGGCGCCCTTCTCCCGTTCCTTCAAATAGCCCTGGGTCAGCCAGGGCGCCCGCACGACGATTTCGCCCAGGGACTCGCCGTCGTGGGCCACGTCCTGGCCGTTGGCGTCGATGATCTTCAGGTCGACCAATGGGATCGGCGTGCCGGTCTTGATCCGCGTCGGCAGTTGCTCGGCCATCGGCTGCGTCAGTTGCTCATCACGCAGGTAGGTCAGGCACAGCAACGGGCAGGTCTCCGACATGCCGTAGCCTGCGTGCACGCACATGCCCCGTTCGCTGGCCTGCGTGGCGATGCCCAGCGGTAGCGCACTGCCACCCAGGAGCATTTTCCAGCCTTCGAAGCGGGTTTTCCTGCCTTCTTCGCAGTTCAGGATCATCTGCAGCACGGTCGGCACACAATGCGAGAAGCTGACTTTCTCTTCGCGGAACAGCCGCACCAGCGTGTTGGGCTCGTAACGACCGGGATAAACCTGCTTGAGCCCCAGCAGCGTCGCCACATAAGGCACGCCCCAGGCGTGTACGTGGAACATCGGCGTGATCGGCATGTACACATCGTCCGAGCGCAACAGTGGCTGGCCCTGGAAGGCGCCGAGGGTGCCGGCTGCGTTCAGTGTGTGCAGCACCAGTTGCCGATGGCTGAAATACACGCCCTTGGGGTCGCCCGTGGTGCCGGTGGTGTAGAACAGCGTCGCCACCGAGTTTTCGTCGAAATCGGCGAACTCGTATTGGTCCGAAGCTTCATCCAGCAACTGCTCGTACTCGCCCAGCACGGGCAGTGCGGTGCTGACACTGGCGTCGTCACTCAGGCGAATGAAGCCCTTGACGGTGTCCAGTCGCTCGCGAATCTGCGTAACCAGTGGCGCAAAATCATCGTGCACCAGCACCAGGTCATCCTCGGCGTGGTTCATGGTGAACAGTACCTGCTCCGGCGACAGGCGAATGTTCACCGTGTGCAGCACCGCGCCGATCATCGGCACGGCAAAAAAGCATTCCAGGTAACGGTGGCTGTCCCAGTCGAGCATCGCCACGGTGTCGCCGGCCTTGACCCCGGCCGCCGTCAGCGCATTGGCCAGGCGGCGCACGCGCAGGTGTAGCGTCTGGTAGCTGTAGCGCAGCTTGTCGGCGTAGACGATTTCCCGGCCCGGTTCATAACGCACACCGGACAACAGCAATTGCTTGATCAGCAGCGGATAGGCGTAGGCGCCCTCAGCGGGGGGGATTATTTTTGTCGCCATCATGGTTGGGCTTCCGTTCAGAACTGTTCGGCGGGCAAGGCAAACAGGCAGGCACTGCCGGCCATGGCCGAGGCGCTCAGCGAGTGAATGCGTGGCAGCAGGCGGGCGAAATAGAACCGCGCAGTGGCCAGTTTGCTGGTGTAGAACGCATCGCTGGCATGGGTGCTCATCGCAGCCTTGGCCATCCGCGCCCACAGGTAGGCGTACGCGGTATAGCCGAACACGTGCAGGTATTCGACCGAGGCGGCGCCAATTTCGTCGGGGTTGCTGCGGGCCTTGTCCAGCACCCAGTCAGTCAGCTCGTCGAGGGTGTCGACTGCGGCGTTCAACGGCCGGGTGAACTCGCACAAGTCAGCGCAGGCATGGGCGATGAAATGGCGGATTTCCGCGGCGAACAGGCGGTAGAACGCGCCGTCGCTGCCAACGATCTTGCGCCCGAGCAGGTCCAGGGACTGGATGCCGTTGGTGCCTTCGTAGATCTGCGTGATGCGCACGTCACGCACCAGTTGTTCCTGGCCCCACTCGCGGATGTAGCCATGGCCGCCGAAGACCATCTGCCCGTGCAGGGTGGTTTCCAGGCCCATGTCGGTGAGGAACGCCTTGGCCACCGGGGTCAGCAAGGCCACCAGATCCTGCGCGCGGCTGCGCTGGGTCGCGTCTTCGCTGTACTTGGCGGTGTCGAGTTGCAGCGCCACGTAGCTGGAAAACGCGCGGCCGCCTTCGTTCAGGGCCTTCATGGTCAGCAGCATGCGGCGCACGTCGGGGTGGACGATGATCGGGTCGGCGGCCTTGTCCTTGTGTTGCGCTCCCGTCGGCGCGCGGCTTTGCAGGCGGTCGCGGGCGTAGCTGACGGCGTTCTGGTAAGCACGTTCGCCCTGGGCCAGGCCCTGAATGCCCACGCCCAGGCGTTCGTAGTTCATCATGGTGAACATCGCCGCCAGGCCTTTGCCCGGCGCGCCGACGATCCAGCCGGTGGCGCCGTCGAAGTTCATCACGCAGGTGGCCGAAGCCTTGATGCCCATCTTGTGTTCAATGCTGCCGCAGGACAGCGCATTGCGCTCGCCCAGCGAGCCGTCGGCATTGACCAGCACCTTGGGCACCAGGAACAACGAGATGCCCCGTGGCCCGGCCGGGGCGTCCGGCAGGCGCGCCAGCACCAGGTGGATGATGTTCTCGGTCAGGTCGTGCTCGCCACCGGTGATGAAGATCTTGCTGCCACTGACCTTGAAGCTGCCGTCGGCCTGCGGTTCGGCGCGGGTGCGAATCAGCCCCAGGTCGGTGCCGGCGTGGGCTTCGGTCAGGCACATCGAGCCGGTCCAGGTGCCGGCGTACATGTTCGGCAGGTAGGTGGCTTTCAATTCTTCGCTGGCGTGGGCGTTGATCGACAGGCAGGCACCGGCCGTGAGCATCGGGTACAGGCCGAATGACAGGCTGGCAGCGTTGACCATCTCCTCGACCTGCGCCGAAATGGCCTTGGGCATGCCCATGCCACCAAATCGCGCATCGCCACCAACCCCGACCCAGCCGCCCTCGGCAAAGGCCTGATAGGCCTCGGCGAAACCATCCGGGGCGCTGACCGCGCCGTTGTTCCAGGTGCAACCCTGTTCATCGCTGGCGCGGTTGAGCGGCGCAATCACTTCGCCGCTGATCTTGCCGGCCTCCTCGAGGATCGCCGCGGCGGTCTCTTCATCGATCACGTCGGCCAGGCCAGGCAACCTGGCCCAGAGGCGCGACACCTGGAAAACTTCCTTGAGTACGAAGCGCATGTCGCGCAGGGGAGCTTGGTATTCAGACATTGTGGACTTACTCGCAAGTGTTCACGGCATGGGGCATGCCGGGTCGTTCGGTGGTTTTGTTGGTGTTGCTTGCGGGGGCTGCGATCGGCGTGCGTTCACGCAGCAGGAAGTACGACAGGGCCGGGATCAGCACCAGTGCGCCGAGCATGTTCCACAGGAACATGAAGGTCAGCAGGATGCCCATGTCGGCCTGGAACTTGATCGGCGACCACACCCAGCACACCACGCCGGCAGCCAGGGTGATGCCCACCAGCCCGACCACGCGCCCGGTGAAGGACACGGCGTTGCGGTAGGCCTGGGTCAACGGCAGGCCCTGGCGCTGGAAGTGCAACTGCACGCTGAGCAGGTACAAGGCGTAGTCGACGCCGATGCCGACACCGAGGGCGATCACCGGCAGGGTCGCGACTTTCACGCCGATGCCCATGGCCACCATCAACGCCTCGCAGAGAATCGAGGTCAGCACCAGGGGCAACAGCGCCACCACCGTGGCCCGCCAGCTGCGAAAGGTGATCAGGCAGAACAGCGTGACCGCCGCGTACACGTACAGCAGCATGGTGTGGTTGGCTTCACGCACGACGATGTTGGTCGCCGCCTCGATCCCCGCCGAGCCGGCCGCCAGCAGGAACTGGCGCTCCTCGCTGTTGTTGTCCTGGGCGAAGCGTTCGGCAATCGCCACCACCTCATCCAGGGTCTCGGCCTTGTGGTCCTTGAGAAAGGCGATCACCGGCATCAGCGAGCAATCGGTGTTGAACAGTTCCGGCGAATTGACCGAAGCCTGCTGCGCGGCGTAGTTGAGTACGTCCTGGTTGCGCTGGATGCTGTTGAGCTTGGGGTTGCCTTCATAGGTACCAGCGGTGATCTGGCGCACCGCGTTGACCAGCGACGCGGTGGCCTGCACCCCCGGCGATTGCTGCAGTTCCCAGGCCAGGCGGTCGGCGAGTACCAGGGTCTTGTAGTTCAGACAACCTTCCGGCGCAGTCTTGATCATCACCGCGAACAGGTCGCTGGACAGCGCGTAATGGCTTGTGATGTAGGCGTTGTCGCGGTTGTAGCGCGAGTCGGCGCGCAGCTCCGGCGCCCCGCTCTCCAGGTCGCCGATCTTCAGGTGCTGGCTGACCATAAAACCGCCAACACCCATCAACAAGCCCACCAGCACGGCGCCGGTGGCCCAGCGGGCCGTGGTGAAGCGGTCGAGCAGGTCCCAGAGCCGGCCAAAACCCTTGTGCCGGTCGGCGCGGCTGTCGATTTTCAGCGCCCGCTCGGCGGCCTTGGCGCCGACACCGACGTAGGACAGCGCCACCGGCATCAGCAGCAACGAGGTGAAGATCAGCACCGCCACGCCGATGCTGGCGGTGATCGCCAGGTCACGGATCACCGGGATGTCGATCAACATCAGCACGGCAAAGCCCACGGCATCGGCCAGCAGCGCGGTGACCCCAGCGATGAACAGGCGGCGAAAGGTGTAGCGCGCGGCGATCAGGCGGTGGGTGCCGCGGGCGATGTCCTGCATGATCCCGTTCATTTTCTGCGCCGCGTGGGACACGCCGATGGCGAAGATCAGGAACGGCACCAGCACCGAATACGGGTCGATGGCATAGCCCAGCCAGGCGACGATGCCGAGCTGCCAGACCACCGCGATCAGCGAACAGCCGACCACCAGCAAGGTGCTGCGCACGCACCGGGTGTAGGCGTAGATGATCGCCAGCGAGGTCAGTACCGCCAGGCCAAAGAACATCATCACCTGGATCAGGCCGTCGATCAGGTCGCCCATCAACTTGGCGAAGCCGATCACCCGCACCTTGTAGGGGCCCTTGCCCTCCTCCCCGGCCTTTCGTGCGGCGCTGTCGCCGGCGAACTCGATCTGGTCGCGCAACTGCTCCTCGAGCATCTGCGAGAACGCCCGGTAGTCGATGCGCTTGCCGCTGGCGGTGGCCTTGTCCAGCAGCGGCACGATCAGCATGCTCGACTTGAAGTCACTGGCCACCAGGCTGCCGACGATCCCGGCACGGGAGATGTTCTGGCGCAACTGCTCGATCTGCGCAGGCTCGCCCTGGTAGGTATCGGGCATCACCGGGCCGCCCTGGAAACCTTCCTCGGTGACTTCGGTCCAGCGCACCGCCGGGCTCCACAGCGACTTCATCCACGCGCGATCGACGCCTTCGGTGAGGAACAGCTTGTCGTTGACCTGCTTGAGCACGTCCAGGTAGCCGGGGTCGAAGATGTCGCCGCGGGTGTTTTCCACCACCACCCGCACCGAGTTGCCCAGGCCGCGCAGGGACTGGCGGTTCTCAAGGAAATTCTGGATGTAGGGCTGGCTCTGCGGGATCATTTTTTCGAAGCTGGGCCGCAGCTCCAGACGGGTCGCGGCCATGTAGCCGAGCACCACGGTGGCCAGGGCCATGAGCAGCATGAACAGCGGCCGGCCATTGAACACCAGCCGTTCGAGCCGATTGCCTGACTGGCGGTCGAAATCCCGCAGTTCGCGAATCACCGGCATGCTTTCTTGTTTGATGTTGCCCATGTCTGGGTTCTCGTTGTTAGGGTTCGAAGACTTATTCAACCGACAGCGTGCGCACGCCCCGGCTGCCCACCACCAGCAGCGAACCGTTGCCGGCCCGGGTGGCGCCGGTCACCGGCACCGGTTCGGCCTGTTGCACCAGGCGCATCTGCGCGCCGCTGCCCTGGCTGACCAGCATCCGCGCGCCCTGGGTGAACAGGCGATAATTGCCCTGGGCGTCGACGACACCAGCGGTGATGCTCACGTGCAGGCCGCTGTCCAGGGCGGTCCAACTGGCGCCACCGTCGCCGCTGCGCAGCACATTGCCGCGCAGGCCAAACACCAGGACCTCGCCCGGTTTGCCGAGCACGCCGAAAAAACTGCCCTGGTAAGGCGTGGCGATGGCGGCGAAACGCTGGCTGGCCTGGTCCCACTTGAGCAACAGGCC
Organism: Pseudomonas sp. MYb118; assembly: GCF_040947875.1. Lineage (NCBI taxonomy): Bacteria > Pseudomonadati > Pseudomonadota > Gammaproteobacteria > Pseudomonadales > Pseudomonadaceae > Pseudomonas > Pseudomonas sp. MYb118. Next base: position 689,643 of record NZ_JBFRXN010000003.1, on the reverse strand, counting down.
CTGCTCGCCGGCGATGTACAGCGCATCGCCGGTGGAAGCGATGGCGTTGAGATGAAAGCCCTGCGGGTTGTCGGTGCGATCCTGGAACGGCGTCCAGCTCTGGCCGCCATCGTCGGTGCGCAGGATCAGGTTGAACACGCCGACCACGTAGCCAGTACGCTCGTTGGCGAACCACACATCCAGCAACGGCTTGTCGGCGCCCTGCTGCGTCAGGCGCTCGCCTTCGGCCACCAGCGCCGGCCATTGCGGGTTGTCCGGCTCGGCATCGGCCAGGGCCTGGTAATGCTTGACCAGCAAGGCGCCGATCTGGCGCCCGTCCAGTTGTTTGTTCCAGGTGGCGCCAGCATCAATGCTGTGCAGCACCACGCCGTCGCCGCCCACGGCCCAGCCCTGGGTCGCGTTGGCAAAGCTCACCGCATTGAGGTCGGCGCTGACCGGCACCTGCGCCTGCTGCCAATGCGCGCCGCCGTCATCGCTGTAGACGATGTGGCCCCGCTGGCCCACCGCAACCAGCCGCTCACCGGCCCGCGCCGTACCCGACAACGGGCTGCTGACGGCCAGGGCACTGGCCTTGGCCGGCAGGTCCAGCACGTCGACATACGCGGCGGCCTGGCTGACGCCCTGCACGCTGGCCAGCAGACAGGCCAGTGCCAGGCGCCGGTAAATGTTGTTCAAACCCATACCGCTTCCTCTCAGCAAAATCACCCACAAGGGCCCGCCAATGGCGACAACCCTGTAGGAGCGAGCATGCTCGCGATGGTCGTTAACGATGACGCTGGAGGCCTGACACCCCGCGGTGCTCTTGAACCCATCGCGAGCAGGCTCGCTCCCACAAAGGCTGCATCCCTCCCTGTAGGAGCGAGCTTGCTCGCGATGGCGGCAGACCTGACACACCGCCATCGCGGGCAAGCCCGCTCCTACAGGTCGCTTCTAGCGAATCCCGGCACCTGCCAGCGATTCCGCCGACCACTGCGCCTTCGAAAGCGGGTCGATGTACTTGATGCCGCCGTAAGGCCCGACCACCCCGTTGATGTTGTAGGTGCCACCGACCAGGTCGTAGATCATGAACGGCGTGGAATCCGGCACCTGCTTGTCGTAGCTCTGGCTCAGGAAGGCGAAGGAGCCGCGGTACAGCTGGCCACGGGCGTCGTACTGGTCGGAGGCCACAGCGGTCCAGCTGTCTTCATCCAGGTAGAAACGGCGTTTCTGGTAGATGTGGCGGGCGCCGGCCTTGAGGTTGCCCTCGACCACCCACACGCGGTGTTTTTCCCAGCGCACGTAGTCGCTGGCCAGGTGGTTGGCGGTGGTCAGCGATTTCGGGTCCTGGGCGTAGGTCAGCTTGTAGGTGTTGTACGGAATGATCATTTCCTGCTTGCCGACCAGCTTCCAGTCGTAGCGGTCCAGCGCGCCGTTGAACACGAACACGTCGTCGTAGGTGCCGGCACCGGCGGTCCCCGGGTTCGGCGTGTCGTACGCCAGGTTCGGCGCCAGCTTGACCCGGCGTTGCCCCGGCAGGTACTGCCAGGCGCGGCGCGGTTGCTGCAACGGGTTGGCGGCGTCCTTGAGCATCACCGCTTCGCCGGCCCGGCGCGCAGGGCCGGTGTAGGCCAGTTTCATCTGGTAGTAGACGTCGGCGCTGCTGATCGGCTGCGCGAGGTTTTCGTAGATCGGGTAGGAAATGAACGCCTGCCCGGTGATCGCCAGGCTCGGCACGCCCGCGGCATCGACGTTCCACGAGTCGTACTTGGAACTGATGTTCACGCCCTGATAACGCAGCAGGAAGTTCCACATCGCTTCACTGCCCGATTGCGGGATCGGGAACGGCACGCCCGGCAGCACGTTGTCGATGGCCAGCCCGCCTTCGAGGGATTTGGCGCCGGTGGCATTCTTCACACCGTTATCCAGCACCGCCTGGGGCAGCGACACGGTGCGGTGGGTCGGGTACACGTCGACATGGAAGGTCGGGAAGCGCTTGGCCAGTTCCACGGTGGTGGCGCTGAGCAGGTGCTTGTACTGGTCGACGTTCTTGCCGTCGATCACCAGCAGCGGCTTTTCGCTGGCAAACGGGTCCGGACGCATGCTGTCACCGGCCTTGAAGCTGGCCGGCGGCGTGGTCAGGCCGCCGCTGTAGGCGGGAATCGAACCGTCGGCGTTGCCGGCCTTCTCGGCACCCACCAGGGTCAGGTTGCTGCCCAGCTTGGCGGCTTCCTGGGTGGATACGGCGGCCTGGGCCTGGGCGGCAAGGACCATGGCCAGCGAGGCGGCCAACAGGGTTTTGGCGAATTTCATCTTGACGTTCTCCTGCTTGCAGTGCGCAAGCCAGTGGTGAATCAGAAGGTGGTTTTCATCGTCAGGTAAACCGCACCACGGTCTTCGGTGGTGGCACCGCCACCGGAGAAGGCCGAGTAGCCGCCGGCGTAGCAGGCGTAGTTCTGGTTGCCGCTGAAGGCGTTCGGCGTGGAGCCGTCACCGCCGGTCGGGCCGGTGCTGACACCGCTGACGTTGCATTTGTCGGCCTTGCCGAAAGAGTCCACGTACTTCAGGTCAATGAAGTATTTGTTGTACACGACGGCCCCGACGCCCACGGCGTAGTTGCCGGTGTCCTTGGCGCCGCCACCGGATACCGGCGACACACCGTCCAGGCCGACGTTGATCGACATCGGCGCGTTGAAATCCACGCCCGGCAGGACCTGGTACCAGGTGGGGGTGAAGTTGACGGCGATGCCCCAGTTGTCGCGGGTCGGCGCGTCGATGCCACGGTAGGTGTCCTTGCCCTTGTACAGCGCTTCGTTCTTGCTATCGAGCTTGAGCAGGTTGCTGTAGTACAGCTCGGCCCGCAGCGTGGCGGAGTCGAACACTGGGGTTTTCGGCAGGGTCACCAGGCCGTTGAGCGTCCAGTGCAGGGTGTCACCGGTGGCGCTCATGCTGTCGCCCTTTTCCGGGGTGTCGTAGATCACACCGGTGGACGCCGTACGCGCAGGCAGCAGGCCAAGGCCCTGGCCCAGGCCCAGCGGGCTGTTGGTGCTGACGATCGCCGGGATGCTGGCCAGCGGCATGTTGTGGCGCACGTTCAGGTCGGAACCGACGCTGACGCCGCCGACGTCCTTGGACAGGCTCAGGCCGACGATCTTGATGTTGTCGGCGTAGGCCAGCTGGTAGGTGGCGGTGCTCAGCGAGTTCAGCGTGTTGACCACCGCCGGCACTTGCCCGGCCGGTCGGGTGCCGTTGGCGTTGGCCGAACTCAGGCCACGGGCGTCGAGCCAGGCCTGCGGGAGGATCTCCGAGGTTTCGCGGTAGTACACGCCCAGGGTGCCATCCAGCCAGGCCGGCGACCACTTGGCCATGATGCCCCAGTCGCCGCGCTTGTCCGGCGTCAGGTCATGCCCGCGACGTACGTTGGTCAAACCATTGCACGGCGCCAGGCCGCACCCCAGAGGACTGCCAGGAACAACACCGTTAGTGTTGCCGAGCAGGAACGACTGCGCGCCGAAACCGACCAGGTCGGAACCGCCATAGTAGGTTCCGGCTTCCGGTAGACGAGCCGCGTCCCAGTCGAGAAAGTACTGGGCGCCGACGGTCAACTCGGGGTTGACGGTGAACGACATCGACAACTGGTTGCGCGGGACGAACAGCTCCTTGGCTTCGGTACCCGGCGAGGCCGCGAGCTTGGCCAGGTCCAGGCCCGACTGGCCGTAGCTCATCGAGTGCACCGGGTTGAGGAGGGTTTCGCCCCAGAACACGTTGTGCTGGCCGGCCTTGACGCTGAGCATCGACTCCTCGCCCACTTCGGTGCTGTAGAACACGAAGGCATCGAGGATTTCCCCGGACGGGCCGGTGTAATAACGCTGCGCGTAGTTGCTCAGGTGCGGGCTGCCAAAACCGACATTGTCGCGGGTGACAGGGGCCAGGCGCGGGTCATTGGCGACCAGGCCGGAGGTCGAGCCATTGCCGTTGACGAACGGGTTGGAGTTGGAGCCGGTGTTTTCGTAGGCCTTGTCATACCAACTGGCGGCGCTGACACGAAAGCCCATGTGGTTCTGGTAAACCACGTCCATCTCGGTCAACAGATCGACACGGTTGGTGATGTTGGTGCCGGCCTTGCGGAAGTTGTAGTCGCCGTCGTTGTTGTTCGGCGTGCCCAACATGCGCTTGTCGGCGCTTTCGGTCCGCACGCCGTAGTTGTACTTGACGGTGTTATCCAGGCGCACGGTCCAGTCCGGGTTTCCCGTGTCGATCTCGACGCCATGGGCCGCCGGCATGATCGCGGCCAGGACGGCCGAGGCCAGCAAGCTGTAGCGTAAACCGGTGAAGCCGTGACTCTTGGTGTTGTGCATTGCATTGTCTCCGCCATTTTTATTTTGTTTTAAGCGCAGCCGCCCTCTCGCGGGCCTCCAGGTGCCTGCGTTTCAGGAGTGAGGGCAAATGCCGCCTGGCGTCGTGCCAGTGCGGCTCCTGTATTAGCGATCCAGCTGCAGGATGAGTGCCTCGGCTTGCTGCCAATGGCCAAATCCTGCGGCCGGGTTGAGATGGCCGACATCGCCCAGGTCGAGCAAGTCGGCGCCCCAGTTCTGTGCCATGCGGGTCACGGCAGAAAAACTGGCGAGGTGGTCGTTGGTGCTGGCCGCGACGATCGCAGGGAACGGCAGCGGGTCTTGTGGCAGTGGGTTCCAGCCGTGGCTGCTCAGGGTCTCGGATGACGGGTAGCCCTGTGGCCAGACCGCATCGAGGTCCGGTGGCGCGGCCAGCAAGGCACCCTTGATCGGCCGGCGGTAATGCGCCGCCCAGTGCGCGACCATCAATACGCCGGCGCTGTGAGCCACCAGGATCACCGGACCGTCGATCTGCTCGATTTCGTGCTGGATGGCGCGCACGCGGGCCATGCAGTCGAGCTTGTCGGTGGTCAGCGGCGGTACGCTGCGCACGTTGTGCAGCCGGGCTTCAAGCAGCGTCTGCCAATGCTCGGCGACATGCTCGCGCAGGCCCGGAACGATCAGAACGGTGGCAGCTGTATGCAGTTTGTCCACGTCAACACCTTTGCTATCACGGTGGGTCGACTGACTCGTTGGTCAGCACTTTTTTGTAGTACCGACATTAAAGAGCGCCCGCCCCTGGCGCTTTTCATTGGACGTCAGGCACTTTTCTTTTCATGACACGTGGTTGTCGGCGTGCCGCTGATCAAAAAATTCGACAGGTGCGCTACAGGCCGCTGTAATCAATGGGTGCGCGTCGTTCGATGCGCCGGCAAGCGATGATTCCAGGCTGGGTTCGAGGACGGTTGGCGCTGCGTGGGCAACTGTTCAACGACCGATGCGCTGGATATAGTCGCCCCCGTTTATCACCGGCCCAGGAAGTCCCACGCATGACCAAGCTTGTTCGCGCCGCCGTCCTGACCAACTACCTGGAGGTCACCCAGTACCTGTCGTTCAACCCCCGCGACGTACTGGTCGGTGTCGGCTTGAGCAAGGCGCAATTGCAAGCGCCGGAAACCCGCATTTCCATCGACGCGGCGGTGCGCCTGCTGGAGGATTCGGCAGCGGCCACGGGCTGTCAGACCTTCGGCCTGAGCATGGCCGAGTCGCGCCAGCTTTCGGATTTTGGCGTGGTCAGCCTGCTGCTCAGTCATCAACGCACCCTGCGCGATGCCCTGGGCGTGGTGGTGCAATACCGGCACCTGATGAACAATTCGCTGGCGATCTTCATCGAGGAAGCCGGCAAGATGGTGATCATCCGCGAAGAGGTGGTCACCGAGTCGCCGATGCCCAGCCGCCAGGCCACGGAGCTGGCGATTGGCGTGATGTTTCGCCTGTGCGCGGCGGTGCTGGGGTCGCACTGGCACCCCTACAGCGTGAACTTCATGCACCAGGCGCCGGACAACCTGCAACTGCACCGGCGCCTGTTCGGCTGCACCCTGGAGTTCGGCAGCGAGTTCAACGGCATCGTCTGCCCCAACGCCAGCCTCGACATGCCCAACCCCAGCGCCGACCCGGCCATGGCCCGTTATGCCCAGCGGTACCTGGATTCGCTGCAGAACAACGAAGGGGCCTCGCTGCTGTTCGAAGTGCGCAAGGCCATCTACCTGCTGCTGCCCATGGGCCGCGCCACCATCGAACAGGTGGCCCAGAGCCAGGGCATGAACGTACGCACCCTGCAACGGCGCCTGAAGGACGATGGCTGCGCCTTCAACGACCTGATCAACGAAGTGCGCCGCGACCTGGTGCTGCGCTACCTCGACAACCCTGGCTACTCGTTGGGGCGCATCGCCGACATGCTCGGCTACTCCATGGCCAGCTCCTTCACCCGCTGGTTCATCACCCAATTCGGCATGCCCCCAGCGGCGTGGCGCGCGGCGCAGAAACAACCGAAGGCGCCGGCGGATTCGTGAGTCTGCCACATTGATGTCTGATGTCCCGGCCCCATCGCGGGCAAGCCCGCTCCCACAGGGCTTGCGGCGTGCTCGATCCACTGTGGGAGCGAGCCTGCTCGCGATGGTGGTGAACGATGACGCGGGAAACCTGATTCACCGCGGCGGCCTCTGGATTTATCGCGAGCAGGCTCGCTCCCACAGGTTTTGATTGCGGCGTGCCCGGACCACTGTAGGAGCGAGCTTGCTCGCGATGGTGGTCAACGATGACGCGGGAAGCCTGACTCACCGCAGCGGCCTCTGGATTTATCGCGAGCAGGCTCGCTCCCACGGGTTTTGGGCCCATCGCTGTGGCCAACCACAAAACAAAAAAAACGGCGACTGCTGGTACAGTCGCCGCAAAGTTACCGGTGTGTGCAACACCAGATGACGGCCCCATTGCGCCGAGAAGTGAAACGCAATGGAGCCCCTGCCATTCATGCGCCCCAGTGCAGCAACAACAGCACCAGCGCGACCAGGAATACCGTTTCCCCGACCATCAACAGGATCGGCTTGATACCCACCGAGGCCAGTTCCTTGAGCTGGGTTTTCATGCCCAGGGCGCTGATCGACACCACCAGGCACCAGCGCGACAGCTCATTGACCGAACCCTGCACCACCGGAGCCACCCAGCCGGTGCTGTTGATGCAGGCCAAAACCAGAAAACCCACGGCGAACCACGGCAACAGCGGTGGCCGCTTGCCGGTGGGGTCGGCGCCCTGCATGCGGGTGATCATCGCTGCGGTGACGATCACCGGCAGCAGCATGGCCACACGCATCAGTTTGACCACAGTGGCCGTATCCCCCGTCTCGGTCGACATGCTGTAGCCCGCGCCCACCACCTGCGCCACGTCATGAATGGTCGCGCCGAGGAACACCCCGGCCACTTGCGGTGAGAGCGCCAGCCAGTTGGCGATCATCGGGTAGACGATCATCGCCAGGGTCGACAACGCCGAAACGCCGATCACGGTAAAGAGCGTCGCCTTTTCTTTCTGCGGGTGGTTGGGCAGCGCCGCCGCCAGCGCCAACGCCGCCGAGGCCCCGCAGATCGCCGTGGCGCCGCCGGTGAGCATGCCGAATAGACGCTGGAAGCCCATCGCCTTGGCCGCCAGCACCGACACGCCGATGGTCACCACCACCAGGATCACCACCAGCGCCACCGGCTTCCACCCCAGCGCCGCCATCTGTTCCAGGGTAATGCGCATGCCGAGCAAGGCCACGCCAATGCGCAACACACTGCGCGCGGTGAATTCGATGCCGGCCTTGCACGAGCCCTCCCCGGCGAGAAAATTCAGGGCCATGCCCAGCAGCAACGCAAACAGCATGACCGGCGCGCCATAGTGCTCGGACAAAAACGAAGCCGCCGCCGCGACAATCAGGCTGACGATGAACCCCGGGGCCAGTTCGCGCGTGCGACTGTGGATCCGGGTCAGGGCGATGGCGCTCATGGCGCGGCCTCCTCATAAAGAACGATGAACGCCTGGTCGTCGATGATCTCGACCGGGTAGTTGCGGACTTTGACCAGGTTGGAATTGAGCAGATAACCGCTGCTCAGGTCGAAACGCAGGCCATGGGCGCAGCACTGGATCACCCTGCCCGAAAGAAGCCCGCCACACAGCGAGGCGCCCTGGTGCGGGCAGCTGTCGTCGATGGCATACAACTGCCCGTCGACGTTGAACAACGCCAGGCTCTTGTCTTCGAATTCGAACAGCGCGCGGCCACCGAGCGGCGGCTGCTTGCCGGTCGGTACGGGAATGCGCCTGATCATGCCGGTGCCTGCTCGCGAGCACTTTCCTTGAGCGCTTCATTCATCGCCCCGAGCAACGCCTGGGCCGGTTGTGCGCCAACCACGGTGATGCGCCGGTCGATGCGGAAGCTGGGGACGCCGCTGGGCGCGCCGGGGAAGCCGTCAAAGGGCGTGCCGTCGCCCTTCAGGCAGGCGTCCACCGTTTGCGGGTCGATGCCGCAGGAACGGGCAATCGCCAGTAGCGTGTCCCGGCACCCGAGGTTTTCCCGGCGGTAGAAATACGCCGCAAACAGGCGTTCGAGCAACATCTCACGCAGCGTTGCATTGCCCAGGATGCCGGCCCACTCGAACAGGCGGTGAGCATCCGCCGTGTTGGGCATGGTCTGGATACAGTTCAGGTCTATCGCCAGGCCAACGGCGGCCGCTGCCTCCTGGACCTGCTTCTGGCGAAGCGTCATGGCCTCGGCATTGCCCAGGCGCTGGCGGTAGAACTCGGCAAACGGCTCACCCTCGGCGGGCAGATGCGGCAGCAACTGCACGCCATGCCACACCGTGGTGATCTGCACGTCCGGATGACGGCTGCGAAACTGCACCACGGCATGTTCCAGTTGCCGCTTGCCGATCAGGCACCAGGGGCAGATGAAATCGAAAAACACATCAATACGTAAACGACGACTCACAACTTCACCTCTATCCCGGCTTCGCTGACAGGCTCAGGCACGCTCTGCCCCTGCAGCCGGGCAATATCTTTGTGGTAATGACACTTGGCGTAAAAGAACACCGCCGCCGCGGCGACGCTGACCAATGGCACCAGTTGAAACGCCGCATGCAGGCCGATCAGGTCGGACACCCGTCCGGTCAGGAACGGCCCTGGCGCCAGGCCCAGCATGTTGTTGGCCAGGGTCAGGGTGGCGAACGCGGTGCCGTGCACCGAGTAATGGGTCAGGTTGGCCACCATCGCCCCGCAAGGCCCGGTGGTGCCGGTCGCAATCAGCATGCCCAGGCAGATCAGCAGCAATTGCACGGGGCCGGCCTGCAAGGCGAACGCCGCCGACAGCAGCAGGCAACTGCCCAGGCAGAAGCCGATGGCCAGGCTGACCTTGCGCTCGGGCGAATGCCGGCACAGGCGGTCGCTGAGCATGCCGCACAGGATCATCCCGGCGCCGCTGCACAACACGATCACCGCCGCCATGCCGCCCGCCTTGTCGGTGGGCATGTCGTAATAGCGGTTGAGGTAGCTGGGGATCCACACCATCACCGTGCCGCCAACGAACAACTGCAAGCCGCTGGCCACGTAGGTAGCGACCACCGACCGGCTCGACCACAGGGTGCGCAACGGTTGCTTGACCGAGGTCGCCGCCTTGCTCGCCGCCCTACTCGCCATCTGGGCGGCACGCTGAGGCGCGATGCGCGCTTCCTTGACGATGATCGGGTACAGCAAGGCCAGCACCAGGCCGAACAGCGACATGCCGGCGAACGACCAGCGCCAGCCGAGCTTGGCGGCAATCGCGCCGCCCAGGGCCATGCCCAGCACCGAGCCGAACATACCGCCGGCCATGAACGCACTGGCGAGGGTGGCGCGCATGTGTTTGGGGAATACCGAAATCACCACGGCAATGCCGACGCTGCCATAGGCGGCTTCGCCGACGCCGACCATGAAGCGGGCGATGAACATCTGCTGATAGTCCTGCGCCAACGCACAGCCCAGGGTGGCCAGGCTCCACAGCATCGCCATCAGCGCCAGGCTCTTGACCCGGCCGAAGCGGTCGGCCAGCAGTGACAGCGGAAAGGTCAGCAAGCCGACCATCAGCGCGACGATGCCGCTGAGCAGGCCGAGCTGGCTGTCGCTCAGGGCCCATTCGCCCTTGAGCAGCGGAAATACCGCGTTCAGCACCTGGCGCGACATGTAGTCGGAAATCAACAGGCCGAACGTCAGGGCGAAGACGATCCAGGCATACGGGCGCGCCACGCTGACGGCACCGTCGTCATCGCCTTCAGCGATTGGGTGAAAGGCCATGGGGCCTCCTCAAGGCTTTGTCTTATTGTTGTTATCAAGCGTGTCGCAAGCGGGCGAGCGCGCAGCGGTAAACCCCGCGCCCGCCATCGGTCATCAGCCGCGTTGCGGCACTCCTTTCTGACCTGCCTTGCGGTTGGGGGCCATGCCGTTGGCCAACAGGGTTTGTTCGATGCTGTCGTACTTCACACCGATGCGGTAAATCTCGCGCGCCTCTTTGCCGCTGGCGATTTCACGGCCCAGCTCGTGGGCGATGCGCACGGTCTGCTGGATCTGCGCGACCGAGCCGAAGCGCTCGCCCTTGTGATCAATGATAGTGTCTTCGTTGCCCACCCGCGGGTGCAGCCCCATGGCCATGGACATGGTGTTGAACGGCATCACGTTCTTGAGCAGCGACTCGCTGGTCAGGGTGCAACCGTCCGGCGCGCGGTGGATGAAGTTGAAGAAGTTGAACGGGTTCGGGCCGTCGAAACCGCCGCCGATGCCGATCCAGGTCAGGTTCAGCGGGCCCATGTACACGCCGCGACGCACCAGGCGTTCGAGGGTTTCCAGGGCGTGCATGCCGGTCAGCTGGAAGTGCGGCTGGATGTCGTTGTCCATCAGGCGCTTGAGGTGCTCGGCGACCCAGGCCGGGCCTGCCGGCACGGTCATTTCGCTGTAGGCGGCATGCACCAGCGGGTTATCCAGGGAGGTGCCCTTGAGATATTCCGGGTACAGCAGTTCCATGATGTTCATCTGGGTGGTGTTGATCGCCACCGTCACCTGGTCCGGCTTGGGCGTGAGCTCGGCGAGCATGTGGCGGGTGTCGTCCGACAGCCATTTGGCCGCCTCGCCTTCGCTTTCCGGGGCGAAGGAAATCGAGCCGCCGACCTGGATGATCATGTCCGGCACCGCTTCACGCACGCCGGCAATCAGTTCGTTGAACTTGGACAGGCGCTTGGAGCCCTTGCCGTCCAGCTCACGCACATGCAGGTGCAGCACGGTGGCGCCGGCTTCGTAGCAGTCGACCGCTTTCTGGACCTGCTCGTCCATGGTCAGCGGGATGTCCTCGGGAAAGTCCTCGGGCATCCACTCCGGGCCGTACGGGGCCACGGTGATGACCACTTTCTCCATGGTTTCCGGGTGCAGGGAATCGTCGAAGAATTGCATGGGTTACTCCAGTTCTTATGATTGTCGCGCCCGCCTGGAGTCGTGCCGGGCGAGCGTTTTACGAGTGAGATGCAAAAAAGTCAGAAGGTCTTGTCACCGACGATCCCGGCACGCTCCATCTTGCGATGGCATGGCGGGTAGTCCATGACCGCGTAATGCTGGGTGCTGCGGTTGTCCCAGATGGCGATGCTGTTGGGCTGCCAGCGCCAGCGCACCTGGTATTCGGGGATGTACGCCTGGCTGATCAGATAACGCAGCAGCTCGCCGGCGCCGGGGTTGGCGTCCTGGCCGAAGCGCACGCGGTCCGGGGTGTGGTAGTTGCTGAAATGGGTGGTGAAGGCGTTGACGAACAGCACCTTTTCCCCGGTTTCCGGGTGGGTGCGCACCACCGGGTGCTCGGCGTCCGGGAACATTGCCTTGAGTCCCAGGCGTTTCTCGATGGGCATGGCCGCGCCGAAGCTGGCTTCGATGCTGTGCCGGGCGCGCAGGTCGGCAATCTTCACCTTCACGTCTTCCGGCAGGTTGGCGTAGGCCTGGACCATGTTGGCCCACATGGTGTCGCCGCCCACCGGCGGGCACTCCACGCAGCGCAGCACGCAGCCCATGGGCGGTGCCTCGCGCCAGGTGGCGTCGGTGTGCCAGGCGTTTTCGTAGCGGTCGGCCGGCTGCTCGGGGTTCTTGTAGATGCGTACCAGGCCGGGGTGATCCGGGTCGCTGCCGGCCACCGGGTGGTCTTCCAGCTCGCCAAAACGCCGGGCGAACGCCACGTGATCGGCGCGGCTGATGTCCTGGTCGCGCAGGAACAGCACCCGGTGCTTGAGCAACTGCGCGCGGATCTCGGCGAACAGCCCGTCGTCATGCACCGCGTCGGCGAGGTTCACACCCAGCAGTTCGGCGCCGATGCTGCAGGTCAATTGTTCGACTTTCATGGCGGGACGCTCCCTTAAATGACGAAAATCAATGAGCCGGTGGTCTTGCGCGATTCCAGGTCACGGTGGGCCTGGACGGCGTCCTGCAAGGCGTAGTGCTGGTTGATCTCGATCTTGATCCGGCCGCTGCCGACGTGATCGAACAGCTCGCCGGCCAGGGCGGCTTTTTCCGCAGGATCAGCGATGTAGTCGGCCAGGGCCGGACGGGTCAGGAACAGCGAGCCCTTCATCGCCAGCATCACCGGGTCGAAGGCCGGGATCGGCCCGGACGCGGTGCCGACGCAGACCATCAGGCCACGGCGCTTGAGCGAGTCGAGGGAGCCGGCGAAGGTGTTCTTGCCGACGCTATCGAACACCACGTTGACGCCCACGCCGTCGGTCAGCTCGCGCACGCGCTGGGCGACGTCTTCATGGCTGTAGTTGATGACATGGTTGCAGCCGTGGGCCCTGGCGATTTCGCCCTTGGCCTCGGTAGACACGGTGCCGATCACGTTGAGGCCGAGCAGTTTGGCCCATTGCGAGACGATCAGGCCGACCCCGCCCGCCGCGGCGTGCAGCAGGATGCTGTCGCCCGCCTTGAAGTCATAGATGCGGCGCATCAGGTACGACGAAGTCAGGCCGCGCATGGTCATGGCCGCCGCGGTCTCGAAACTGATGGTTTCCGGCAACTTGATCAGCGGCGCGGCCGGGATCAGGCGTTCGGTGCTGTACGCACCCAGGGTATTGAGAAAGCCGGTGTAGGTGACACGATCACCGACCTGGACGTTGGTCACGCCCTCGCCGATGGCCTGGACCACGCCAGACGCTTCCACGCCCATGCCGTTGGGCATCGGGATCGGGTACGTGCCGTTGCGAAAGTAGGTGTCAGCATAATTCAGGCCCACGGCCACATGGCGCAGGCGCACCTGCCCAGGCCCCGGATCGCCGACCTCGACCTCTTCGTAACGAAGCACTTCAGGACCACCGGTTTCGTAGAAGCGTACGGCTTTGGCCATTTTTGTTATTCCCCAGTCAGCATTGTCGAATTGCGCTGATTGGACTGTAGGGCCGTGACCGGGAAGTCGCTTGTCATCGGGCGACAATGGCTTTTCATTTCATGACAGCCCCCCCTTCCTGTGCCCTGCCCCGAACAGGACCGCAGGGTTGATGTTTGTGGGAGCGAGCCTGCTCGCGATTGCGGTGCATCAGTCACAATTCATTTGAATGAACCTGCGCCATCGCGAGCAGGCTCGCTCCCACAGATGAATCCGCGCACCCTCAGAGAAATGTAGGCATGCCGCAAGGCGCCCGTTCCCACAGGGTTGTGTGCCGATTCCTGAGCGGTTAGCGCAGCGCAAACTTTGTGTCTACGCTTCTGATCGGGAGACCTTTAGGGAGCGGGGGCATGGGTGTGAATTCATTCGTTGTCTGGCAGCGCTTGGGCGCGCCAATCGTCGTTCTGGCAGGGCTCTCGAGCCTGCTCGGTGGCTGCGGCAAGGAACCGGTCGCCCCGGCGCGGCAACCTCCCGATGTCACCGTCATGACGGTGACGGCCCGCGACACCCCGGTCACCTTCGAATTCGTCGCACAAACCCAAAGCTCCCGTGAAGTGGAGATCCGCGCGCGGGTCGCCGGTTTCCTCGACAAACGCCAATACACCGAAGGCGACCTGGTGAAAACCGGCCAGGTGCTGTTCCAGATGGACCGCAAGCCGTTCGAAGCCGCGCTGGCCTCGGCCCAGGGGCAAATGGCCCAACAGCAGGCGCGCTGGGAAGTGGCCAAGGCCACCCTCGCCCGCGTCCGTCCGCTGGCCGCGCAGAATGCCGTGAGCAAGATGGACCTGGACAACGCCGTCGGCGCCGAGCGCGAGACCAAGGCCGCCGTGCTCGCCGCCGAAGGCGAGGTGCGCACGGCGCAGTTGAACTTGAGCTACACCACCATCACCTCGCCGCTCAACGGCCTGTCCGCTGATGCCAAGAAACAGGAAGGCAGCTACGTCACGCCCGGCGAATCGGGCTTGTTGACCTCGGTCGCGCAGATGGACCCGATGTACGTCAACTTCAGCCTTTCGGAAAACGAAAACCTCAAATACCGCGACGATATTGCCGCCGGCCACCTCAAATTCCCGCCGCGCAGCGACTTTGTCGTGCAAGTCGTGCTGGCCGACGGCACCGTGGTGCCCGAACAGGGCAAGGTCAACTTCCTCGCGCCGTCCTACAGCCAGGAAACCGGGACCTTCCTGGTCCGCGCGGTGCTCGCCAACCCCAACGGCCTGCTGCGCCCAGGCCAGTTCGTTCGTGCACGAGCTTTGGGCGCCTCGCGGCCGGACGCCATCCTGGTGCCACAGAAAGCCGTGCTGGAAGGCGCCAAGAGCCATTTCGTCTGGGTGGTCAACGGCGAAGGCAAACCCGAGCAACGGGTGGTCGAGGTCGGCGAATGGCAAGGCGACAACTGGTTCATCAACAAAGGCCTGCGCAGCGGCGAGCGCATCATCGTTGACGGCGCACTGCGGGTAACGCCCGGCGGGCCGCTGAAGATCACCGAGGCCAACGTACCGGCGCCGGTGCCTGAGCAAAGTGGGCAAACCATCAAAGCCGGCACCACCACAGGCGGGAAAAGCCCATGAGCATTTCCCACTACTGCATCGACCGGCCGATCTTCGCCTCGGTCATCTCCATCGTCATCACCCTGGCCGGTGCCGTGGCCATGCTGTCCCTGCCGGTTGCCCAGTACCCGGACATCACCCCGCCGCAAATCACCGTGGCGGCGACCTACCCCGGGGCGGATGCGCAGGTGGTGGCCAACAACGTCGCTGCACCCATCGAGCAGCAGGTCAACGGCGCCGATAACATGATCTACATGAACTCGTCGAGCTCGGCGACGGGCAACATGACCCTCAACGTGTTCTTCGAGATCGGCACCGACCCGGCCCTGGCTCAGGTCGACGTGCAGAACCGCGTCAACCTGGCCCTGCCGCAACTGCCCTCGGCGGTACAGAGCCAGGGCATCCAGGTACAGAAGAAGTCCTCGGCCTTCATGATGGTGCTGGCGGTGTATTCCGCCGGCGACCGCTACGACAGCACCTACGTCGCCAACTACGCCAACCTCTATGTGCTCGACGCCCTCAAGCGCATCCCCGGCGCCAACCAGGCCAGTATCTTTGGCACGCCGGACTACGCCATGCGCATCTGGCTCAAGCCTGATCGCATGGCCCAGTTGGGCATCACCGCCGCCGATGTGCAGAAAGCCGTGGCCAACCAGAACCAGCAGTTCGCGGTCGGTCGTGTCGGCCAGTCGCCCACCGGCAGCCCGGTCGAGCAGTCGTTTGCGGTGACCACCAAAGGTCGCCTGACCGAGCCTGCCGAATTCGAGAACATCATTCTGCGCGCCAGCAACCAGGGCGGCGCCATCGTCCGCCTCAAGGACGTCGGCCGCGCCGAGCTCGGGCAAAAGGACTACTCGCTGCGCAGCACCTACCAAGGCAAACCGGCCACGCTGATCGCTGTGTACCAGCAACCCGGAGCCAACGCGCTGGACGTGTCGGCGGCGGTGACCAAGACCCTGGCGGACATGAAGGCCACCTTCCCCGAAGGCATCGAATACAAGATCGTGATGGACACCACCGCCTTCACCCGCGCGTCGATTTCCGAGGTGATCCACACCTTCTTCGAAGCGCTGGTGCTGGTGGTGATCGTGGTGTTCCTGTTCCTGCAAAGCCTGCGCGCCACGCTGATTCCGGTGATTGCGGTGCCGGTGTCGATCGTCGGTACCTTCATCGGCATGCTGGCGCTGGGCTTCTCGGTGAACATGCTGACGCTGTTCGGCATGGTGCTGGCCATCGGCATCGTGGTGGACGACGCGATCGTGGTGATCGAGAACGTCGAGCGCAACATGCACGTGCACAAGATGACGCCCAAGGACGCCGCCAAGCGCGCCATGGACGAAGTGGCCGGCCCCGTGGTGGCCATCGTGCTGGTGTTGTGCGCGGTGTTCATCCCCGTGGCGTTCATGGGCGGCATCACCGGCCAGCTGTATAAACAGTTCGCCATCACCATCGCCATTTCCGTGGTGATTTCCGGGCTCGTCGCCCTGACCCTGTCGCCCGCCCTCGCCGCCCTGCTGCTCAAGCCGCAGCACGGCGAGAAAAATGCGTTCTTCCGCTGGTTCGAGCGCAGTTTCGAGCGCATGACCGAGGGCTATTCACGCTCGGTGGCGTTCATGATCAAGCGCTTCGTCCTGGCGCTGCTGCTGTTCGCCGGGATGATCGTGCTGATGGCGCTGATGGCCCAGCGCATCCCCAGCGCCTTCCTGCCGCCGGAAGACCAGGGTTATTTATTGGGCGCGGTGATCATGCCCGACGCCGCGAGCCTGGATCGCACCGGCGCGGTGGGCCAGGTGGCCAGTGATTTCTTCCAGAACGACCCCTCCGTCGAAGGCGTGGCCATCGTCAACGGCTACAGCCTGCTGGACGGCCAGAACAAGAACAACGCGGCGGCGTTCTTCGTCGGCTTCAAGGATTTCGAGGAGCGCTACAAGGACTCGGACACCATCAAGCAGCAAAGCGCCCCGGCGGTGATCCAGAAAGCCGCCCGCGCCTTCTCGACGATCCAGGAAGGTATCGTCCTGCCGGTCAACCCGCCGTCGATTCCAGGCCTGGGCACCACCGGCGGCATGGAAGTGTGGGTGCAGAGCAAGGGCGATGGCGGCGTCGACCAGCTGGCGGAAATGGTCGGTACCCTGGTGGCCAAGGCCAAGGAGCGCCCGGAACTGGGCTCCATCACCTCGACCTTCAACGTGCACTCGCGACAACTGATGGTCGACGTCGATAGGGAAAAAGCCGAATCCTTAGGGGTGCCGGTCGAGGACGTGTACAGCGCCATGCAGACCATGTTCGGCTCGCTGTACGTGTCGCAGTTCAACAAGTTCAGCCGCCTGTGGCAGGTGATTTTGCAGGCCGAGCCAAACTACCGGCTCAAGGCCGAAGACCTGCAACAGATCTACGTGCGCAACAAGAACCTGGACATGGTGCCGCTCAAGTCGGTGCTGTCGACCCGCTACGTCACCGGGCCGGACCTGTTGACCCGGTTCAACAACTTCCCGGCGGTCAAGCTCACGGCCAACGCGGCCCCCGGCTACAGCACCGGGCAAGCCCTGGCGGCGCTGGAAGAAATCAGCGCCGAGATCATGACCAACGATTACGCGCTGGCCTTGAGCGGCGAAGCCTTTGAAGAGAAAAAGAGCGGCGGCGCCTCCTCCCAGGTGTTCATCTTCGGCCTGGTGATGGTGTTCCTGATCCTGGCGGCGCAGTACGAAAAATGGTCGTTGCCGGTCGGTGTGCTGATGGCGGTGCCCTTCGCCATCTTCGGCGCCCTGCTGGCAGTGTTGATCCGTGGCTTGAGCAATGACGTGTACTTCCAGATCGGCCTGACCATGCTGGTGGCGCTGGCGGCGAAGAACGCCATCCTGATCTTCGAGTTCGCCGTGCTCAACCGCGAAAACGGCATGTCCGCCTACGATGCGGCGATGACTGCGGCCAAGGAACGCTTGCGGCCGATTGTCATGACCTCGCTGGCGTTCATCCTCGGTTGCGTGCCCCTGGCGATTGCCGTTGGCGCCTCGGAAAACAGCCGTCACTCCATCGGTACCGGGGTGATTGGCGGCATGCTCGCGGCCACGGTGATCGCGGTGTTCTTCATCCCGCTGTTCTACTACCTGATCGAGCGGCTGTTCGGCAGCAAGGACGCGCCAAAAACCACCACCGACCCCGGCGCCGTGCCCCTCGGTGCGCCCCAACAACGCCACGGGGGTGACTGACATGCACAAGCCCTCATTGGCCTTGCTGGTGTGCCTGGGTATGGCCGGCTGCATGGTCGGTCCCGATTACCAGGCGCCCGAGATCGACACCCCGGCGGCCTACCGCTACGCCGACAAGGAAGCCAGGGACCTGTCCAACAGCCTGTGGTGGGAGCAATTCCAGGACCCGGTGCTCAACGAACTGATCCGCAGCGCCCTGCTGGAAAACAAGGACATCAAGATCGCCGCCGCCCGCGTCGAGCAGTTCCAGGGCCGCTATGGCGAAACCCGCTCGCTGTATTTTCCCCAGATCGGGCTGGGTGCCCAGGGCACGCGCAACCGGGCGCCACGGGATAACGGGCCGACATCGCTGACTTCGGGCATCGACCCGATCTACAACAATTACCAGGCCCTGCTCAGCGTCAATTGGGAACTGGACATCTGGGGCCGCCTGCGCCGCCTCAACGAATCGGCGCGTGCCGACCTGCTGGCGTCCGAGGAAGGCCGACGCAGCGTGATCCTGAGCCTGGTGTCCTCGGTGGCGACCAGCTACATCACCCTGCGCGACCTCGACCGCGAACTTGAAATTGCCCGCACCACCGCCAAGGTGCGCGGCGATTCCTACGAGATCTTCAAGCTGCGCTTCGGTGCCGGGACCATCTCCGAGATGGAACTGGCGCAGAACCTGTCGGAGTACCAACGCACCCTCGCCTCGGTGGCGCAATTCGAACCCCTGGTGGCTCAACAGGAAAACCTGCTGGCGGTGCTGCTGGGACGTAATCCGGGGCCGATCCTGCGCGGTCGCGACCTGGGCCAACTGGCGCTGCCGGCGGTGCCGGCCGGCCTGCCTTCGGACCTGCTGCAACGCCGGCCGGACCTGCGCCAAGCGGAACTCAACCTGATCTCGGCGAATGCGCAGATCGGCGCCGCCAAGGCCCAGTATTTCCCGACCATTTCCCTGACCGGGCTGGCAGGCTCGGTGAGCAATCAGTTGTCCAACCTGTTCACCGGCCCTGCCGCCACCTGGTCTTACGGGGTAGCGGCGGACATGCCGATCTTCACCGGCGGCGCCATCGCCGGGCAGGTGCAACAGGCCGAAGCCTTCCAACAGGGAGCGCTGTTGAGCTATCAGAAAGCCATTCAATCGGCGTTCGGTGACGTCGAGAACGCGCTGGTGGCGTCCAGCAAGTCCCGTGAGCAGATGGCGTTCCAGGCCAGCCAGGTCGAAGCCCTGCGCACCTACGCCCATTACGCGCGGCTGCGTTATGACAACGGCTACACCAGCTACATCGAAGTGCTGGATGCCGAGCGCAGCCTGTTCGATGCCGAGCTCAATTACACCCGGACACGGGGTTCGGTGTTCACCTCGATGATCGACCTGTACAAGGCCACCGGTGGCGGCTGGGTCAGCGAAGCGGACCGCTTGACCGCGGCCGATGCCCGCGCCCCTCAACCTTGAGAGGGCGCGGGTTCAGTCCCTATCGGCGGTCCAGTGCTCGGGGTACTGCGCCAGGTAGCTGCTGACCGCCTCACCGATAGTGGCAAAGAACGCCGATTCACCAATACGGGTAAACAGGCCGAAACGCTTGAGCTTGTCCTTGACCGGGTCTTTCATCCCGGCCACGCACAACTCGATACCGGCGGCGTGCAGGGTCTCGTCCAGCTCGGCGAGCATGTCGGCGGAGGTCACGTCGACGCTGGTCACCGGTTCCGCCACCACTACCAGCCAGCGCACCGGCGTGGGTGACGCCGCCACTGCGTCCAGCACCCGGTCGTGGAACAGTTCGGCATTGGCGAAAAACAGCGGCGCATCCCAGCGAAACAGCACCAGCCCAGGCAGCCGACTTGCCTGCGGGTAACGCTGGATGTCGTGATAACCCTGCACGCCATCGGCGCGCCCCAGCACCGCCGAATACGGGCGCCAGCCGTCCCATAGGAACTCGATCACCGCAATCAGGATGGCGATGCCGATGCCCTCGATCGCGCCGAACACCGCCACGCCGATGGTGCAGACGATCGACAGCCAGAACTCCCAGCGCTGCATACGATAGATCCGGCGCAGGTCGCTGACTTCGATCAGGCCGATGGCGGAGGCGATCACCACCGCTGCCAGGGCACTGGTGGGCAGGTCCTTGAGCAGGTTCGGCGCGACCATCAACAACAGCGCCACCGCCAGCGCACCGACCACCCCGGTCAACTGGGTTTTCGCCCCCGCCGCTTCCGCCACCGGCGTGCGCGACGAACTACTGCTGATGGCAAAACCCTGGAACAGCCCGGCCGCGAGGTTGGCGACGCCCAGCCCGACCATCTCCTGATTGGGGTCGACCGAGGTGCGCGTGCGCGCCGCATACACCCGCGACAGCACGCTGGTGTCGGCGAACGACACCAGGGCCACCGCACAGCCACCGATCAGCACCGGGACCAGGTCGTCATAGGTGATCCACGGAATGGCGAACGCCGGCAAGCCCTGGGGCAATTGCCCCAGCACCGCGACACCGTGGGCCGCCAGTTCCCATACATCGACAACAATGGTCGCGGCGGCCACGGCGATCAGGATGCCCGGCACGCGCTTGTGGTTTTTCAGCAGCAGGATCACCACCAGGGTGGCCGCGCCGATCAGGAATGTCGTCAGGTTGGCCTTGCCGCCCAGCACCCCCGAGCCAATGGCCCAGAGATTGCGCAACGGCCCGGCGCTGTCGATGGAGAAGCCGAACAGCTTGGGTAGCTGGCTGATCAGCACGGTCAGGGCAATGCCATTCATGTAGCCGTAGCGAATCGGCTTGGACAGCAGTTCGGTGACGAAGCCCAGCCGGGCGATGCCCGCCAGGATGCACACCAGCCCGCAAACGATGGCCATCGCCCCGGCCAGGGCGATCGCCCGCTGTGGATCACCGCCGGACAGCGGCAGGATAACCGCCAGAATCACCGCCGCCAGGGAGGAATCCGGCCCCAGCACGAGGATGCGGCTGGGGCCGAAAATGGCATACGCCAACAGCGGCACGATGGTCGCGTACAGGCCGTAGATGCCCGGCACCCCGGACGCCACCGCGTAGGCGATGCCCACCGGCACCAGCATGGTGGTGAGCACCAGGCCGGCGACGATGTCGTTGGGCAGCCACGCCAGTTGATAGCGGCGCAGGGTCTGCAGGCCCGGCAACCAGCGCAGCCAGCCACTGTGTTCGGCCTGATTGCCGCGGGCAATGCGGCCGGGTTCTGCCTCGGGTGACCGCGTGTTTGGATCGCTCATGCGGCTCAGAATTTCTGCGGGATGTGCCGGAACGGGTAGTCCGGATCTTTATAGCCGCCGGGTTTCTGCCGCTTTGGCAGTTTGACCTTCTCGCGCGGCACTTCCTTGTAGGGAATACGGCTAAGCAAATCGGAAATGATGTTAAGGCGCGTGCGGCGCTTGTCGTTGGAGTTGGCCACCAGCCAAGGGGCGTATTCGGTGTCAGAGGCCTGGAACATCAGGTCCCGCGCTCGGGAATAGTCGTACCAGCGGCTGTAGGACTTGAGGTCCATGGGTGACAGCTTCCAGATCTTGCGCCCGTCTTCGATCCGTCCTTCGAGCCTGCGGGTTTGCTCCTCTGGACTCACATCCAGCCAGTACTTGAGCAGAATGACCCCGGAATCGACAATCGCCCGTTCCACTTGCGGTACGGACTTCAGAAATTTGTCGGCCTGTTCTTCGGTGCAGAATCCCATCACCCGCTCGACCCCGGCGCGGTTGTACCAACTGCGGTCGAAGATGACGATCTCGCCCGCCGCGGGCAGGTGTGGCAGGTAGCGCTGCAAGTACATCTGGCTCTTTTCACGGTCAGTCGGCGCCGGCAGCGCCACCACGCGAAACACCCGCGGGCTGACCCGCTCGGTGATGGCCTTGATGGTGCCGCCCTTGCCCGCCCCGTCGCGGCCTTCGAAGATCACGCAGATCTTGATGCCCTCCTGCTTGACCCACTCCTGCAACTTGACCAGCTCGACGTGCAGGTGGCGCAGCGCTTCGAGATAATCCTTGTTTTTCAGCTTGGGGCTGTCAGCGGAATCAGATTTGTGAGCGCCCTTCTTCTTTGCTTTTGCCATGACCGAGCCTCATGAATTGAAGTGGCAGGTGACTGTCGGAACACCCCGATTTCGTCCTCGAAATCAGTGTAGATCCAAACAATTGGGCCGCCAGACCTGCGACATCTTTCCTTCACAACCCTGTGTATCGCCGCCGGCCAGCTACAATTTCCGGGCAGTCAGCAGCGCCGTTACGCGGCGACCTCCGCTGTTGCAAGGTTGGTACACGCGGGATCAGGCGTTACGTCGAGATCCCCTCTCGCTTACGGCTATCGAGTTGTCCATCGGGAGATTCGCCATGCCAGTCCAGTCGCACGCAGCAACACTGCTTTTTGCCGACGACGAGCAATTCTGGTTCGAGACCTTGCGCATGTTCGGTGCCGACGAATATGGCGGCGGCTGTTTCGGCGAGGTCATGGCCGTGAGTTCGCGCATCACGGCCGGCGACTACGACAGCTGGTACCGCGAGTGGAACGCCATGGCCGATCAAGTTGCCGAGGAAGGCCAGCGTCAACTCGCGGCCAACCACCGGGTCAGCGCTCGCGACAGTTACCTGCGCGCCTGTAATTACTACCGCGCCTCGGAATTTTTCCTGCATGCCCGGCCGCAGGACCCGCGGGTCAGTCGCGCCTTCGAGCGTTCGGTGGCTTGCTACCGGACCGCGGCGGCACTGTTCAAGCCGGCCATCGAGCCGGTGGAAATCCCTTATGAGGGCACGAAGCTGCCCGGTTACCTGCACCGGGCGGGTGACGGGACTCGGCCACTGCTGATTCTGCACACCGGCTTCGACGGTGCAGCCGAGGAAAAACACTGGAGCGGCGCGCGAGCGGCGGTCGAGCGTGGTTATCACGTGTTGTGTTTCGACGGCCCTGGGCAGTCCGGCCCGCTGCACCGTGAGGGGTTGGTGTTTCGCTTCGATTGGGAAAAGGTCGTGACACCGGTGGTGGATTTCGCCCTGACCCTGCCGGGCATTGACCACAGCCGCATCGCCTTGCGCGGGGAAAGCCTCGGCGGTTATCTGGCCCCGCGGGCAGCGGCGTTCGAACACCGCCTGGCCGCGGTGATCGCCAATGGCGGGGTCTATGACTACAGCATGGCCCATCTGGCTGACGTACCGGTCGACCAGCGGCCCGAAGCAATCGCCGCGCTCATGGACGGGCCGACACCCGAGCTGGACGGCATGATCGAAGCCGTCATGCAGCGCTCACCGGTGGCGCGCTGGTCGATCACCCATGGCACGTGGTGTTTCGGTGCTTCGAGCCCCAGCGACTACATGCGCATGACGCTGGACTACACGCTGGAAGGCGGTATCGCCGAGCGTATCCGCTGCCCCGCTTTGATCTGCGATGCCGAAGGCGATCTGTTTTTCAAAGGTCAGCCGCAGGAACTGTATGACCACCTGACCTGTGACAAGACCCTGCTGGTGCTCGGCAACGCCGAGGGCGCCGGCGCCCATTGTGGCGTGGGCGCCGCACGACTTGCCAATGCGCGGATTTACGATTGGCTCGATGAAACGCTGGGTTGGGACGGGGCGATGTGAGCCGGAAAAACCAGCGCTGATTCGCCGTCATGGCTGGTGATCAGGCAGATTCACAGGGCCGCTGTTGCACCTGCCACTTCAACGCCAACGGCTGCACGATCTGCGACGGTAGCGTCGCCAGCCATTCGGACAACGGGCGGACGTCCGCCTGCCGGGTTTCGTCCTCTGGCTCGCCGTCAGTCCACAGCACCGCGTAACGCTTGAGAATGTCGACCATGGCACCCCGCTGATGACGGCCAGCGGCGGCCAGTTCTGCCAGCTCGCGAAATGCCTGTTCAACGGCACCGGGCCACAGCACGATGCCCACGGTGCTTGGCTGTGCACCGAACTGGTGGATTCGGTGTGCAGTCCCGGCGGGCAATGTCACCGCATCGCCTTCGTTGAGTACCGCCAGGGGCCGCCGCCCGGCTCGCACTTGCAGCGAGCCCTTGAGCGCCACCACCAGCTTGGCCTCGCGCCGGTGCATCAATGGCAGGTTGTGGCCACGCAACGGCAACTCGAAGCGCAACGCCGTCGCGGCGCCGCCGATGCTGGCCTGGGGCACGTCGATCCACACCGGGTAACCCTCGGGCACCAATAGCAGGCGCTCTGAACTGTTCTTATCCGTGGGAAGTCCGCCGTGGAGGTATCTCATTGGTTTACCCGTCTGGCCGCAACGCCGGATGCTCGCGCAACCGCTCGACCACGTAACTGACAAAACTGTGCACGCGCGTCGAGGCGTCGCGCCTTTCCCGATAGACCACGTGCACCGGCAGCGACGGCGGATCGTAAGCGTGCAGGACCCGACGCAGGCGCCCCGTGCGCAGGTAGTCGTGCAACGGATAGTTCAGGCAACGGGTAACGCCGGCGCCATTGGCCGCGGCATCAATGGCCGTCTGCAAGGTGGCGCAACTCAGGCGCGTGCGCGCTTTGACGATGATGGGCTCACCTTGATGCTCGAAGGGCCACTGCACCCGATTCTGATGAGGTTGCGTGGCGATCAGGCGGTGGTTGCGCAGGTCCCCGGGAACACCGGGCTCACCGTGCAGCGCCAGGTACTCGGGGCTGGCACACACAATCGAGCGGACCTGGCCCACCTGGCGCGCGATCAACGATGAGCTGGGCAGGTTGCCCACCAGCACCGCCACATCCACGCCCTCCTCGTACAGGTTGGCCAGGCGATCCTGATAGCGAGCGAAGACACCGATGTCGGGGTACTGGTCCATGTAACCGGTCAATACCGGAGTCATCACGTAGCGGCTGAACAGCAGCGGCAGCGAGACCGTCAGGTTGCCCTGCGCCTTGACATGCAAGCCCTTGGCCGCGGCTTCGGCCTCGTCGACCGCCTGGAGAATGCGCGAGGCGTCGGCCATGAACGCCGCTCCGGCTTCGGTCAGGCTGATGCCGCGCGTACTTCGCCGCAACAACGCCACGCCCAGCCGCGCTTCCAGGCTGGCGACGGCGCGCATGACCGTCGGCGCGGACACATTGAGACGGCGCGCGGCCGAGGCGAAGCTGGGACGTTCGCACAGTGCGCTGAACATGCGCATCTCATGATAACGGTCCATCAGGTCGAGGCTCTTGCGGCGGGCTTGAGCGTCTCGTCACGTTGCAGCCGTTCAACCAGGAAGTCGACGAAGGTGCGCACTTTGGCCGGCACCCGGTTGCTCTTCTGATACACCACGTGAATCGGCAATGCCGGCGGTTCGAAGTCGCGCAGCACGATTTCCAGTTCGCCCGCGGCGACCCGGCTGGCGACCTGATAGGACAGCACCCGCGTCAGGCCCCAGCCCTGGCAGGCAATATTGATCGCCGCCTGGTTGGCGGTGACCACCAGGCGCGGGTTGAAGCGCAGGCTCAGAGGGTTGCAATCATTCATGTACACCCAGTCGCTGAGCAAATGGCTGGCGGACGACATCACGATATTGGCGGCGCTCAACTCTTCCGGGTGTCGCGGTCGTGCATAGCGCTGGAAATAGGCCGGAGCGGCGCAGGTCACCTGGCGCACTTCACCGACCTTGATCGCCTGCAGATTGCTTTCGCGCAGGTGGCCAATGCGGATCGCCACATCAATGCCTTCATCGGCCATGCTGACCACGCGGTCGACGAACAGGGCGTTGAGGTGCACCGAAGGAAACTGATCCAGGTAATCCGCCATCAGTGGCGCAATGTACAGCTCACCGAACAGGACCGAGGCCGTCACGGTGAGTAAACCGCAAGGCACCGAATAGCTGCCGGCAGCGGCCTCTTCGGCCTCATCGAGTTCGCCGAGAATGCGCCGGCAGTCCTCCAGGTAACGCTGCCCGGCCTCGGTCAGGTGCAGACTGCGGGTGGTGCGCGAGAGCAACTGGGTGCCGATCCGCTCCTCCATCGCGGCGATGGCACGGGTCACGCTCGGCGGCGAAATCCGCAGTGCCCGCGCAGCCGCGGCAAACCCCTCTTCCTCTGCGACGGCCATAAAAATCTGCATTTCCTGAAAGCGATCCATGGGGCATCCGATTGTGATTGAGGTGTGGGCCGCACGTGGTTGCTGAGCAATCTGCCAGTATTGTCGCCGATCGCGACTTTCGCACGTTTGGGGATCAATGGCGGGGGTTTGAGTGTTCGATGAGAAGGCGCGATGGAGCCTGGCGAAATGACGTGGCCGCCAGGCTCCGGGATCAGGCTCAGGCCTGTTGCAGGCCCGCCGCCGTGCGTTGCATGCCGACGAAACGTGGCAACGCTTCGATACGGGCCAGCCAGGCGCGGACATTCGGGTAATCGCCCAGCGAGACGTTGCCTTCCGGCGCGTGGGCCACGTAGGTGTAGACGGCCACATCGGCAATGGTCGGTTGGTCGCCGGCCAGGAACTGGCTGTCGCCCAGTTCTTCTTCCATCACCTTGAGCAAGGCGTGGGAGCGGCTGATCACGTCTTCGGCGTTGTAGCCTGCGCCAAACACGGTGATCAACCGCGCGGCCGCCGGGCCCGAATTGACCTGGCCTGCGGCCACGGACAACCAGCGCTGGATGTTGGCCTTGACCACCGGGTCGTCGGGCAACCATTGGCCGTCGTCATATTTCTCGGCGAGGTAGATCAGAATGGCGTTGGAATCCGCCAGCACCACGCCGTCATCGTCGATCACCGGCACCTGGCCGAAGCGATTGAGCGCCAGGAATTCCGGCGTCTTGTGCGCGCCCTTCTTCAGGTCGACGAACACCAGTTCGGTGGGCAGGCCCAGCAGGGACAGCATCAATTCGACGCGGTGGGAGTGACCGGACAATGGATGACGGTAAAGCATGATCGCTTTCTGGGACATGACGTACTCCTTGTTGGCATTCTGGGGGCTCGGCACGGGGATCGTGGCGATGGCGCTATCCTCCACTGCTCACGCAGACAGCGGAATCCCCAGCTTTTGCAATCCAGCATTTCAGTTTCTGGAATGATCAAGGTCCTGTAGGAGCGAGCTTGCTCGCGATGGCGGTGGATCAGCCGGTTGCAGGGGTGGCTGACAGGCCGCTATCGCGAGCAAGCTCGCTCCTACAGGGATTTGTGGTGTTCATAAATTTGGCGATCGACGTATGCCCACTGTGGGAGCGAGCCTGCTCGCGATAGCGGTGTATCAGTCTGTTAACAGGTGTCTAACAGGCCGCCATCGCGAGCAGGCTCGCTCCCACAGAAAAACAGGTGCGATGCAGGGCTTCAGATGTCGAGCACCAAGGTTTCGCTGCCCTCTGCCGGGACCGAGCAGCAGATCAGCACTTCATCCGCCGCCAGGCCCAGGTCCGGGGTGTTGAGGTAATGCACCTGGCCGCCGCTGAGTTTGGTTTTGCAGGTGCCGCACGAGCCGCCGCGGCAGCTGAAGTCCGGGTTCAGGCCGCGGCCTTCGGCCAGTTCCAGCAGCGTCCCGGTGCCCGGCTCCCAGCGCGCTTCCTTGCCGGAGGTGGAAAACAGCACTTTCACCGACTCGGTGGCCATGGGCACCTGCGGCGGTGCTGGCACACTAATTTGCACATCGCGCTTGAGCGTCGACGGACCGAAGGTTTCCGCGTGGATGCGATCATCCTGAATGCGCAACTTGCGCAGCCCGTCATACAGCGCCTGGGTAAAGCTGCCCGGCCCGCACAGGTAGAAGTCGTAGTCATCGAGCGGCAACAGGGCCTTGAGCAGTTCGATGTCGATCCGCCCCGCCACGTCATAATCCTCGCCAGTACCGTTGGTAGGCGGCTGGCTGACGACCCGCAA
The DNA here is from genome assembly GCF_040947875.1 of Pseudomonas sp. MYb118. Classification (NCBI taxonomy): domain Bacteria; kingdom Pseudomonadati; phylum Pseudomonadota; class Gammaproteobacteria; order Pseudomonadales; family Pseudomonadaceae; genus Pseudomonas; species Pseudomonas sp. MYb118. Next base: position 661,835 of record NZ_JBFRXN010000003.1, on the reverse strand, counting down.
AACCTGCACCTTGCCGCCAGACTGCGCCACCAGTTCGTCGATTTCCTGGCGAAACGCCAGGTCGGCCACCGAACGGCTGCTCTGCACAAGCCAGGTCGGGCGCATACGGCTCATGCGTTTGCCCTGGTACACCACCTCGCGCAGCATCGACAGCAACGGCGTGATGCCGACACCCGCCGCCAGCAGCACCAGAGGGCGCCGCTCCGCCGCCTGCACGGTGAAATGCCCCTGGGGCGCCCGCGCCTCGATCCAGTCGCCGACCTGGACGCGGTCATGCAGGTGCGACGAAATCAGGCCGTCGCGCTTGACGCTGATGCGCAGGAATTCATCCGACGAGGCACTGGACACGCTGTAGGTCCGAATCGACGGCGCCGGTTGTCCATCCAGGGAAAGACGGATGGGCAAATGCTGTCCGGGGTCGAATCCGGGCAGCCCCAAGCCATCATCAGGCTCCAGGTAGAAGGAACGAATGCTCGGGCTCTCCTCGACGATGCGCGCCACCCGCAGGGGCCGCCAGTGCGTGCGCATGGCCTCGACCCGCAGGCGTTCGGCGGCTTGTTCCCAGCTGCCGGTCATCAGCGAGTTGGGCGACTCACCCTCCTCCTCGTCCACCCAGCGCAGCGGGATCGCGGCCTGGCGCAGCACCACACGTTCAGGCTTGAACCGCCACAGGCGCTCCGCGCCCTGGAACGCGGCGATTTCGGGATCATCGAGCAGCACCTCGGCCGAGCCGCTCATCTGCAACAGGTCACCGCTCTGAAAGTCGATGAACAGCAAGCCGGCGCGGGGGTTGAGCAGGATGTTGCCCAAGGTGTTGAAGAACAGGTTGCCGTTGAAATCCGGGATGGTCAGCGTGCCATCCTCGTCCATGCGCACAAAACCCGGTTTGCCGCCGCGATGGGAAGCGTCGACCTGATTCTGGCCGTCGCGCTCGACGTAGGTGGCCACGTAGAAGGAATCCGCCGTGGTGATCATCTGCCGCACTCGAGCATCGGTCACCGTTACGTCGACCAGGGTGTCCTCGACGCCATCGACAAATCCGTACTGGCGCAAGTTGATGTAGCGCGGGCAGTTACCGTACGCCTGGGTGACACCAATCTCGATGCCGTCATCCAGCTTGCGCAGCACATTGCCGTTCATGCGATTGCGCCGGCGGGTATGCAGCTCCATGCCAAGCATGCCGATAGCATTTCCAGGCTGCAGACCTTCATCGGCCGGGTCATTGGGCTGCGCTTGCAGGTTGATGTGCAGGATGGGCGGCGTCGGCGAGTTCATGAAGCCCGGTTCGCCGGTGCGAATGGTTGGCCAGACATCGCCGTGGCGGTCCACCGCGCCGAGGATCACGAACGGCAGTTGCGCATAGAACTCGCGGTGCTGGTCCGGCATCCAGGTGCGCGCCAATTGCCGCTGACCGACCCCCACCATCATGTCGACGGCGCCGACCGCGCGTTGCAAGGTCAGTTCGCCTTCATGCCATGGGTTGGATGGGGCTTTCGAGACGTCATCCATTGCGGGTCTCCTCGCGCTCGCGTCAGCGGCTTCGATCAGGGGTCTGAGTTACCCAGTTAAGCAGGGTTCCTCGTGAGCGCTCATCTTCTCCTCGATGCGCTGGCAGCGGAATGCGCACGTCCTGCAATCCACTATTTCAAAAAATGAAATGGTGGACGCCCCGGCATTTCGCAGGCTCCAGACTCAACCCAGCAGATCGGTGATCCAGCGGGCTTGCAGGGTGATCTCCCGCACCTTGTGCTCAGGCACGTTGCGCGCCTTGGCAAAGCTGTTCAGGGTGCGTTGCCGCTCGCGCAGCAGGCGTTGCCACTTGCTCAGGAATGCCGGGCTGCGGGTTTGCATCTGCACCGGGCCGAAATACAACTGCTCGGCGCTGTAGTGCACCGGATCGCCCCGCTCGGCAACGATGATCTCGTAATCGAAGCGGTTTTCCCGCAGCACTTCCTCGGACACAATGCGGTAGCCGTGACTCATCAGCCACAGGCGCAGGGGTTGCTCGCCGCCATTGGGTTGCAGGATCAGGCGTTCGTGGCCAGTCAGGCAGGCCTTGCCGCTGTCGAGGATGTCGCGAATGGTTTCACCGCCCATGCCGCACAGGGTGATCGCGCTGATCCCGTCTCCCGGTTCGATGGCCGCCAGGCCGTTGGCCAGGCGCACGTCGATCGACTGCTCCAGATCGTTCTCGCGCACGGTGCGTTCGGCGGCGCGATACGGCGTCATCGCCACTTCACCCGCCACCGCCGCTGCGATAACGCCACGGCGCATCAACGCAACCGGCAGGTAGGCGTGATCCGAGCCGATATCGGCCAGGCGCGCGCCGGCGGGCACATGCGCCGCCACGCGTTCCAGGCGCCGGGACAATGTCTGTTCGTTCAACGCTCACCCTCTTGACTGTGAAACCGCGGCGTCCGGGGCCGCGCAGGTGGGCGATTCTGTCGAGCAATGCCGCGCATTTCAAATTTAAATGACCAGACGTGCAGCCTGCTGTCTTAATGACTGCACCGGGTCTTTATAACCCTGTTTTTTTGCAGTCATAACGACTGCACATCCTCTGCACACCACGATTTACGGGCCCTGGCTATCTGGCCCGCATCTTGAATTACCGGGTTCGGACTTAAACCCACTCATGTTCATTCAGGATAAATAGCGATGAGTAACGATTTCGAAGGACGCCTCGCAGTAGTCACCGGTGCCAGTTCCGGGATCGGTCTGGCGGTCACTGCCCGACTTCTGGCCCAGGGTGCACGGGTACTGGCCATGTCGCGCAAAATGGGTGGGCTGGAAGAGCTGGCCCGACACTTTGCCGGGGAACTGACCTGGGTATCCGGCGATGTCACCAAGGCCGAAGACCTCGAGCAACTGGCGCAACATGCCGCACGCCTGGGCCCGGTGCATTACCTGGTGCCGAATGCCGGTATTGCCGAACTGGCGGACTGCCTGGACCTGCAAGCCTTCGATCGCCAGTGGGCGGTCAACGGTGCCGGCGCGCTGAACACCCTGGCGCACCTGCGCGGACACCTGGCCAACCCGGCTTCGGTGGTGTTCATCACCACCTTCCTGACCGGCGTGACCTTCCCTGGACTGGCCGCCTACATCGCCTCCAAGGCCGCACTCCAGGCCCATGCCCGCACACTGGCCGTCGAGTTGGCGCCCCAGGGCATCCGTATCAACATGGTCTCCCCTGGCCCGACTGCCACGCCGATCTGGTCCACACTGGGCCTGGCCCACGAAGACCTGGCCAACGTCGCCACCCAGGTCAACAAACGCCTGCTGGGCGGTGAATTCCTCGAAGCGGGCGCGGTGGCTGATGTCGTCCTGTTCCAACTGAGCAACGGCGCCAGAAGCGTGTACGGCCAGGATTGGGTGGTGGACAAAGGCTACACCGTCCGCTGACCTCCCTGTAGGAGCGAGCATGCTCGCGATGGTGGCCCAGACACCACTGGGTACCAGACAACCCCGCGTCATCGTTAACGACCATCGCGGGCAAGCCCGCTCCCACAGGGATATGCATACACCGCAAACCCTGCTCCCTGTAGGAGCGAGCTTGCTCGCGATGGAAGCCCAGACACCACTGGGCACCAGACAGCCCACATCATCGTTAACGACCATCGCGGGCAAGCCCGCTCCCACAGGGATATGCATACACCGCAAGTCTCGCTCTCTGTAGGAGCGAGCATGCTCGCGATGGTAGCCCAGACACCACTGGGCACCAGACAACCCGCGTCATCGTTAACGACCATCGCGAGCAGGCTCGCTCCCACAGGGATATGCCTACACCGCAAATCCTGCTCCCTGTAGGAGCGAGCTTGCTCGCGATGGTGGCCCAGACACCGCTGGGTATCAGACAACCCCGCGTCATCGTTGACGACCATCGCGAGCAAGCCCGCTCCCACAGGAATATGCATACACCGCAAACCCTGCTCTCTGTAGGAGCGAGCATGCTCGCGATGGTGGCCCAGGCACCACTGGGTATCAGACAACCCGCGTCATCGTTAACGACCATCGCGAGCAGGCTCGCTCCCACAGGGATATGCATACACCGCCTCGCCCCCTGTAGGAGCGAGCTTGCTCGCGATGGTGGCCCAGACACCGCTGGGTATCAGACAACCCCGCGTCATCGTTAACGACCATCGCGGGCAAGCCCGCTCCCACAGGGGGATGTGCAGGCTCGCTCGCACAGGATTACTCGGGCAATTGCTGCTCGATGACGCCATACCAGCCCATGCCCGGATAGGTTTCGAAGCCGGGTGTGAGCGAATAGCCCTGCAGGCTGTTGTTGGGCTGGACGCTGTAGCCGTTGGCCTGGCCCGGTTTGGTGGTCAGGGCAATATGTTGCCCCAGCGCAGACTGCGGATCGGAGCTGGCGAGCACGTTGCTGGCGGCATCGACCATCATCACGCAACTGCGCGAACGCTCTTCGTCGGTCAAGCGCACGCCATTGATGATCGAGCGCGCCTGGTTTTCCCAGTCGAAGAAGATCCCGATTACTCCCGTCACCGAACCCTGATTGCGCACGGCCGCGCTGAAGGCGCAGGTCTGGGCGCCGTTGAGCAAGGGTTCAACACAGACGTTGCCGGCATGGTATTGATCGCTGCTGCTATGTTTGAGCGCCATTTTGAACCAGGGCATTTCGCTGACATTGGCCCCCTTCGCCTTGTCGTAGACCGCAGAGCGCCCGGTGGCAATCACCCGGCCGCGGGTGTCGGCGAGCCAGATGTCGAGGTAAACCGTGTAACTGTCAAGAATGATGCCCAGGCGCTCACACGCATAGGCGCAGTTGTCTCCATCGGCAGATTTGAGAGCATCGACCAGCGAGGCATCGGTGGCCCACCAACGAACATCACAGGTACGCTCATACAGGTTGCGATCCATGATTTCGATCATGTTCAGCGACAGATCTGCCAGGCGTTGCCCGCGCACGTCAAAACACATGCCTTCGCCCAGTGCGGTCAGCTCATTGACTGACGCCTGCAGGTCCTGGGTCATGGTCCCGGCAATTTTCGAGATACGCTCGGAGATCACCTTGACCTCTTCGGCCACTACCGCGAACCCCTGCCCGGCCTTGCCGGCGTGGGCCGCCTCAATCAGCGCGTTGATGGCCAGCAGACGGGTCTGGCGGGTGATCATCTGGATGTCGCTGATACCACGATTTGCCAGCGCCTCGACTTCCCGCGACAGCGTGACAATACGTTCTGGTTCGATCATTTTCTTTGTGCTTCAAAGAGTTGTTAGTCGGCGGCAGCCTTATCGAATCGAAGCAATGTTGTTGTTTTTTACGGCGCCACTCATTGGTGGTGGCACTCTGAAATTATGTGCTGACTCTAGATCAGCTGATTCGATTCAGGCAAGGGCCCACGGGGCCATCCAGGCAGGTTTTTGGGACGAATGTGCAACAGGCGAAAAACACCTGCGACAGTACGCCGCACAAACACCGCGCAACACCCGTCTTCAGGGTGATCAACCGGTCTGTGACGGCGTGTCGCAAGCGATTGCGCGCGTTGAAAAACGGTAGAATTCACCCGGTTTGACCCGCACGCAGCGTTGCGCCTCGTGCCCGCGCCCATCATCCGCTACGAGCCCCTGGACTGGGCTATTCAGAAAGGCTGTAGAAATGAGTGTTTTGTTGACCCGCCGCAAGGTGGTTGCAGGAATCGGTTTACTCGGTCTGGGCCTGCTCACAGGCTGCGACAACAGCGTCCGCCTGTCGTACAAATACGGCAAGGATCTGAGCGACAAGATCCTCGGGCGGACCTTCAAGCTGAAAGACTCCCAAGGCAATCCCACGACGCTGACCAGTTTTCGCGGCATGATGCCGATGATTTTCTTCGGTTTCACCCAATGCCCCGCCGTCTGCCCGACCACTCTGGCTCGCGCGGCGCAAATCAAGAAGCTGATGGGCAAGGACGGTGATCTGCTCCAGGTGGTCTTCATTACCCTGGACCCCGAGCGCGATACCCCGGAAATGCTCGACGCCTACGTCAAGACCTTCGACCCGTCGTTTGTCGCGCTCCACGGAACGCTGGAGGAAACGGCGAAGACGGCCAAGGAATTCGAGGTGTTCTACGAAAAGGTACCAAGCGGTTCTACGTACACCATTTCCCATACCGCGACCAGCTTCGTGTATGACACCCGGGGCAACCTGCGCGTCGGCTTGTCCCATTCGCTTTCGGCACAAGAGTGTACGGAAGACTTACTGACCGTCATGGAGGTCTGCTGATGAACTCGAACGCCTTTAAACCGCGCTTTTGCGCACGCCTGGGACAACTGGCGCTGGGCCTGTCGATGCTCGGCCTGGCCGGTTACGCCAGCGCCCAGACCCAAGTCGATGACGCCTGGGTTCGCGCGACGGTGGCCGGGCAACCCTCCACCGGTGCCTTCATGACGATCACCGCCAGCAGTGACGGCAAGTTGATCAGCGCACAATCGCCGGTGGCGAAAACCGTGCAGATCCATCAGTCGAGCATGAAAAACGACGTGATGAGCATGCAACAGGTCGAGTCCGTCGACCTGCCCGCCGGCAAAGCCGTGGCGTTCAACACTGACAGTTACCACGTCATGCTGATGGACCTGGTTGCCCAGGTCAAAGAAGGCGACAAGGTGCCGCTGGTGCTGACCGTCGAGCACGCGAACGGTGAAAAGGAAGTGATCAACGTCGATGCCCCGGCGCGTGCGCTGAACATGATGGATCACAGCAAAATGGATCACAGCAAGATGCATTGATTCATCCAGAGGCGGGCAGCGAATAACAGCGCCCGCCTCTGCAATCGACACCGGAATCGCCCTTGATCCGGAAGTTGCCCGCAATACCCCCCGCCTTTTGCCTGACGGCCTATACTCATCTGGTTTTCTTTCTCGTTTACATGCAGCACGTCGGCACCCGTGCACCGCCAGGCGTACCCGTGCCAATCGCCAACGTAACCAGCCAGCAGCCCGTGTCGCTAACGACCGGCGTGCTCAAGCGCTTAGTGGCTGATGGATCGTGGAGAACACCATGAAATACACATTTCTTTCGGGCGTGGTTTTGGTTGTCTCGGCTACGGTGACGATACCGGGTGCCTGGGCTGCAGAGACGCGAGCGCTGGCTTCGGACGGCGCGGATCATGTGGGCGCGGGTGCAGTGGCGGCGGATGGTGCTGATAAAGTCGGTGCCAACAAACTTGCTGCCGATGGCGCTGACAAGGTGGGTGCCAACAAACTCGCCGCCGATGGCGCTGACAAGGTGGGGGCCAACAAACTCGCCGCCGATGGCGCTGACAAAGTCGGGGCCAACAGGCTCGCTGCCGACGGTGCTGACAAAGTCGGGGCCAACAAACTCGCCGCCGATGGCGCTGACAAAGTCGGGGCCAACAGGCTCGCTGCCGATGGCGCTGACAAAGTCGGCGCCAACAAACTCGCCGCCGACGGCGCTGACAAAGTCGGGGCCAACAGACTCGCCGCCGATGGCGCTGACAAGGTCGGTGCCAACAGACTCGCCGCCGATGGCGCTGACAAAGTCGGGGCCAACAGGCTCGCCGCCGATGGCGCTGACAAGGTCGGGGCCAACAGGCTCGCTGCCGATGGCGCTGACAAAGTTGGTGCCAACAGACTCGCTGCTGATGGCGCTGACAAGGTGGGTGCCAACAAACTCGCCGCCGATGGCGCTGACAAAGTCGGTGCCAACAGGCTCGCTGCCGACGGCGCTGACAAAGTCGGTGCCAACAGACTCGCTGCCGACGGCGCTGACAAAGTCGGAGCCAACAGACTCGCCGCCGACGGCGCTGACAAAGTCGGTGCCAACAGACTCGCCGCCGATGGCGCTGACAAAGTCGGGGCCAACAGGCTCGCTGCCGATGGCGCTGACCACGTCGGCGCAGCCCGTCTCGCGTACTCACGCAACGGTATCGGCTCGGACCGCGTAGCGTCCGCGCTCATGAGTGAAGGCAGTTACTCCGACCAGTTCAACGAACAGTAACCGCAAGACGGTGCCTGGCACGCACCGCTCCCCCTGAAGCCGTCACCCCCACGGTGGCGGTTTCTCATCTATTTGTATCTGTCTGTATATGAACCCCCGACAGATACGCAGACCTCGACTTCGCAGCGTTCAAGCACACATCGGCGATACACCCGGGCGTTTAACTGTGCTCACCGGAAAGCAGCAGCTACCGGCTCACTCAAACCCAACGCACGGAGCATCACCATGATCAATTTCTCGAAAGTTTCGTCCCTCGCACTCGGTCTGGCCCTGATCGGCGGCCTGAGCCTGTCCAACCTGGCCTCGGCCAGCAGCGCAAACGTGGCATCGCCCAGCCAGGCCAGGCAACTGCTGGTGGAAGGTGGCGCGGATCGTCTTCAGGAACTGCGTGAACGTGTGGCTGAAGGCGGTTCCGATCGTTTGATCGAACGCCGGGTGGCCGAAGGTGGTGCTGATCGCCTGCAGGAACTGCGTGAGCGTGTAGCCGAAGGCGGCTCCGATCGCCTGATCGAACGCCGGGTGGCCGAAGGTGGCGCGGATCGCCTGCAGGAACTGCGTGAGCGGGTCGCACTGGCCACTCCAGCCAACGCTGTGCAAAAGGGTGTCCTGGTGGCGGAAAACCGCGCGGAGTTCGGTTCGAAATATCAGCGCTACTAATCGCGCACTGAACTGCAACTTCTCAAGCCCGGGAATCCCGGGCTTTGTTTTGACCGTTGGCTGACCGGCTCACAAGCGCGTCAGCAAGGAACACAGCATGAAAATCGGTTTTCTGGGGTTGGGCACCATGGGCCAGCCAATCGCCGCCAATCTCTTGAAAAGCGGCCGTGAGGTCCGCGTGTGGAATCGCTCCGCGCAAGCAACGCAAAAAATGGTCGGGCTTGGCGCGCAGGCTGCGGCCACCGCGGCCCAGGCATTCGAGGCGGATGTGGTGTTCAGCATGTTCGCCGATGACGCAGCCCTGCGTTCGGTACTGCTCGATTCCGGCTTGCTCGCACAACTCAACGGCCCGCGCATTCACATCAACCTGACCACCATCAGCGTGGCCAGCGCCGACGAACTGGCGCGCTTGCATCGGGCGCAAGGGATCGACTACATCGCCGCACCGGTGATGGGCCGCGCCGATGTCGCGGCGGATGGCCAACTCAACGTGCTGGTTGCCGGGCCGCAGCGCGCCATTGACCGCGTGCAGCCGCTGTTCGATCTGATTGCGCGCAACACCTGGCGCCTGGGCCCTCAGGCTTCCAGCGCCAATGCGATGAAACTGGCGACCCTGCATCTGCAGGAGGCCGTCGCAGGTCTTCAGTCTGAACGTGGCGAACTCTGATACGCAGCGCCGCGCTCACGTCTCGGACGTTGTGACATCCGGTCGGTCCTCCACCCACTGCCAGAACAACTGATACCCCACCGCCAGCACGACCGGACCGATGAACAGGCCGATGATGCCGCTGGTGACCATGCCACCGAGTGCGCCGATCAGCACCACCGGCATCGGCACATCCACGCCGCGCCCGAGCATCAGCGGCTTGAGCACGTTGTCCACCAGACCGGCGACGAACACATAAATGGCGAAAATGATGGTGGCGGTGCTGGCGCCCTCGGTAGCGAACACAAAGGCGATCACCGGAATGGTGATCAGCGTCACCGGCAATTGCATGATGCCCAGCAACAGCACCGCCAGGGCCAGCAGGCCTGCACCGGGAATGCCCATGAAGACGAACCCGAGGCCCACCAGCAGCATCTGGATGAACGCGATGCCGACTACGCCCAAGGCCACTGCACGAATGGTGGCGGTGCACAATGCGGCGATTTTCGGCCCCCGGTCCGGACCGCTGACCCGAGAGGCAATCTGTACCGCACTGCGGTGACCGGCCTCACCATGGGCCATGAAGATACCGGCGATGATCAGGGCGAAGATGAAAATCAGGAAACCCATGCCGACCCCGGCCAGTTTGCTCAACACCGTCAGGCTGGCGAGTTTGATCTGCGGGATGTATTTGGCGGCGAGGTCAGGCAGGTTGGTCGAGGCATCCGTCCATAGCGCCGACAGCTTCGGGCCGATCAGCGGCCAGCTGGCGACGGCCTCTGAAGGTGGTGGAATGCGGAAGGTATCGGCCTTGACCACGTCGATCGCGCGGGTGACCGAGTCGGCGATCGAGGTCCCCAGCAGGTAGATCGGCACCATCAGGATCATGATCGCAACGAGGATGATCAGCGTCGCGATCCGCCCGTCATTCTGCCCCAGCGGGCCGCGCAGGCGTTTTTGCAGCGGATACAGGGTGATCGCCAGGATCAGCGACCACAGCATCAGGTCGCGGAACGGGCTGAAGATATCGAAGCAGAACAGCACCAGCACGACGATCAGCCCGGCCCGGATCAACACATCGAGCAGCGTGCGCGTCAGCGTTTTTTCGTTGAATAACGAAGGCTCCATGGACGTCTCCCTGCAGGTCACTGCAACGATGCGGATTGGTTAGCCCAGCATAGACGTCAGTACCGTTTTGTGCCGCCCGCGCCTCGCGCCTTCAACACCGCCCTCGCCCCCGCAAACATTGGCGATTATCATGTCTGCCGAATTTATCCCGGCCCTTTATGAGATGAGCATGACTTTCGATTTTGATCAGGTGTTCGATCGCCACCACACCGGCAGCACCAAGTGGAGTCGCTACCCGGCTGACGTGTTGCCGATGTGGGTCGCCGACATGGATTTCGCCGCGCCGCCGGTGATTGTCCAGGCCCTGCAAAAACGCCTGGAACACCCGTTGCTCGGCTACAGCGTGGCGCAGGACGACTTGCGCGACGCCATTGTCGCCGACCTGTGGGCCAAGTACGCCTGGCGGGTCGAGCCACAGGAGCTGATTTTCCTGCCGGGTGTGGAGTCCGGGTTCAACATGGCCCTCAAGGCCCTGGTGCAGCCGCAACAGAACGTGGTGGTGCAGGTGCCCAACTACTCGCCGCTGCGTCACGCACCGGGGCATTGGGGCCTGAACAAGGTCGAGCTGAATTTCGACGCCCTGGCGGATGGCACCTATGCCACCCCGCTCGACACCCTGCGCCAGTCGCTGGCCGGTGGCGGTGCATTGCTGCTGAGCAACCCGCACAACCCGCTGGGCAAGGCATTCCCGCGTGAAGAACTGCAAGCGGTAGCCGATATCTGCCTGGCGCAGGATGCCTGGATCATCTCCGACGAAATCCACGCCGAATTGTGCTTCGACGGCCGCCAGCACATCCCGACCGCGTCGCTGAGCCCGGACATTGCCAAACGCACCATCACCCTGATGTCGGCGAGCAAGGCCTACAACATCGCCGGTCTGAAGACTTCGTTCATGATCATTCAGGACCGCGCCGTGCGTGAGCGGGTCAACCATGCCCGCTGCGGCATGGTCGACAGCGTCAACCCGCTGGGCATGGAAGCCACGCGCGTGGCCTACAGCGAGGGCGCACCGTGGCTGGCCGAACTGCGCGTGTACCTGCAAGCCAACCGCGATTACCTGATCGACGCCGTTCGCACCCGCCTGCCGGGGATCCGCATGAACACGCCACAAAGCACCTACCTGGCGTGGCTGGACTGCTCGGCACTGGGGCTGGACAACCCGCAACAGTTCTTCCTGGAACACGCCAAAGTCGGCTTGAGCCCTGGCTTGGACTTCGGCGATGACCACCGCCAGTTCGTCCGCCTGAACTTCGGCTGCCCACGGGCGTTGCTCGAAGAAGGCATTGCGCGGATGGAGCGCAGCCTGATCCAGCGGTTGCGCTGAAACAAAACATGTGGGAGCGAGCCTGCTCGCGATAGCGATTTTCCAGTCAATACAGTTTCGGCTGATCTACCGCTATCGCGAGCAGGCTCGCTCCCACAGTAGCCTCCTGCATTTACTCAAGGCAGGTCATCAATCCAACCGAACTCCCAGAGAAAGAGCCGGGTCCACCCCTTGACTCTTCTACTTCGAGAACGGAGATTTCCGATGACCGACTATCCAAAACCACCCTTCAAGAAACAGGCGCAACCCGTCCCCGGCACCCAGAAAAAAATGGACCCGTACCCAGACTGTGGCGAGCAAAGCTACAAGGGTTCGGGACGGCTGGAAGGCAAGATTGCCCTGATCACCGGCGCCGACAGCGGTATCGGCCGCGCCGTCGCCATCGCCTTCGCCCGTGAAGGCGCGGATGTGGCGATTGCCTACCTCGATGAACATGAAGACGCACGGGAAACCGCACGGTGGGTCGAACAGGCCGGGCGCCAGAGCCTTTTGCTGCCGGGCGATATCGCGCAAAAAGCGGTCTGCCAGTCCTTGGTCGACAAGACCGTTGAAACCTTCGGCCGCATCGACATCCTGGTCAACAACGCCGCGTTCCAGATGACCCATGAAAATTTCGAAGAGATCCCCGACGAGGAATGGGTGATGACCTTCGACGTCAACATCACCGCGATTTTCCGTATCTGTCAGGCGGCGTTGAAACACATGCAACCTGGCAGTTCGATCATCAACACCAGCTCGGTCAATTCGGATATGCCCAAACCGACCCTGCTGCCCTACGCCACCACCAAGGGCGCGATAGCCAACTTCACCGCCGGCCTGGCGCAGATGCTCGGCGAGAAAAACATCCGGGTGAACTGCGTGGCACCGGGACCGATCTGGACACCGCTGATCGTCTCCACCATGCCCGATGAGGAAGTGCAGAATTTCGGCGGCCAAACCCCGCTGGGCCGCCCGGGGCAACCGGTGGAAGTTGCACCGATCTATGTGCTGCTAGCCTCGGACGAGGCCAGTTACATCACCGGTCAGCGCTACGGCATCACTGGTGGCAAACCCATGTTGTAGGAGCGAGCTTGCTCGCGATGACGCGGGTAGCCTGACATACCGCCATCGCGAGCAAGCTCGCTCCTACAGGTACAGGCGTTGAGCCGAACCCCAAAAACTGTGGGAGCGAGCCTGCTCGCGATGGTCGTCAACGATGACGAGGGCCGTCTGACACACCGCTATCGCGAGCGTGCTCGCTCCTACAGGGGTTGTGGGTGAGAAAAAGTGAACTGATGCCAAACGCTACCCCTCAACTGGTTTAAGGGCCCTTGTGCCGGGCCGCTCCCGCTCAGGAGGTCGTCATGTCCGCTCCGCTGATCAAACTGTTCACCCAGCCGAATTTCGCCTGGACCGATATCCGCAAGGAAGAGGAAGCGCACCCGCGCCATTACCTTGCTCATTTGCTGTTGCTCGCGCTGATTCCCGCCGTCTGCCTGTTCATCGGGACCACTTATGTCGGCTGGAGCCTGGCCGAGAATGAAACGGTGAAACTCAGTAGCGCCAGCGCGCTGCAATTGTGCGGGTTGCTGTATGTGACCATTGTCGCCGGCGTCGCGCTGATGGGGTTGTTCATCCGCTGGATGTCGCGCACGTTCGACGCGCGGCCGACGGTCAACCAGTGCATCGGTTTCGCCGCGTACACCGTCACCCCGTTCTTCATCGCAGGCCTGGCCGGTCTGTACCCGAGTCGCTGGCTGGCGATCATCGTGCTCGGCGCCGCCTCGGTGTATTCGACGTTTCTGCTATTCGTCGGCATGCCAACGTTCATGCACGAACGCAAGGAACAGGGATTGTTGAACGCCGCCTCCGTCTGGGGCGTCGGCCTGCTGGTGCTGGTGACCATCCTGGTGGAAATGATCCTCGTCTGGTTCAACGTCCTGACGCCGGAGTACCTGCGCGCGACCGTCGGCTGATCGACCGGCACCGGCAGCATGAGCTTCATTCTCTGGGTGGCGGTGCTCGGTGCCGTGCTGCTGACGCTGGCGCTGACTTCGTCTTACCTGCGCTGGATGCCGGTCACCACCTCAGCGGTGTGCCTCGTGCTGGGCGTCGCCATCGGGCCCGCCGCGCTGGGCTTTTTGCGCCTGGACATGGGCGATGCCACCTTGTGGATGGAGCACCTGACCGAAGTGGCGGTGCTGTTTTCGCTGTTCGTCTGCGGTTTGAAACTGCGCTCGCCGTTCAAGAACAAGAACTGGCGCATTGCCGTCGGCCTTGCCGGCCCGGTGATGCTGCTGACCATCGCCGGCATCTGCCTGTTGCTGCATTACGGTTTTGAATTGCCTTGGGGCGCGGCGGTGTTGATCGGTTCGATCCTGGCGCCCACCGACCCGGTGCTCGCCGCGCTGGTGCAGGTCAACGACGCGCGGGACGACGACAGCGTGCGCTTCGGCCTTTCCGGCGAGGCGGGCCTGAACGACGGCATTGCCTTCCCTTTTGTCATTCTCGGCCTGTTGCTGTTGCGTCAGGACAGCAATCCCGACTTTTTCAGCGATTGGGCGCTGGGCAGCGTGCTGTGGGCCGTGCCCGCAGGCCTGCTGATCGGTTACGCCATGGGACGCGGAATTGGCCGCCTGACACTGGCACTGCGGATCAAAAACGAAGACAGCACGCTGTCGCCCAATGATTACCTGGCCCTGGCCCTGATCGCCCTCGCCTATGTCGGCGCCGAAGCGTTGCATGGCTACGGTTTTCTCTCGGTGTTCGCCGCCGGTCTCGGGCTGCGCCATGTGGAGGTCAAGTCCACGGGTGACGATGCAATGCCCGCCGAACATCTGGTGCAACCGGTGGTCGGCCACCAGAACGTCGAACCGCAACACGCCGTGCATGGCGATACCGAGCGCCTGGAAGACTCCCAGGTCGCCGCCGGTATCATGATGGGCGACATGCTCGCCTTCGGCAGCCTGGTGGAACGGGCCATGGAAGTGTTTCTGGTGACGTTGCTCGGCGTCGTGCTGATTGCGCACTGGGACTGGCGGGCACTGTTGATCGGCGCGGCGCTGTTTTGCCTGATCCGGCCGCTGAGTGTCATTGCCCTGCCCTGGCGCCGCCTGCTCAACGGTCATCAGCGCCTGTTGATCGGCTGGTTCGGCATCCGTGGCATCGGCAGCCTGTATTACCTGTTCTATGCGCTGAACCACGGGTTGGCGCCTTCGGTTGCCGCGCTGTGCACTGACCTGACCCTGTCGGTGGTGGCCCTGAGCATCCTGGTCCATGGTTTCAGCACACAACCGATGCTGGCGTGGTACGAGCAGCGTAAACAACAAATTAGCTGATTCGATATCTACGGTTTCACGCCAAAAACCATCGAGTTTTCACGTTCATAAAATTGAAATCCTTTGCTCGAGTGACAGGTCACAACCTTAATTCCCCCCTGAATTCAAGGTGCAGGTCATGATCGAGTATTCCACCCGCAACGAAATCAAAGCCTGCCGGGCCTTTGCCCTGGAACGCAACCAACAGATGTTCGAAGAGGCCCAGACCTTGAGCCGCAGCGCCTTCGAAATGCTCGAGGGCCATGATCTGGATGGGGAAGTGTTCGACCGCTATCAACTCATCCGCAGGAAAGCCGACCTGAAGTTTGCCGAGGCGATCGAGCATCTGCGGGTGCTCAATGAGAATTTCCCGCCGATTCCCGTGGCAAGGGATGTGATCCGGCACGAAGCGATCGCCTGAGGCATCGGTCATTTCATGGTCGAGGCAATGATCTCGACCAGGTTGGTCTGGGTAAACGGTTTGGACAGGCGCGGCAGCCTGAGCGCGAAGCCTTCCAGGCGTTCGGCATAACCGGTGGCGAGGATAATCGGCAGGTCCGGCCTGATTGTGCGGATCGCCTGCGCCAGTTGTGCACCACTCATTTGCGGCATGGCCATGTCGGTGATCACCAGGTCGATAGCCTTCTCGCTGTCGAACACCTTGAGCGCCTGGGCGCCGGACGCGGCACTGATGACCCGATGCCCCAGGTCCTCGAGCAACAGGCAGGTACTGGTCAGCACCAGGCTGTCATCGTCCACCACCAGTACGCACAAACGTGACACCCGCGGCGCGGCCTCTTCCTCGATGGCCCGGGTGACCGAACCCTGGGTGGCGACGGGGATCCACAATTCTGCCGTGGTGCCCCTGTCCTTGCGGCTCTTTAGAATGAAGCGGCCACCCAATTGCTCGATGTAACCGTGCACCATCGACAACCCCAGGCCCGTGCCCTTGCCGACGCCCTTGGTAGTGAAAAACGGGTCCATCGCCAAGGCCAGGGTGGCTTCGTCCATGCCTTCACCCGTGTCGCTGATGCTCAGGCAGACGAAACGACCGGACATCGGTGTCAGCGCCGCCTGATCCTCGGCGTCTTCGGCGCGGGTACTGATCAGGATCTTGCCACCATGGGGCATGGCGTCGCGGGCGTTGGTCACCAGGTTGAGAATGGCCAGTTCGAGCTGGTTGATATCGGCCACAACCGGTTCGATGTCCGCTGAAAACGCGGTCTCCAGCAATACCGAGGGCCCCAGCGAGCTGCGCAGCAGGCTGGTGATGCCGTCCACCAGTTCGGGGATTTCGACAGCCTCGGTCTTCAACTCCTGGCGCCGGGCGAACGCCAGCATGCGTTGGGTCAGCGACACCCCACGCATGGCGCCCTGGGTGGCGTTATCCAGCAGGCGGGTCAGCTTCAAATCACCATCGACCCGCTTGCGCACGATTTCCAGGTTGCCGAGGATGACCGTCAGCAGGTTGTTGAAATCGTGGGCGATGCCGCCGCTGAGTTGACCGATGGCCTGCATTTTCTGCGCCTGGAACAGCGCTTCGCGGGTTTTTTCCAGGGTCTGCTGGGCCAGCGTCGCTTCGGTGATGTCGCGGGTGATCTTGGCAAAACCGAGCAAGGTGCCGGTGTCGCCCCAGATCGGGTCGACCACCACATGCGCCATGAATCGGGTGCCGTCCTTGCGCACGCGCCAGCCCTTGTTCTCGAAGCGCCCTTCATTGACGGCCACGCTCAGTGTGCGCAGGGGCTCGCCGGCATCCCGGTCTTCGGGGGTGTAGAACATCGAAAAATGCTCGCCGATCACCTCTTCGGGCAAATAACCCTTGATGTGCTGGGCCCCCGCATTCCAGTTGGAGACCCGACCATCGGGGTCGAGCATGTAAATGGCGTAATCCGTGACACTCTGCACCAGCAGCCGGAATTGCTGCTCACTTTGCTTGAGCACTTCCTCGGCCATCTTGCGCTCGGTCAGGTCGCGGGTGATCTTGGCGAACCCGAGCAGACGGCCATTGGGGTCATGAATCGGGTCGATCACCACATGGCACCAGAACCGCGTGCCGTCCTTGCGCACCCGCCAGCCTTCGCCCTCGAAGCGTCCTTCACGGGTCGCGGTGTCCAGCGCCCGTTGCGGCATGCCTTTGAAGCGGTCTTCCTCGGTATAGAAACGCGAGAAATGCTGACCGAGAATCTCCGCTTCCTCGTAGCCCTTGAAGCGCCTGGCGCCGGCGTTCCAACTGGTAATGACGCCGTCGGGGTCAATCATGTAGATCGCGTAATCAACCACGGCATCAATCAGCAGGCGAAAGCGCCCGTCGTCAATGGCGCTGGACTTGCTTCGATCTTCGTTCATTGAGCGCTCACGGCAGAATTGTTTTGCTGAAGTATGGGACAAACGCAAAAATAGGGAAGCCCGAATACGGCTGATTGATCAGGTTGCCCGGATCAATGGGCCTGCAACAGCGCATCAGGCACGGCAATCGACCACCATCGGGGTAGCAACTGCCTGACCTTGCTCTCGCCAAAGCGGTCGTCGATCAACATCACCACGCCCTGGTCCTGTTGCGTGCGGATCACCCTTCCTGCCGCCTGCACCACCTTTTGCACACCGGGGTACAAATAGGTGTAGTCATAACCGGCACCAAAGATTGCCGTCATGCGGTGTTTCAGTTGTTCATTGACCGGGTTGAGCTGCGCCAGCCCCAACGTCGCGATAAACGCACCGATCAACCTGGCCCCAGGCAAGTCGATGCCTTCGCCGAAGGCGCCGCCGAGCACGGCAAAGCCGATGCCCTGGCCGTCGGCACTGAACTGGTCGAGAAAGGCCTGGCGCTGCGCTTCCGCCATGCCGCGTGACTGCGACCAGAGGTTGATGTGTGGGTGGGTCTGGGCCAACAACTGCGCGACCTGCTGCAAATAATCGAAGCTGCTGAAGAACGCCAGGTAATTGCCGGGGCGCAGACTGTACTGTCGCGCGATCAGTTCGACTATCGGCGCCAGGGATGACTGCCGGTGCACGTAGCGCGTGGAGATCTGGTTGACGATATGCACCTGCAACTGGTCGGCGTGGAACGGCGACTCGACATCTATCCACACCGTATCGGCCGGCACACCGAGCAGATCAGCGTAGTAATGCCGGGGGCTCAGGGTCGCGGAAAACAGCACGCTGCTGCGCGCAGCCGTCAGGCGCGGGCCGATGAAACCGGCGGGCACCACGTTGCGCAGGCACACCTGTGACAGCGGGCGCTTGCGGTCGAGGTCGCGCTTGCTGATGTCGAACAGATACTGTTCATCGAACAGCTCAGCCACCCGACAGAACTGCAGCATGTCGAAATACAAGCTCTGCAACGCACTGTCCAGACCCTGCGGGTGATCGTTGAGGTAGTCACCGATGCTGGCGGTGCAGCTGAACAAGGCCTGCAAGAGTTTTTCCGGGGGGCGGTCGTAAGCCTGATACGCCGCCAGTTGCGGGTTGTGCAAGGCATTCCATTCCCGATTGACCCGTTGCAGGGACTTTTTCAACGGTTCCGGAGCGGTTTTGCGCACCGCCTGGAGCGTCGCCTGATCGAGGCTGGCGCTGTACATCTGCCGTGCGCGCTCCACCAGGTTGTGCGCCTCGTCCACAAGGGTGGCGACCTTCCACTGGTTGGCCTGTGCCAGGCCGAACAGTAACGCACTGAAATCGAAGTAGTAGTTGTAGTCGGCAACCACCACGTCGGCCCAGCGCGCCATTTCCTGGCTCAGGTAATAGGGGCAAACCTGGTGTTGCAAGGCCACCTCACGCAGGGCGCCCTGGTCCAGCAGGCGCAATTGGCTGGCGGCCTGGCGTGCAGCCGGCAGGCGATCGTAGAACCCCTGGGCCAATGGACAGGACTCACCGTGACAGGCCTTGTCCGGGTGCTCGCAGGCCTTGTCCCGGGCGATCATCTCCAGCACCCGCAATGGCGGCGCAGCCGCACTGTCGAGGATGACCTGCGCCGCATCGAGCGCCAGTTTGCGCCCCGGCGTCTTCGCCGTCAGAAAGAACACTTTGTCCAACTGCTGCGGCACCAGGGCCTTGAGCAGCGGGAACAGTGTGCCGACGGTCTTGCCAATGCCGGTCGGCGCCTGGGCCATCAGGCACCGGCCGGTGCTGACGGCCTTGAACACCGACTCCGCCAGATGCCGTTGCCCCGGACGGAACCCGGCATGGGGAAACGCCAGCAGCTGCGCCGCGCCATTGCGCGCCTGACGATGGGCCATCTCCTGTTCGGCCCAGTGCAGGAACAGCTGGCAGTGATGCTCGAAGAAGGCTTGCAGCGTTTCAGCGCTGAAGGCCTCGACCAGACAGGTTTCCTTCTCGCTGACGATGTCGAAGTACACCAGCGCCACGTTGATCCGCGGCAACTCCAGCTTGCGGCACATCAGCCAGCCGTAGACCTTGGCCTGGGCCCAGTGCAACTGCCGATGGTTGGCCGGTTGTTTGCTCAGGTCGCCACGGTAGGTTTTGACTTCTTCCAGGCAGTTTTGCGCGGGGTCGTAGCCGTCCGCCCTGCCCTTGACCTTCAGCGCCTGGAACTGCCCCTCCAGCGCGACCTCGCTCTGGTAGCCGTCACTGCGCCGGGAGGCCACCGTGCGATGGCCGACAATGCCTTCCAGGGCCGTGGGTGATGGCGTGAAGCGCAGGTCGAGGTCACCGACCTTGGCGGTGAACTCACACAACGCCCGTACCGCGATGCTGTAGCTCAAGCGCTCTGCTCCGCCCATTGCACATAACACACGGCGATGGGCATCTGGTGTTCATGGCAGAACTCGATCCAGCGCAGTTGGTTGTCCTGCAGGCGATCGCCGGGGCCTTTGACTTCGATCATGCGGTAGGTCTTGTCCTGCGGCCAGAACTGGATCAGGTCCGGCATGCCGGCACGGTTGGCCTTGATGTCCAGCAGCAAACGGCTGAACCAGTGCCGCAGGTGCTCGGCCGGCAGGCACTCGAGCGCCAGATCGAGCAGTTCCTCAGTCAACGCGCCCCAGAAGACGAAGGGCGACTGCACGTTCCACTTGGCGACGTAACGTTCGCGGATCGTCTGTCGATAGCGCCCGTCGTCCAGCTCGGCCAGGCAGGCTTCGAACAGGTGCGCCCGCCGGGCATGGAAATCTTCGTTGTGCAGGTCCACCGGGCCCCGCTGGAACGGATGGAAGAACGCCCCCGGCAGCGGCGCAAAGATCGCCGGCCAGCACAGCAGGCCGAACAGCGAGTTGATCAGGCTGTTTTCCACGTAGTGCACCGGCGCCGACGCCTGCGCCAGATGCGCCTGTACGTAAAACTCGACGGACAACGCCGGGTCGACCCTGGGCAGTTGCAGGTCCAGGCGCTGCATTGGCCGGGGCGCCGGGCGTTTGTTTGGCGGCCCACCCAGTTTGCGCCGCAGCCTGGGTATCACCCGCAGCAATTGCTGGTGTTCGCTGGCGCTTTGCGGCGCTTGTTCGGCGAGCATGGCCAGTTCCATTGCCAGCGGGTACTCGCCACAACGCTCCAGCACGCGAATCATCCGCCCGCGGGCACCGGGCCAGGCGCAGTCACGGTAGATCGCCAGCGCATGGGCAAAATCCGCCACCCGCTCGCAATGCTGGCCGATCTGGAACAACAGCTTGGCGCGGCGTTTTTCCAGCCACGGGTTGGCCAGTGCCAGGCCGTTGATTTGTGCAACGACGTCCGGCACCTCCACACCGGCTTCAAACGCCTGCTGGCACTGGTGCAGGAACAGGCAGGCGTCCACATCGTCACGGCTGCGCAGGCCACGGGACTCGGCGCAGAACTCGACTTTTTCATAGGTGAAAATTCCAAGGTCGGCCAGCACGAACTCGGACCAGTCCTGATAAAGATTGCCGAAAAACATCAAGCGCAGCCGATCGCACAGGCCCATGATGGTGAGGCTGAACAGGCGATCCTGCAACGGCGCACACCACTGGCCGAACGGCTGAGCCTGGAGAAAATGCGGGCTCAGGGCAGGCAGCCAGTCGGACTTCTTGCCCTTGGGTTGAGCGATGACGTTGCCGAAGCACTCGACGATCTCTGCCTTGAGCAGCACCTCGAACAGGGTCTCCAGCAGCAGCGGTGCCTGTTCGTCGAGCCAGCCCAGTTCCAGCAACGGCGCGGCGGCCTGGGCGATGTCGCCGATTTCCAGGTAATGCAGCTTGCTGGCGCGGAAATGCACGCCCTTGCGCATCACCATCCGCACCAGCAACGCCCGGGATTCACGGGGCAACTGGTAGAAGTGGCGGATGAACGCCTGCTCTTCGTCACTGAGCACATCGGCATAGCGCTGATCCAGCCAATCAAGCACTTGCATGAAGTTGTTCAGGTAATAGAACGGATCGTCGAGGGGATTGCTGGTCACGGGGAAACAGGGCCATGGCTGGAAATACTGGTTATGCGTACAGATATCAGTAACGGGCTGCCCGATGCAAATGGAAAAGTGCCGGCGGCGACGGGTGGGTGTTTTTTTACCGGCCTGTCGAACTTTCTGCCGTTCCGTCGCACCAACGGCGAAGAGCTGCAGTTGCCGAATTTTGAAGAGAGGTGGTTATGAACATCAAGAACCTGGGTTTACCACTGGTAGTGGCGACCCTCCTGGCACTGACCGGATGCTCGACGCCCACGGTGGTGACCTTGCAGAACGGCACCCAGTACCTGACCAGAGACATGCCTGACACAGACACTGCAGATGGTTTCTACGAATTCGAGGACATTTCAGGCGCCAAGGTGCGGGTCAAGGCGGATGAGGTGGCTACGGTTCGCAAGGAAGATTGATCCTGCCCGGCTCGGGATAGTCGGATGTGATGTGCCCCTTTTTGTGGGAGCGAGCCTGCTCGCGATGGTCGTTAACGATGACGCTGGCCGTCTGATACTCCGCGGTGCCTGAGCCTCCATCGCGGGCAAGCCCGCTCCCACAGGGGATTGAGGTGCCCTCTGTAGGAGCGAGCTTGCTCGCGATGGTCGTTAACGATGACGCTGGCTGCCTGACACTCCGCGGTGCCTGAGACTCCATCGCGAGCAGGCTCGCTCCCACAGGGGATTGAGGTGCCCTCTGTAGGAGCGAGCAGGCTCGCGATGGTCGTTAACGATGACGCTGGCTGTCTGATACACAGCGGTGCCTGAGACTCCATCGCGAGCATGCTCGCTCCTACAGGGGTTGAGGTGCCCTTTTTTTGTGGGAGCGGGCTTGCTCGCGATGGTCGTTAACGATAACGCTGGCTGTCTGGAGAACTGCGGTGGCTGATGCTCCATCGCGAGCAAGCTCGCTCCTACAGGGCCGGGGGTGGTGAATTGGGTCAGAAGATCAACACATAGCTCTTGCGCACGGTTTCCTGGATGTCCCAGACGCCGAGGGTGTTGGCTGGCAACATCAATGCGTCGCCCGCTTCGATGTGCAGGATTTCGCCTTCATCCGGGGTGAAGGTGCATCGGCCCTGGATGAAATGGCAGAACTCCTGGGCGACGATCTGGCGGCGCCAGCGGCCGGGGGTGCACTCCCAGACGCCGGTCTCGACGCCGTCGTCGCGCTCGACGCTGGTGGTGGACGCCACCGCTACCGGCGTCCCCAGCGGCACCGCGACCGGGTTGGATTCTTCCAGTTCGAGCGTTGCGGTGTTCTTGAATTGCGTGATGGTCATGGGGACACCTGTCGTTGGTCAATCAATGCATGAAACCTTCCATGAAACCTGCGACGCCACTGGCCAGCTTGCGCCGCCAAGGGGCGGTCGCGGGGTTGGCCAGTACCTGGTCTTCATGGACAAAGCTGCGGATGATGGCGTTGTAACCGAGCCAGCGGCAGGGTTCCGGCTCCCAGGCCTTGAGCGCGTCCAGACCGCCTTGCGGGATTACCCAGGGCTGACGCACCAACGGGCTTTCACGCTGCAGGATCAGGTCCGCCAGGGTCCGGCCGCCCAGGTTGCTGGCGCCCACCCCCTCCCCGCCATACCCGCCGGACAGGGCGATGCCGCGGGCGTGATCGCAGATCATGTGCGGCTGGAAACGTCGGGCCATGCCCAGGTTGCCGCCCCAGCCATGGGTGATGCGCACGTTTTTCAGTTGCGGGAACAGCTCGCCGAACAGGTAGCGGCGCAGCTCCACTTCATCGCGAGTCAGATCGAAGTCGGTACGCAGCTTGCCGGCGAACTGATAACCGCCCCGCGCGCCAAACACCAGACGGTTATCCGCCGTGCGCTGGCCATAGGTGACCTGGCGGCTGCTTTCGCCGAACGCCTGGCCGCCGTTCAGGCCGATTTCGTCCCAGGCCGCGGCGGACAACGGCTCGGTCGCCACAATCAGGCTCTGCACCGGCAGTTGGTAGCGCCCAAGCCCCGGAAAAGCCGCGGCGTAACCCTCCACCGCCGGAACGATCCAGCGGCTGCGCACCGCCGCCTTCGCCGTGCGCAGGCTGCCCGACTGCCAATGGGTGACCGGACTGTCTTCGTAGATCTTCACACCCATGCGCTCCACCGTGCGCGCCAGGCCACGCACCAGCTTGGCCGGGTGAATGGTGGCAACGTGCGGAGCGAAGATGCCGCCATAGGGTTTGGCGATTCGAATCTGTTGCGCCAACTGCTCGGGGCTGAGCCAGCGGTATTCGCGCTCGCTCAGGCCTTGCTGGTAGAGCTTGTCCAGGTACTCACGCAGGCTGGCTTCCTGTTCGGGATAGCGGGCGGCACAGTAAAGCGCCCCGCCCTTGCGAAAATCGCAGTCGATGCCTTCACGTTCGAGGACAATTCCCACTTCATCCGGGATGCCGTGCAACAGCTCGTAGGAGGCCCGGCGCTGATCGACAGACAAAGGAGCCAGCAAGCGGTCCTCGCCGAGCATATTGCCCATCAACCAGCCGCCATTGCGCCCCGACGCACCGAAACCGGCGATTTGCGCCTCGACGATGGCGATGTTCAGTTCAGGCGCGTGGCGCTTGAGGTAGTACGCCGTCCACAGACCGGTGTAGCCGGCGCCAATGATCGCGACGTCGACATCCAGGTCCTGCTCCAGCGCCGGGCGCGCTGTCAGCGGCTCGTCGAGTTGATCCATCCACAAACTGATACTGCGCCATGCCGGCATGTGCGACCCCGCCACTCAAACTTCGATAGCGTAGATCCTAGTGCGTCGGCTCAGAGGCTGTCTTGCGCGCGTGCACGCAAAGAAATCTGTTTGACGTAGGCTTTGGGCGACAGGCCGGTGTGCTGGCGGAAACAGCTGTAGAATGCCGACAACGAATTGAAGCCCGCGGCAAACGCCAGATCGTCGATACGCAGTGGTGGCGTGGCAACATCCAGCGCCGCCAGCAGGTGTTGCAACCGTGCCTGATTGACGTAGCGATAGAAGCTCTGGCCGAGCACCTGGTTCAGCAGGTACGACATTTGGTTGCGACTGTACCCGCATTCGTTGGCGACCCGTTGCAGGTCGAGTTCAGGGTCCAGGTAGGGTTGCTGGCGTTGGAAATACTGCTGCAGATCCTCGGCCATGAAGCTCAATTGACGCGGCGACAGGCCCAGCCGACTGGCAGCCGGTCGCGGCGTACTGCCGGGTTGATCAGCAAGCTGTTCGCGCACCAGCGAGGCGTACTCATTAACCCGCCAGATCAGACCGTCGCGCACGGTGATCGCTTCACTGGCGCGAAAGGACACCAGCCCATCGCCGCCGCGCAGGGTAATGCGGTACTGGATGAACGCCGTATCGCCGTCGAGGCGGATGCGGTCCGAGTGCTCCAGCGCTTCGTCCGGATCGCGCGGCATGCTGCTGCGCACGTAGTCGCGCAACTCGCTCAGGCCCATCACTCGATTCTGGAAGAAGTCGTTGTACTCGACGTCGGGGTGGTACAGCGCCATGACGCCCTCCAGGTCGCGATGCTTCCAACGCAGGTGATAACGCACCACCGTCTCGCGCGTGGTCTGGGTTTGCAGCGAATCGTCATGGGCGGACATCAGGAATCTCGGGGAAAAACAGCGAGCTTGCCGAAATTGGCCGGCCGCTTCAACGCCGGCTCGATACTGGCCTTTCGCCCAAAATCCGTGGCGCTGTGACCTGAATCAAAAAAAATGGAACCAATTGCCAAATGGCCTGAGAAATCCACATTCTTTTCACATGCAGATGCTACTTTTAAGCAGTCAGGTCGAGCCAATGAAGGCTCTACCCACCTACCATGAGCTAAAGGAAGCGCTCGAAAATGAAGGCGGGCAACACATGAATAGAGGATTCAGCAAGGTCACCTTTCCAAACGCCTGCCAGCTGATGCGCTGGCATTTTCATCCCATGGGTTTCGAGGCGAGCATGGACGCCCCGGGCAGTATGATCGCCCGCCTGTTTGACCGCGCCAGTGGCGAGACCATGATCGCCATCGCCGGGATTCCGTGTGCAACGGTCATGAATGCCGCGGATGTGGAACGAATAATCGAAGCGGTGGAAGACGAGCTCGAGTCGTTCATTCCGCCGGTTGCGCTCAGGAGCTATGCCTGAGGCGCTGTAACCTTTCACACCCATCACTGTAGGAGCGAGCCTTGCTCGCGATGGTCGTCAACGATAACACTGGCTGTCTGACACTCAGCGGTGCCTGGACTTCCATCGCGAGCAAGGCTCGCTCCTACAGGAACAGGGAACGTTTCAGTTAGCGCCACCCTTGCGCCCATCCGCAAAAAACGCCTTGCCCTTGCCAATCCGGTCCGATGCCTTGGGCATGTTCGCCGCCTGGGTGTCCTGCCCGTCGACGTACCAGTAGCAATGACTCACCGCCCTTGTGATGCCCACATAGGCCAGGCGCAGAATCTCGTCCTTCTGGGCATTGTCGTAGGCTTCGTTGTCATTGGGCTTGCCCAGCCCGGCCATGCGATACACCTGGTTCTTGTACGGCGAACTGGTCAGGTGCTGACAATCACCCAACAGGAAAACCGCATCGGCTTGCAGGCCCTTGGCGCTGTGATAGGTCAGTTGCTTGAGCCGGCGAGCCTCGTACGGCAAGCTAGAATCAACATTAACTACCGACTGAATATGCTGCTCTATCAATAACTTATCGCTACTTTTTCGATAAAGCATCAAGATCGAATCGCCGTTTCGATAGTGCTCCATCAGGCGCTGGGCCATGGCCTGATCGTCCCGGTCCAGGACGTTGACCGGAATCAGCGGCCGCGCCTCGCCGCTCGCCTTGGCCTTCTTGCCGGCGATGGCCGGTGCGGCGCGAACGATGTGCTCGGCCGCGTCGATGATGTGCTGGTGACTGCGGTAGTTGTCGCTGAGCATGACCTTGGTGGTACTCGGCGACGGGAACTCCTTGTTGAATTCCATGAAATAGCTCGGCGAACTGCCGCGCCAGCCGTAGATGGATTGCCAGTCATCACCCACGCACAGCAGCGAGGAACGCTGAGCGCCGCGCCCCACGTGCATCGCCGGCCCGCGGCTGCGGATTTCCGCCAGGCTGGCGCGAATCCACGAGACGATCTGCGGCGACACGTCCTGGAACTCGTCGATCATCAAGTGCGACAACGGCCGCAGCAGCTCGTCGCTGAGCAGCTTCTGGTTTTCCGGGGAATGCTCGCTGAACAGGGCGAACATACGGTTGTAGGTCATGACCGGCGGTTTCTGATCGAGCAGATGATCCTCCAGAGCCCGCCAGAACAGGCTCAAGGCCTCGAAGAAAAACCGGTCGGGATCATCCTTGGCGAAACTCATCTGGCCGACGGCGCTCGGTACGTCCAGCCCCAGGTTCTCGATAAACCCGGCTGCCGCCACGAAACAGTCGAGCAAGGGCGCCGAGCCCAGCTCACCCTTGACCTTGTAATCGAAGCCGGGACCGGCGCTGGCGTCGCCTGCCAGCGAGGCCAAAACGCGCTTGGATGATTCGTAACTATCTAGCCAAATCAATGGCTTACGACAGAAAGCTTGAAACAGGGTGCGTTTCACTGCCCATTCCGCGCGCACGCTGAGCTTGGCATTCGGGCGGCTGACCTGGGGGTTTTCCCGAGGGTCGAAGCCCAGCACCACCCACGCATCCAGACTGGGGATGTAGCCATGGCAGTGAAAGGTCGAGCCGTTGATTTCAAACGTCTGGCGGTTGGGTTCGATGCCCTTGATCGGCCACGCACCTGCACCGAACCACAGATCCTCGATAAAGTCGCACAACTCTTCGTCACGCTTGGCCGCCAGCTCGGTCACCGCCACGCGCTTTTGCACGTCCGGGTGATCACGCTCCAGTTCCTTTAGCTGCAAGGCATGGCGCGACAGCGGCTTGATCAGCTCACGAAAGCGCTCGTCACGGCTATGCAGCTGGTGATAGCAGGCGTTGAGCAACTGGCGCTGGGCATCATTGATGCGCAGGTCGAAAGGATTGCTGTCGACGTCCGCGTCATTACCCTGGGGGCGATGGCTGATGTTCTCGAACGCCTGCAGACGCTCGAAACCCGGCAGGCTGCGCACCATCGGCAGGATGCGTGAGTGGAACGTGCGCACCAGCTCCCGCGCGTCCTTGAGGCTGAGTTGTCGGCCCCAGAGCGCAAACAGCTCGACCAGTTTGTTGATGAAGTCCTTGCGCGACTCGCGGGTGAAGGTCACCACGGTCATCGAATCGAGCTCGAAGCCCAGATAATGCGTCAGCAGCATGATGCGCAGCGCCAGCGTGGTCGATTTGCCGGCACCGGCACCGGCGATCACCGAAGTCGATGGCGTGTCGCTGAAAATCATCTTCCACTGCGCCGCGCTCGGCTGCGCATGGGCCGGCAGCAGCCGGGCGACATCGGCCTTCATGCGCTTCTTCAGCTCGGCGCTCAGGGGCAGGCGCCAGTCATCGAACAGGTTGTCGTCGACATTCGGCGCCCGGTGCTCGGTGGAGCGCGAATCGCGAATCAGCAAGACCTGCCGGCCCTCTTCCAGGCCTTCGAGCTTGCCTTCCTTGTAGCCGTAATCGACACCGGCACTGTGCCCGCTGCGAAAACCGTCAGCCTGGCCGTGCAACCAGGATGCGCGGTGCTGCGCGCGCAGGCGGGTCAAGCCATGGCCAAAGAACCGGGCGGCCAGGCGCTTGAGCAAGGGCATCTCGGCCAGGGGACGAAGTTCGGGAGGAAGATCGGGTTGCGACACGCGCGGGCTCCAGGGTGTGAGGCTGTTGGGGACTATGGTGTCTGCATTTGCCGTTGAGTTCTAGTGAAATGCTTACAGGTCATTGGCTTATGCGATGAAGTGAAGGCTGGATGAGAGCGTTTCGAGGTTATTTTCAATCAACTTATTCGATGGTAATACAGCAGTTTTTACGCTTTTTACCGATCAGTGCCTGTTGGATGATGCTCGCCATTAATCCCCCTTTCAGGAGACGATCATGCTCGAACTCAGACCCTTCAAAACCCTGGGCGGCGCCCACCACGGCTGGTTGGATGCGCACCACCACTTTTCGTTCGCCGAGTACTATGACCCCAAACGCATGAACTGGGGCAACCTGCGCGTCTGGAACGATGACGTGATCGCCGCCGGCACCGGCTTCCCGACCCACCCGCACCGGGACATGGAGATCATCACCTACGTTCGTGAAGGCGCGATTTCCCACCAGGACAACCTGGGCAACAAGGGCCGCACTGAAGCCGGCGACGTGCAAGTGATGAGCGCGGGCACCGGCATCGCCCACAGCGAATACAACCTGGAGAGCACTGACACCAAGATCTTCCAGATCTGGATCATTCCCAATGAATCCGGCCTGGCCCCTTCCTGGGGTGCGAAACCTTTCCCCAAAGGCGATCGCGAAGGTTTTGTCACGCTGGCCAGCGGCAAGTCCGGTGACGACCAGAGCCTGCGGATTCGTGCGGACGCACGGTTGGTGGCGGCGAATCTGAAAGCGGGCGAGACGGCCGAATACACGCTCGACAGCGGGCGTCGTGCCTACCTGGTGCCGGCTACGGGTGTGATTGAGGTCAATGGCTTACGCGCAGAAGCTCGAGACGGCGTTGCGGTGGCCGATGAGCAGGTGTTGCGGGTGACGGCGGTTGAGGACAGTGAGATTGTCCTGGTTGATTTGGCGTGATTGATGCCAACCCGAACCTGTAGGAGCGAGCTTGCTCGCGATGGTCGTTCACGATAACGCTGGCTGTCTGATGTCCAGCGGTGTGGCGGATTCCATCGCGGGCAAGCCCGCTCCTACAGGGGGCCGGTTTATTTCGTGGAGATAGCCCCATCCACCAGGGTCTGCGCCTCGGCTACCAACTGCTTGAGGTGGTCGTCGCTGACGAAGCTCTCGGCGTAGATCTTGTAGATGTCCTCGGTCCCCGACGGACGCGCCGCGAACCAGCCGTTTTCGGTCATGACCTTCAGGCCGCCGATGGCCTGGTCATTACCCGGCGCATGGCTGAGGATGCTCTGGATCGGCTCGCCCGCCAGCTCCGTGGAAGTCACCTGCTCCGGCGACAGCTTGCTCAGCAGCGCTTTTTGCTGCGGGTTAGCCTTGGCATCGACACGCACCGAGAACGGTTCGCCCAGCTCATCGGTCAGCGCGCGGTAAGCCTGGCTTGGGTCGCGGCCGGTGCGAGCGGTCATTTCCGCCGCCAGCAACGCTGGAATCAAACCGTCCTTGTCAGTGCTCCATACGCCACCGTCCTTGCGCAGGAACGACGCCCCGGCGCTTTCCTCGCCACCAAAACCCAGCGAGCCATCGAACAGGCCGTCGGCAAACCACTTGAAGCCGACCGGCACCTCGTACAGGCGACGACCCAGGCGCTTGGCCACGCGGTCGATCAAGCCACTGCTGACCACGGTTTTACCCACGGCGGCATCGGCACGCCATTGCGGGCGGTTCTGGAACAGGTAGTCGATCGACACAGCGAGGTAGTTGTTCGGCGCGAGCAAACCGCCCGAAGGGGTGACGATGCCGTGACGGTCGTGGTCCGGGTCGCAGGCGAACGCCACGTCGAAGCGCTCTTTCAGGCCAATCAGGCCCTGCATCGCATGGCTGGACGACGGGTCCATGCGGATCTGGCCATCCCAATCCACGGTCATGAAGCGGAAGGTCGAATCGACTTCCTTGTTCACCACCTCAAGGTCCAGCTTGTAATGCTCGGCAATCGCCGACCAGTAGCGCACCCCTGCTCCGCCCAGCGGATCGACACCCAGGCGCAGCTTGGCCGAACGGATGGCGTCGAAGTCGATGACGTTGATCAGATCGGCCACGTAGGTGTTGAGGTAGTCGTGACGATGGGTGGTGCCGGCTTTCAGTGCCTGCTCGTAGCTGATGCGCTTGACGCCGGCGAGCTTGTTGGCCAGCAGTTCGTTGGCCTTGGCCTCGATCCACTTGGTGATATGGGTATCGGCCGGGCCACCGTTGGTGGGGTTGTACTTGTAGCCGCCGCTTTGTGGCGGGTTGTGCGAAGGCGTAATGACGATGCCGTCCGCCAGCCCTGAGGTGCGGCCACGGTTGTAGCAGAGGATGGCGTGGGAAACCGCCGGCGTCGGCGTGTACTCGTCACCTTCGGCGATCATCACCGTGACGCCGTTGGCCGCCAGCACTTCGAGGGCACTGGCGCCAGCCGGGGTGGACAGCGCATGGGTGTCGATGCCGACGAACAGCGGGCCGTCGATGCCCTGGGCTTCGCGGTACAGGCAGATCGCCTGGCTGATGGCCAGGACGTGCCATTCGTTGAAACTCAGATCGAACGAGCTGCCCCGGTGCCCGGAGGTGCCGAAAGCCACACGCTGGGTGGCAATAGAGGCATCGGGCTGGCCGGTGTAATAGGCCGTGACCAGTCGCGGGATATCGACCAACAGTTGCGCCGGTGCCGGTTTGCCCGCAAAAGGACTGAGTGTCATGCAAAACCTCTGGAATAGAGTGGTTCGGGGATGGATCGCAGTTTACTGGCAGTTTGACCGTAACGCGATGGGATAGATCCCCCGGCCCGCAAGGATGCTTGCAGGCCCGGCTCAGTCGATCGCCTCCAGCCGCAAGGCGTCCCCCAGCAGACTCACCGCCGCCACGACGTCATGGTCACCGTCGAAGGCATGGCTCAAGCGCAAATGCTGGGAATGCAGGCCCTGCAAGCTGAACAACTCACCCGGCGCGATCAGCACATGCTGTTTGAGCAAGCGCTGGAACACTCCCCGCATATCGACCTGGCGCAGGGAACGCGCCCAGATCGTCGCCCCGCCCCGCGGCTCGACAACCTGCAGAGCATCGCCCAGGCGCTCCTGCAACAGCTGCGTCATCTGCACCTTGCGTTCCCTGAGCAGCCGTCGCAGCACCTGAAGATGCTGATCGACTCGACCGTTGCCATACAGGCGCGCTATCGCCTTCTGCCTGATCGGTGACAAGCGAAAGGCACGCAGCAGGAAGTGCCGCTGCAATTGCTCGCTCAAATGCCGGGAAAGCAGGTAACCGTAAGGGGCTTCGGGACCGATGATTTTCTCGAAGGAAGAGAACACGATCAGCCGCTGGGGATCGAGCAGATCACGAAAACGCATACCTCCCGGCTCGAATTCGAGTTCACCGTAGCAGTCGTTTTCCAGCACCCAGCAGCCATATTGCTCCAGCAAGTGCGCGACAGCCTGGCGATTGTCATCGCAGGCAAGGCTGCCACGGGGCACGTTGAGGCCCGAGGACAGCATGACCATTTGCACTCGGCGCGATTCCAGCCACTCCCGCAACTGTGCCGTGTCCAGGCTGTCATTGGCCTGCACCGGCCACTCGATCACTTGCACGTCGGCCTCCTGCAGCAGCCGCAGGATCGTCCAGTCACACGGCGCCTCGACCACCACGGCGGTGTCCTTGAGGCCCAGCACGGCAATGAGGATTTCCAGGACGCCACGCAAGTCGGCACCGATATACACGTCATCGGCATGCCAGCAACGCACCGGCGAGGTGGTGTAACGCGCGGCCAGGGCGGCCCGCAGCTCAAGCTCGCCACAAGGTTGAGCAAGCGGTTGTGGCAGGCGCGGGTACTGGCGCAGCAACTCGCGCTCAAGCAGCAACAAGGGGCTGTCTAGCGGTTGCAGCAAGGCCGGTTCATCGCCACTGAACACCTGCATCCCCGGCCGGCGGGCGCTGACATACAGGGTTTCGAGCAGATCGCCATCGGCACCGGGCATGGCGAGCGACGACACCGGCATGGCGAAATAGCCGGACTTGGCCACCGAATAGACCCGCCCTTCCTTCTCCAGCAGCGAGTAGGCGTACTGGATGGTTGAAATCGACACACTCAAACGATTGGCCAACTGACGCAACGAGGGCAAGCGCACGCTGGTATCACTGGCCGGCTCGTTGATCAGGTGCGTCAGGTAGCGATACACCGCCTGATAGGCAAAATCGGTCTCGCGAGGTCCTTTCAACGCCCCGCTGACCATTCACCCGCCACCGCTGCGTCACAGTCGCCGGGCTTGGCGCCCATCTCGTCGAACAGGGCGTCATTCAACCCGGGCTCGAGCGCCGGCACAGGCCCCATGCGGTACAGTCTGCCGATCAGGCTGACCGGCAGGCCGCTGACCTCGACCATCCATTGGGCAATCTGCTCGGACACCGGATTGCCCTGCATCGCCCGATGCAAGTCCGGCATGGCCACCAGCATGCCCGGATGGCATTGACGCAGGAACCGTTCAAGCCCGGCGCCATTTTCCACAAAAGGCGCAAACAGCAGGCAGACCAGTTGCGCCTCGCTCAGCCCCAGGCTTCTCTGCGCCTCGGCGGCGGCCAGGGCACGCTGATCGGACAGCCGCGCCGGATTGCCGAATACCTCCACCACCTGTTCACACAGGCGCTCCGGCAGACGCTTGCGGCGCATCATCACCAGCGCGCGCTGCAGATACTCCGCCACGCCCGACTCGTAGCTGCCGCCATGCACGAAGCAGGCTTGCAGGCCGCGAACGTGAGCGGAGAGCGTCGGGCTGACGAACTCGTTTTCGCTCAACTGGGCCGTGAGTTCGTCCGGCTGGAAGCCCAGGAACTCGGTCAGCAGCGGCCAGCGCTCTTCGCGGTTGCTGACCAGCATGTCGTGAATATCAATGAACGTGGAGCGACGACAGGCTTCGAAATGGTCGGCCGGTCGCCATTGCGCCTGGCCCTGCCCGCCCGACAACGAGCGGTACAGATCGCTGCCCAGGTCATCGAGCACCGCATACAAGTCTTCAAAACCGTTGCCGGCAGGCCGTGAGGTCTTCAGGCCAGCCTTGGCCGCCGCACGCTTGAGGCCGTGGAGAAACTGTTTCTGCTGCCGTGGCGTGTCGCTGCAGACGAAGGCATCGACACCCCTGTCCCAGCGAGCGATCTGCCCATAGAACTCCGCTGTGGCCAGGTATCCGTCGTCCCACAGATCCAGCGGCCCGCCCAGCGTTCGACGATGCCCGACCATCAGCTGGTTGAGGCGATGGGCCTCGCGCCCCGCCTCGGAAATCGGCGTGGGGTGGATGAGCGGGAACACCTCGCGATTATCGGCCACCACCACTTCAATCCGTGGGTCATCGTAAAAGAACAGCGCGCTGTTGCAACGATGAATATTGTCCTGCGCGGCGGCGCTGACACCGTTCATGCGCAGCGAAGCCACGCGTAACTGGAACGTCGCCGGTGCCCGCCCGGCGATGCTCAACTGCGCGGCGCGCAGCAGCGCCAGGGTGTAGCAGCTGTCCCGCGAGCCGGACTGGACAGCCAGCACCTTGTAGTCGCCAATGTGCTCCATGCCGCCGGCGCTGACGACCAGTCGTTGAATCAACAACTGCAACGCCGTGCGCTCCGCCCGGGAAAAGAAGCTCAGCAAACGTTGCAGCATCTGCTGATAGACATAGTTCATCGCCTGATCATGGATAAGGGTCATCTTTATTTACCTGATGCTCGTAAGTTCAGTAATGCACAAACAACAAAAAGCGGCGCGCAAACAGGTCGTCTGCCACCAATGAAGTACCGCAAGTCACTCAAATGCTAACACCTTAGCCATGAGGGATTACGTTGGGTGCCGGGACCGGATGCGGCTTACAGCAACGTCTGACAGACCGGAATGGCCCGCGATAGAGCGGCCCCAAGACTTTGCGAGATATCCTAGGAAACGTCTTACAACAACCCACAGACATTTAGCACAGGAAATAAGGAAAGAAGTCGCGCAGATTATTTTGGCAACTGCGCAACGATCAACGCTTTGTCGGAAATGTATTAAAGAAGTGCGATTAGAAGTATCAATCCGATACCCAGACATGACTCTTTCCTTGAGATGAAAGTAATCATTCAATTATCAGGACTGGAAAGACGATTAGAAGATACAGATCAAGGGCAAAAACCAGTTCAGTTGCTGAAAAGGTTATGGGTGATCGTTCTCATGCCCTGCGTGGGAACGATCGGGCGGGAAGCCACAGGCAAAAAAAATCCCGTGCGGGCACGGGACTTTTTCATTCAGGGCCGTTAAGTCGGTTCGACTTGCAGCGCTACCCGCTCGCGGCATGGGCATTCGTCCATGTAGCGGTGGGCCTCGACGAACTCGGAGAACGGGAAGACCCGAGTCTTGAGCGGCACCAGCACGCGATCGGCGGTCAACTGGTTGATATCGCGCAATGCCCGTTGCAAGGCGACCTGATCCTGGATGATGCCCAGTTCCGGCTTGCCGGTGAAGTTACCGATGCAGTGCACGAAGAACTGAATGTTCTTCTGGAACGCCGCGCAGGCCGGGAATGGCGTCTGGTTACCGCCTTGCAGGCCATACAGCACCAGGCTGCCGCGCGGTGCCAGGACATCGCCCAGCATCGACATCTGCGGGCCACCAAGACCGTCGAATACCACGTCTACGCCGCGATTGTCAGTGATCTTGTTGATCTGCATGAGCAGATCCTGTTCTTCGGTGACGATAACCTTTTCCGCACCGAGGGACAGCAGGTATTCACGCTCTTCCGCCGTCTTGGTGGCCGCGATCACCCGAATGCCCAGGGCCTTGCCCAGTTGCACGAAAGATGGACCGGCACAGTGACTGGCGTCGGTCACCAGGGCAAATTGCCCGGGCTTGACCCGTGCCAGGTCGGTGTAGGCAAAGTAGGCGACCAGCAACGGCGTGTAGTGCACCGCCGCCTCGATCGGGCTGAGCACGTCCGGGTAGCGGGTGACTGCCGTACGCGGCAGCACGATTTCTTCGCCATAGACCGGGTAGTCGTTCGGGCTTTCGGCCGGGAAGCTGGCAACCTTGTCGCCGACCGCCAGGTCATCGACGCCCTCGCCGACCGCCGTCACCACGCCAGCCATCTCATGGCCAAGGCCCGAAGGCAGACGTGCATGGGACGACGCCAGGTTCTGACGCCAGAGAATGTCATACCAGCTGATGCCGATCGCCTCGACGCGCACCTGCACTTCGCCCGGTGCAGGGAGAGCCGCCACATGCTCTTCGCATTTGAGCACCTCGGCTGGACCAAACTTGTGAAAACGGATCGTGCGGGACATCGCAAACCTCGCCAAATGAACCTCTAATGCCCTGAACTCTATCCGGGCTTTGTGCCCAAGACCATCAGTGGCTATTAATAGTCGACATGCCTGTCATTAATTCCGCAGCAGCGGCGACTTCGTCAAATGTCGTAAGAAATAGACACAACCTTCGCAGGAAAACTCAATTACTCGGTGCAGAGTAGCAGCCTTTCCCCGTAATATTCATGCCGGCCATTGTTCTCATATGGCCGCTCTCGTCAAGCTTGATGACTCTGCCAGGACTCCAGATGAATCGTAATGACCTGCGTCGTGTCGACCTGAACCTGTTAATCGTTTTCGAAACACTGATGCACGAACGCAGCGTGACCCGCGCCGCGGAGAAGCTGTTCCTCGGCCAGCCGGCCATCAGCGCGGCGCTTTCGCGCCTGCGCGGGCTGTTCGACGACCCGTTGTTCGTGCGCACCGGCCGCAGCATGGAACCCTCGGCCCGGGCGGTGGAAATCTTCGCCCTGCTCTCGCCCGCCCTGGACTCGATTTCCACGGCGGTCAGCCGCGCGGCGGAATTCGACCCGGCCACCAGCACCGCGGTATTCCGCATCGGCCTTTCGGACGACGTCGAATTCGCCCTGCTGCCAATGCTGCTCAAGCGCCTGCGCGCCGAATCGCCCGGCATCGTGCTGGTGATCCGTCGCGTCAATTACATCCTCATGCCAAGCCTGCTGGCTTCCGGCGAGATTTCCATCGGCGTCAGCTATACCACCGACCTGCCGGCCAACGCCAAGCGCAAAGTACTGCGCCGCAGCATGCCCAAACTGCTGCGCGCCGACAGCGTGCCGGGCTCCCTGAGCCTGGACGACTTCTGCGCCCGCCCGCATGCGCTGGTGTCCTTCGCCGGCGACCTCAGCGGCTTCATCGACGAAGAACTGGAAAAACTCGATCGTAAACGCCACGTGGTACTGGCCGTGCCGCAGTTCAATGGTTTGGGCACGCTGCTGACCGGCACTGACATTGTTGCCACCGTACCGGATTACACGGCGGAAGCACTGACGGCAGCGGGCGGGTTGCGGGCTGAAGATCCGCCGTTGCCGACGCGTAGTTTCGAGTTGCACATGGCTTGGCGGGGGTCGCAGGATAATGATCCGGGGGAGAGATGGTTGCGGTCTCGGATTCAGATGTTCTTTGGGGATCCCGACAGCCTCTGAGCACAGTCACCAGACCCCCGCGTTTTTTGGAACTCTCCGGTCGCTGCCAGGCTCCTTTGCTAAGCAAACCCGTCAGCGAACCGGTACGGCCATGACCACCCAAGCCCTGCCCCCGCCAGCCAACGCCCCGGCGCAGGAGCATTTGTACAGCACCGACATCCCCGCCCGCCTGGACCGCCTGCCCTGGACGCGTTTTCACACCCTGCTGGTCATGGCGCTGGGCATTACCTGGCTGCTCGATGGCCTGGAGGTCACGCTGGCGGGTTCGGTGTCCGGCGCGCTCAAGGACAGTCCGGTATTGGCCATGAGCAATACCGACATCGGCCTGGCGGGCGCCACTTATATTGCCGGCGCGGTGCTGGGCGCGCTGTTCTTTGGCTGGCTGACCGACCGCCTGGGGCGGCGCAAGTTGTTCTTCATCACGCTGTTCCTGTACATCGGCGCGACGGCGGCCACGGCGTTTTCCTGGAATTTCGCCAGTTTCCTGCTGTTTCGTTTTCTTACCGGGGCCGGGATTGGTGGCGAATACACGGCGATCAATTCGACCATCCAGGAGTTCACTCCGGCGCGTTATCGTGGCTGGGTCGACCTGACCATCAACGGCACGTTCTGGCTCGGTGCTGCTTTGGGGGCGGTGGGTGCGGTGATCCTGCTCGACCCGACGGTGGCTGGCGGCGAGTTGGGCTGGCGCTTGTGTTTCGGCATTGGCGCGGTGCTCGGGCTGTTGATCATGCTGATGCGTCTGTGGGTTCCGGAAAGCCCGCGCTGGTTGATGATCCATAATCGGCCGGAAGAGGCAGAGCGCATCGTCGCCGATATCGAGCGTCATTATCGCGAACGCGGGATCGAGGTGCCGCCGTTGCAAGCTCCGCCCTTGCGCCTGCGTGCGCGGGATCACACGCCGTTGCGCGAGGTGTTTCACAGCCTGTTCGTGGAGCACCGGCGCCGGGCGCTGGTGGGGCTGACTTTGCTGACCGCCCAGGCATTTTTCTACAACGCGATTTTCTTTACCTATGCGCTGGTGCTCACCGACTTCTACGGCGTGCCGGCGGCGCAGGTGGGCTGGTATGTGTTGCCGTTTGCCCTGGGCAATTCCTGTGGGCCGCTGTTGCTGGGGCGGCTGTTCGACGTGGTTGGGCGGCGCATCATGATCAGCTCGACGTATCTGCTGTCCGGGGTGCTGTTGGGCGTCAGTGGGTATCTGTTCGAGCAACAGCTGATCGACGTCACTCAACAGACCGTCGCCTGGATGGTGATTTTCTTCTTCGCCTCGGCGGCGGCCAGCTCGGCGTATCTGACCGTGGCAGAGACCTTCCCGCTGGAGATCCGTGCGCTGGCCATCGCCGTGTTTTATGCGTTTGGCACCGGGCTGGGCGGTTTGATCGGCCCGACGTTGTTCGGTGCGCTGATCGAAACCGGTTCGCGGCTGAATGTGTTTTATGGCTATTTGCTGGGGGCGGCGCTGATGGTGATTGCCGGGACAGTGCAAGCCATTTGGGGCGTAGCCGCGGAACGGCAGCCGCTTGAGCTGGTGGCCCGGCCGCTGTCACAGGCAGAAGATCCACCCTCAAACCTGTAGGAGCGAGCTTGCTCGCGATGGTGGCCCAGGCACCGCGGGCGTTCAGGCGGCCCACGTAATCGCGAGCAAGCTCGCTCCTACAGGAGGGATGGGGTGATCACACAATAGGTGTACACCACCAAACCACTGTGGGAGCGAGCCTGCTCGCGATAGGTTCAAGACCGCCGTGGGGTGTCAGGTGTTGGGCGTTATCGTTGGAGAGCATCGCGAGCAAGCTCGCTCCTACAGACCGCCAGCTGCGCCAGCTCGGAGTCCTGCTCCGCCTTCACCCCCGAGACGCCAATCGCCCCGAGGCAATGACTCTCGTGCCAGATCGCTACCCCGCCTTCGAGCATGCCTTGCAAATTCGGGGCACTGAGAAACGCCTGGCGTCCGCCGTTGATCATGTCTTCGTAAGCCTTGCTGTCACGCCGTCCCAGCGCCGCGGTACGGGCCTTTTCAGTGGCGATGTAGCCGGCGATGGGCGCCGCACCGTCCAGGCGCAGCAGGCCCAAGGGATGCCCGCCGTCATCGACCACGGCAATCGCCACGGCCCAGTTGCGTTCCCTGGCCAACTCGCTGGCAGCGGCCAGCAGTCGTGAAACCTCGTATTCACTCAAAAAAGCCTTGGTTTGCATTTCATCTCCCCCCAATAAAAACGGCACGCCCGAGCACACAGGCGTGCCGTTGAAACGCGATGACTCACTCGCCGTAGATGTCGAAATCGAAGTACTTCTTGCGGATGGTGTCGTAGGTGCCATCGGCCCGAATCGCCGCCAGGGCCTGGTTGAAGCGCTCCGCCAGTGGATCGTTCTTGCGTACGGCGATGCCGATACCCGTGCCGAAGAATTGCTCTTCAGTGAAGTTCGGGCCGACGAACTCATAGTCCTGCCCTTCCGGACGCTTGAGCAGGCTTTCGTCGATCACCACCGAGCTGGCCATGGTCGCGTCGAGGCGCCCACCGAGCAGGTCGAGGAAGATTTCGTTCTGCGAGCCGTAACGCACGATTTCGGCGCCGGCCGGGGCGAATTTCTCGGTGACGTAACGATCGAAGTTGGTCGCGCGCTGCACGCCGATGCGCTTGCCTTTGAGCTGAGCCGGAATGTCGCTGATGCCGCTGCCCTTCTTGAACACCAGACGCGCCGGGATGCGGTAGTAGCGATTGCTGAAGTCCACCGATTTGAGGCGTTCCGGGGTCATGGACATCGACGAGATCACCGCGTCGACCTTCTTCACCTTGAGCGCCGGGATCAGGCCGTCGAACTCCTGCTCCTTCCACTCGCACTGGATTTTCATCTCGGCGCACAGTGCCTGGCCGATGTCGTAATCGAAACCGACGATCTGATTATCGGGGGTCTTCGAGGCGAACGGCGGATAAGCCGCCTCGATGCCCAGGCGCAGCGGTTGCTCGGCCGCGTGCAGATTGCCGGCCAGAGCCAGCAGCGAGATGACACCAAACACAGCGTTTTTTACGTTCATACATGCTCCAGATGCGATGTTGTTTGTGTCGGGCGCTCCGCGAAGGAAGGCGCCCGTTATGGCAGCGGCAATGTGAACAGGTGGAGTGGGCGGCTCTAACCGGCGCCCTGCTCCTTCGTCGTACCGGTCCGGTACGACGGCATCACTCAGGTGGCGGCGGTGACGATCAGCTCCAACAGAATCTGCGGGTCGTCGAACGCCACCTGCGCAGTGGCACGGGCCGGGGTCTGTGCGGCGTCGACCCAGGCACTCCAGGTTTCATTCATGCCGGCAAAGTCGGCGCTCATGTCCTTCATCCAGATCTGCACGCTGAGCAGGCGGCTCTTGTCGCTGCCGGACAGCGCCAGCAGTTCGTCGACCCGTTGCAGCACCTGGCGGGTCTGGCCGCGGATGTCCTGGCTGCAATCGGCGGCGACGATGCCGCTCAGCCAGGCCACGCCGTTGTGCACGACGCTGCGGCTCAGGCGGGGGTTGCTTTCGATGCGTTGGATAAGGCTCATACAGGCTCCTGGGTCAAAGGTGTCTCGGTGGACAGTTGGGCAAGGGTGATGGGTTTGAGCGGTGAGCGAATGCGGTAGTAACCCACCTCGGCGGCGGGCACCTGGCGTTGTTCGGCGATGATCTCGGTGACGCTCAAGCCGCATTGGCGGCCCTGGCACGGCCCCATGCCGCAGCGTCCGAACGCCTTGGCCTGGTTGGGTCCCAGGCACCCCAGTTGGACAAACTGGCGAATCGCACCGGCGCTGACCTCCTCGCAGCGGCAGACGATCACCTCGTCAGCAGGGATGCGGTTCTGCTGCTGCGGCCGGTACAAGGCATTGATCAAAGGCCGCGCCGCACGCAGGCGCCGCAGGGCCCGGTGGCAAGGTTCGCTGAGTCGCCGGGCCTGCTGCGCATCGAGTTTTGCCGCCCGTGCGGCAATCGCCAGGCCGACCACCCGCCCCTCGACGCGTGCGACCTGCGCGCCGCCGATGGCTCCGCCGTCACCGGCAATGAAAATCCCCTGCTGGCTGGTTTCGCCCTGGTGGTCACGGCGCGCGATCCAGCACAACTGCTGGTCGTTCCAGTCGTGTTGCAATTTCAGCGACCAACTGATCTGTGTATTGGGCACCACGCCCTGGTGCAGCAGGATCAATCCAGCCGGCACGGTCCACGTGCGCCCGCCAGTGGCAAAGCTCAGGGCGCTGGCGCGGGCCTGGCCTTCGATGCGTAAATTCCGCGCATTGCGGTAATGACGGATCCCGGCGCGTTTCAACTCGGCGAGCATCTGCAGGCCCTTGAACAGGTCGCGCCAACCGCGCAAGGCACCGGGAATGGTACGCCAGGCGCGCAGCAGGTCGCCGGGGCCACTGGTATCGACCAACGCGTCAATGGCGACGCCGGCGCGCAAGTACTGCAGCGCCAGCAGGTACAACAACGGCCCGCAACCGGCCAGCACCAGCGGGCCTTGCGGCACCAGTGCAGCGTTTTTCAGGAGTATCTGCCCGGCACCGGCGGTCATCACCCCCGGCAGGGTCCAGCCCGGAATCGGCATCGGCCGCTCGAAGGCACCGGTGGCGATCAACACCTGCCGCCCCTGGAGGATGTGCGCACGGCCCTCGTGCAGAAAATGCACCTGGCGTTGCGGCGTCACCTGCCACACCGCAGCACCCGGCAAATAGCGCGCGCCACACTGCATGAACTGTGCAGCCAATGGCGCGCCGGCGGCATAGTCCGCGCCCAGTACCTGGCGGCTGCGCACGTCGGCCTGCTGGATGTTGCGATAGATCTGCCCGCCCGGGCTGCCCTGCTCGTCCAGCACCACCACCGACAAGCCATGGCGAGTAGCCTCGAGCGCCGCGCTCATGC
Organism: Pseudomonas sp. MYb118; assembly: GCF_040947875.1. Taxonomy (NCBI): domain Bacteria; kingdom Pseudomonadati; phylum Pseudomonadota; class Gammaproteobacteria; order Pseudomonadales; family Pseudomonadaceae; genus Pseudomonas; species Pseudomonas sp. MYb118. Next base: position 620,378 of record NZ_JBFRXN010000003.1, on the reverse strand, counting down.
CGGCGGGACCGGCGCCGATCACGACGAGGTCGACCGTTTGCTCATTCATCCGTCATCTCCTCATCGCCCACCGCGCGGGCCCCGCGTTGACGCCGCACGCGCATGCCGGCCCGCACAGGCAGCAGGCAGGCCTGGCAGTTCGCCTGTCCGTCAACCTCCACCAGGCACTCGAAGCACACGCCCATCATGCAGAACGGTGCACCGAGCCGGCCGTTGACCGCGCTTTCGCGGGTGTAGGTGACGCCGCTGGCCAGCAATGCCGCCGCCAGGGACACCCCGGCGGGCACCGCCAGCGACGCGCCTTCGAATTCGATGCGCACGCTGTTTTCCACCGGGCTCAACGCCTGGAACAAGGGTTCAACCGACATGGCGCACCTCACTTGGGCGGGCAAAACGTTGCAGGCCGAAAGCGGCCACCGCCGGATCGTCGAACTCGCCGTCTATCCACGGCGCCAGGCGCAGTGCGTGGATCGCCGCCAGGGTCACGCCGCTGTGGCAACTGACCACCACCGCCCCCGGGCACGCCTGGGAGGCTTCGTAGATGGGATAACCGTCCTGGCTCATCACCCGCAATGCGCCCCAGGCCCGCACCAGGCGCACCTCGCCCAACCGCGGGAAGCAGCGCACGGCGCGTGCGGCGATGGTCGCCATCACCTGGCTGCCGGTGCCGTCGTCGAAACCCGCCGATTCATGGGAGTCGCCCAGTTGCACGGTGCCTTCGTCGGTCTGGCGCACATAGGTGGTGGGGTAATGCAGGAACGGCTTGAGCCGTTCGGTGACGAGGATCTGCCCACGGTTGGGACTCACGGGCACGTCGATACCCAACTGCGCGCCCAGTTCGCGATTGCCCAGGCCCGCGGCGAGCACCAGCCGATCGGCGTGCCAGTGCTGTTCACCGGCTTGTAGTTGGAAACCCGCAGCGCGTCGTTCGATGGCGGTGACGCGATGGCCATTGATGATGTTGACCCCGCGTGCCCGGCAGGCGGCATACAGCGAACGCAGCAGCTTCAACGGGTTGACGTGTCCGTCCATGGGCGAGTAACACGCGCCCACCACCGTCGGCCCTACCCCCGGCAAGCGACTGCGCAGTTGTCCGGCGTCGAGCAGTTCGAACGGGTAGTCACCGAGGGCCTCGCGCAGCCACAACAGCCGGCGGCTCTCCTCGGCCATTTCCTCGTCGCTCAGGCACAACTGAAACCCGCCCGCCTGGCGCAGGTGCAGGTCGATGCCGGTGTCGGCCTGCAACGATGCGGCGAAACGCGGCCATAACGCCACCGCATCACGAGTCCATTGTGCGTAGGGGCTCATCCCGTAGCCCTTGCCCTGCACCCAGAGCAAACCGAAGTTGCCACGGGCGGCGCGCAAGGCGTCGTCGCCTTCGTCCAGCACGCTGACCTGGCGACCGAGCAAGGCCAGTCCGTAGGCAATGGACAGCCCCACCAGACCCGCCCCCACAATCATGACATCAGTTTTTTGCATGAACTCACTGTCGCCCTTCCGACGCCGACCGACCCGCCACGGCGCAGGCTTTATGCCTGGATGATCTTGATGAATTCGATGCTAAAGAGCTGACAGGCGCTTGAAAAATGCTTTATTTTGGCAAGACCATGTCTTTTTGTTATGGCTTGTCCTGAAGGGTGTCCCGATGAATCTTCGCCAGCTGGAAGCCTTTCGCGCCGTCATTCTCGGTCAGACCGTCACCCGCGCCGCCGAAATGCTGCACATCTCGCAGCCCGCCGCGACGCGCCTGATCGCCAGCCTGGAGGAAGACATCGGTTTCAATCTGTTCGTGCGCGCCAAGGGCCGGCTGCAACCCACCGCCGAAGCCATGACGCTGTATCAGGAAGTGCAGCGCTCGCTGCTCGGGGTCGAACGCATTGCGCGCACCGCCCAGGAGATCCGCAGCCTCAAGCGCGGCTCCCTGCAGATCGCCTGTGCCCCGGCCATGGGTCTGTCGTTCCTGCCGCGCGCCATCGCCGCGTTCACCGCCCGGCATGAGCAGGTGCAGATTTCATTGCTGGTGCTGTCGTCCCGCGAGGTTGTCGACCTGGTAGTCGGTCAGCGCTGCGACCTGGGCATCATCGTGTTGCCCAACACTTACCCCAGCCCGCGCGCGGAAAAACTGCTGGCCACGCGCATGCTCTGCGCCTTGCCGGCCCATCATCGGCTGCGGGACAAACCCACGATCCACCCCGAAGACCTGCAAGGCGAGGCGTTCATTTCCTACCCGCAGTCCATCGGCTCGCGCCAGCACATCGACTCGATCTTTGCCGCTTACGGGGTCGAGCGCGAGCTGCGCCTGGAAACCCAACTGTCGCTGCCCATGTGCGCTTTCGTCGAACAGGGCCTGGGGGTGGCGCTGGTGGACGCGATCAGCGCTGTCGAATACCGCGGCACTGGCGTAGTGTTCCGGGCGTTCGAGCCAGCCATCGAGATGGACTTCAGCATGCTGCTGCCGGTCCAGGGCCCGGCGTCGAATCTGCAGGTGGCGTTCCTTGCGCACATGCAGGAATTCATCACCCAGGAAATCCCGGCGGCCTACCGGTTCTAACACTGTAGGAGCGAGCTTGCTCGCGATAGCGGTGTGTCAGCCAACCTCAGCATCGAATGTTCCGCCGTCATCGCGGGCAAGCCCGCTCCCACAGTTTTTTCAGGTGCTCCCGATGCCATGAACACCCCAAAACACTGTAGGAGCGAGCATGCTCGCGATAGCGGTGTGTCAGCCAACCTCGACATCGAATGTTCCGCCGTCATCGCGAGCAGGCTCGCTCCTACGGGGGATTGTGTAGGAGGCTGTCAGGGAGTGATCTAGAATCAGGCGTGTGCGAATTCGTCGTAAAGGACATGTAGATGCTCGGACGCAGTAAACCCGCTGGGGGCTCGCCGTTGAAACCGGTGAGAGCCGGCGCCACGTTCCGCCTGATTGTCAGTTTCATGCTGGCGGTTTTCCTGGCGTTTGTGGTGGTCGAAGGCTGGCGGACCTGGCGTGACTATCGTGCCGCCTTCGCTCAAGCGCGGGATTCGGTGACGAACCTGGCGCGTGCCACCGCGCAACATGCCGAAGACGCCATTCGCCAGGTGGATGTGCTGACTGCCGCCCTCGCGGAGCGTGTCGAAGGCGATGGTTTGCAAAGCATCGACGTGCCGCGCATCCACAACCTGCTGGTGCAGCAGTCGAAGATCATGCCGCAGTTGCACGGCCTGTTCATTTATGGCCCGGACGGCCAGTGGATCGTCACGGACAAGGAAACCACCCCGGACCCTGCGAACAATGCCGACCGCGACTATTTCCAGTATCACCGCAGCCACGATGATCACGACGTGCGCATCGGCGATGTGGTCAGGAGTCGTTCTACCAACGACCTGATCGTGCCGATCTCACGGCGCCTGAACAACCCCGACGGTTCATTTGCCGGTGTGCTGCTGGGGACGATCAAGGTCAGTTATTTCGTCGACTACTACGGCGATTTCAAGATCGACGACAAGGGCGCGCTGGTATTGGCCAAGCGCGACGGCACCATCCTGGTCCGCCGCCCTTTCATTGCCTCCGTGGTCGGCAAGAGCCTGGCCAACAGTGAAATCTACAAGCGTTACCTGCCAAGTTCCGATGAAGGCATCGCCGAGGTCAAGGCCGTGGTGGACGACACCGAACGCCTGTACGGCTACCGCGCACTGAGCACCTACCCTTTGGTCGTGGAGGCCGGCCTGTCCCGTGAGTCGATCATCGCGCCCTGGCGCCGCGACCTGATCAAGACCGGGCTGGTGCTGTTTTGCCTGCTGGCCGTGTTCAGCGCTTTCGGGTTGATCGTGCTCAGTCAATTGCGGCAGAAAATGATGATTTCGCGGCAATTGCGCCGCGCCCATCAGGCCATGCAGGAGATGGCCCTCACCGACAGCCTCACGGGCCTGGGCAACCGGCGGCGTCTGGACGCTGCGCTGGCGGATGAAATTCGCCTGGCGCAGCGTAACGGCAGCTGGATTTCACTGATCATGATTGATGTCGATTACTTCAAGCGCTACAACGACCGGTATGGACATGCCAGCGGCGATGACTGCCTGAGCGCGGTAGGCGGCGCCATCCAGCAGGCGGTCAAGCGACCTGGCGACCTGGCCGTCAGGTACGGCGGCGAGGAATTCACCGTGCTGCTGCCCAACACCGACAGCGCCGGTGCGGCCCAGGTCGCCGAAGACATCCTGCGGGCGATCCGCTCACTGAACATCGAACACGCCGAGCACCCCTTGGGCAAAGTCACGGCCAGCGCCGGCATCGCCACGCGCCAGCCCGGTATCGAGGATGTCACGCCGACCTCGCTGTTGAAATCCGCCGATGCCTGCCTGTATTCGGCGAAACAGAACGGACGCAATCGCTGGTACAGCCTCGACGGCTTGCATCTGTTCAGTTAGACATACCTGACACTGCTGAGGCCGGCCTGCACTTCGATCTCAACTTCCACGCCCATGATCAATGGATAATGGTCAGGCACATGGCCGGCGGGAAAAGCGAATATCTTGGGGATGCGGTATTTGGTCATGATCTTGTTGATCAGACTGTAAGCGCCCTCGTCGAAGTCCGACTTGACTCCACCGACATCACGCATCGAGCCTATGATGATGCCTTTTAACCTGGCCAATATTCCCGCTGTTTCCAGCGTTTGCATTTGCCGGTCAATCCGGTAGTAAGCGCTCTCGCCAATATCTTCGAGAAACAATATCGCGCCGTCATAATTGAAGTTATAGGGTGTTCCGGAAAGAGCGCCGACGATCGTTTGATTACCGCCCACCAGTCGTCCTCTGGCCCTGCCCGGTTTATCCAGCGCATGGGAAGTAATCGAATAGCTGGGCAATTGACCCTGCAGGATATCGAACACTTTGCCATAACTGGAGGGCGGCGGCGCGATGCCCATGCTCAGGGTTCTCACGACATTGGGACCATGGATCGTGGCGACGGCGTGGCGGTTGAAAAAGCTGTGCAGATAGGTGATATCGGAATAACCAATCAACCATTTGGGCTTATTGCAAATGGTCTGCATATCCAGCCCGGCCAATAACTGCACACTGCCGTAACCGCCACGCGTGACCCAGATCGCGTCGATATCCGGGTCGTCGCAGGCCCATTGCAAATCTTCCAGTCTTTGTTGCGGTGTGCCCGCGTACGCATAATGATTGTCATATCGTTCAAAACAATTTTTCGACAATACCGGCGTATATCCCTGTTCTTTGATCATGGGTGTCACATGATCCAGGAACGCAGGGTTGGTTAAATAACCTGCGGGCGAAACTATCGCTATTCTACTGCCTCTTTTCAGCGGCTCCGGCAACTTCAAACATGTCATGTCAAATGCTCTGGATGATTAAAAACCCACCATACCAGAGCGTTCTAACGAGGCACTTTCGCTTTATTGACAGATCATTACCGGGCAACCCGTTCAGGCGACTTCGCAGAGGTTGGCTACTTGCTCGGCGATCCACGCTTTGCACTGTTCAATTTGCGAGGCAGTGTGCTCGGGCGTGCGCACCATGCTGTCCAGCCGGATGACCTGAATATTCGACAGGCCGATGGTTGGCAGAACATATTCCAGATAAGGCGTGAGGAAATCCTGCTGGGCGTAAGGCCCGGTCACGGGGCCGCCACAGGTGACGATGATGAACACCGGACGATCCTCCAGCAGCCCTTGCTTGCCCTTGCTCGAGCGCGCAAACGTGCGTTGCGGGCGCAGGATCTGATCAATCCAGGCCTTGAGCACGGCCGGCACACCAAAGTTATGCATGGGCGTGGAGATGACGAGCGCCTTGGCCGCCTCCAGTTCTTCGATGAGTATTTCCGATTCTAGGTTGTCCGAGCGCTGCTCCAGCGGCAGCAGGTTATCCGCCGCGAACTGACGGCTGGGCACCGGCGGCGCGTGGGTCCCGATATCGCGCTCGACCACCGCGACGTTGCGCATTTTGTGCGCGAGCTGCTCAGTCAGCAGGCGCCCCAGGGCGGTGCTGGTCGACTGTTCGGCATTCGGGCTGGCCGCGACATGCAACAGGTATCCGGAAGCGTTCATTGCTGGTCCCCTACTGATTTGACAAAGCGCGTGGCCAGGTTGGTCATGCCACAGCGTGTGTAAAAGCGTTGCGCGTCATGGTTGGCAAGACCGGTGTCGAGCACCAGGTGATCGCACCCGCAATCCCTCGCCACTTGCATCAGCGCGTCCATCAATTGCCTGCCCAACCCGGCGCTGCGAGTCGTGGCATCGGTGACCAGGTCGTCGACGTACAGGAATTTGCCGTGAATCAGGTTTTCCTGGAGCCGAAAGCCTGCCAGCGCCGTGGGCGTGTTGTTACTGACGATCAGCAACACGCGGTAACCGCTGCTGGCCTGGCGCTTGAATGCACTGAGCCACAGCTCGGCGCTGGTCAAGCGTGGTCGCAGTTGCCGGATCAGGCTGAAGGCCGCCAGAATCGCTGCGTCGCTGGAAAACTCTCTGACGCCGTCGACGCCATCAAAGCCGGTGATGGACTGCTGCATGTTTTTAGCCTCAAGCGCTGGAAGAGGCTTTATTCTTGATCTGAACTGGACCAAAGTATTGATCCATTTCCGTACTATCTGATTGATCCACCTGCGAGTACCACCCTTGAAGAAATCCGCCAGCGCGCCCGTCACCTGGTCCCTGACACTCGCCGCCCGTAAACCTGACGAAACCCTGCAGGACTGGCTGTACCGAACCTTGCGCCAGGATATTCTCGACGGCCGCCTGGCCCGCAACTACGTGCTTCCCAGCACGCGCTTTCTCGCCGCGCAATATGGTCTGGCCCGGGGTACGGTGCAAGCGGCCTATGCTCAATTGCTGTCCGAAGGTTATCTGGTGACCGCGCAAGGCAGCGGCACCAAGGTCAGCCTGACGTTGCCCGATGATCAACTGGTCAAGGCCACTGCGCTGGCGCCAGACAGCCCGCCGCCCTCGACGGATTCCACGATCCCGCTCACGCGCTGGGCAACCGACCTCATCGAACAGGAGCCGGCCTTTCCCAATTCGGCATCCACGGTAAAGCTGCCCTTTTCACCCCATGTGTGTGATGTCGCGCAGTTTCCGGTCGATACCTGGCGGCGTCTGCACATGCGCCACCTGGGTTCGGTGCTGCCGCCTGTGCTGTCGAGTCGTCCGGCACAGGGGCTGCTGGCGTTGCGTCAGGCCATCGTCGAGCACCTGGCGATTGCGCGAGGCGTCGCCACCTCTGCCGACAACATTGTCATCGTCAGCAGCGTGCAGCAGGCGCTGGATATCTGCCTGCGGCTGATCATCAACCCAGGCGATAGCGTGTGGATGGAAAACCCGGGATACCCCGGTGCCCGGCAAATCATGCAGGGCGTCGGTGCAAATATCGTCGATGTGCCCGTCGATGGCTCCGGCATGGACGTCAGCGAAGGCATCCGCCTCGCGGCCCACGCCCGGCTGGCGTACGTCACGCCTTGTCGCCAGGCTCCGATGGGCGTGGCCTTGTCCGCGGAACGGCGCCTCATGCTGTTGAGCTGGGCCAGGGAAGCCGGCGCCTACCTGTTCGAGGATGACTACGACAGCGAGTATCGCTTCATCGCCAAGCCGATCCCGGCGCTGAAAAGCATGCCCCAGGCTGACAGCCACGTGATCATGACCGGCACCTTCAGCAAGCTGCTGTTTCCGGCGACGGGGCTGGCGTATGTGGTGTTGCCGCCGCCGTTGGTCGAAGCTTTCCAGCGGGCGATGTCGTTGACCTCGCGCAGTGCCAACGGGCTGGCCCAGGCGGTATTGGCGGACTTCATGTCCGAGGGGCACTTCGGTCGGCATATCCGCCGCATGCGCAAGGTCTACGCTGCGCGGGCCAGGGTGTTCGAGGACATGGCCCGGCAACACCTGCATGACTTCATTGAGGTCCCGCCGATTCTCGCCGGGCTGGATGTCGCCACGCGCCTCAAATCACTGTCCGAAGCCCAGGCACTGGAGGTCACTCGAGCGGCGAATGTCGGCGCGTTTCCTCTCGGGCGCTATGGCCGAGGCCCGCAGGTGTCACCGGGGCTGGTGATGGGGTTCGCCGCCTGCACCGAAGAACAGATCACCGAACGGATGATCGCCATCGCGCAGCAATTGAAGCACTGACCATAGCTGGCAGCGCCGGGAGTCCCTCCTCCCGGCGCTTGCCGTTACACGAAATGGATACGCAGCCCGGCCATGGCAAGAATGATGGTCACGGCCACCACGGCCGAAAACACAATTCCGCCGACCAGTACCCGAGTGGCTGTCCGTTCACTGACCCGGTGCGCGAGCATGACGCCGCGCAACCCGCAGAAGGCGTGGGCGATGACAAAGAACACCGCCAGCAGGTAGTACGGCAGCAGACGAATGTTCCAGGCATCGTGCAACAGGCCAGCGGGCGCACCCACGGCAAAGCCCCAGTCGGTATCAATGTTGAAATACACACGCGCCAGATAAAGCACGGCGTTGATATGACTGATCACCGCGAAAATCAGGAACACCCCGCCGGCGATCTGGAAGGAACGAATCGCGTCCGCCGGGCGGCGGGTCATGCGCCAGGCCATGTAGGCGCCGCTACCGACCAGGAACAGGAAACTGGCGATGAGCGCTGGCTCGATCAACGGGGACCGGTAAACCACCCGCAGCACTTTCATCACCGCCATGTGGGCATCGGCGCCGATCAGGCCGAACAGGTGGTTGCTGAAGTGAAAACACAGGTACACCACCGCCACCAGTGCCGCGACGCCATGCCAGCGGCGCATGTTGGCGTGGCACTGTTGCCGCTCCGGTTGACGGGACAACGGCGTGCGGTCGGCGAAGGAGATCATCACGATCAACGCGGCCCACAGGAACGTCAGGAAGCCGACATCCCAGGTGGGTTTGCCCAATAGCAGAAACACGACACCGGTCAGGGTAAACATCGGCGCAACGGCCACACCGAGAAACGCGACCCGCCGCGCCAGCACATCGGCAGCACTGGGGTTGGCGAGCCTGCCAAGCCGGGTGGCCGTCAGCAGTCCCGACAGCGGCAGGACGATGGCGATTAACAGCATCAGGCCGGCACCCAGCCAGCTGAGTACACCGCCGCCCTGGGTGATCGACACACGCATGGTGTCGTAACCCATCAGCAGGTACGGATACAGAAGTGCGATGATGGGCGCAACATACCAGTCTCGACGAGCGATCCTGTCTTCCATCAGGTCGTTTAACCCCGGGGAACTGGACACAGACATTGGAATGATCCTTGAAGATTGAGTGAGCCCGGATAATCCCTGCGCAGTGGACCAAAGTATTGATCCATTGCGCCGATTTCTCACTGATCCACTTCCGCTTCGCTGGCCCGATGTCGGTGTCTTCGGTCTTTGCTGTTCGTGCAATACAGTATTTACATGCAGTGCATTGATCGCTTTGCAGCGTCAGGTGCATGCTAGAGGGCTGGCTGCATTCTTATATCATTCCGAATGATATTTACCTTCGCTTCGTTCGATTCGTGCGATAGCCCCGCCGCCGAGCATCATCCGCCCATTCTCAATACATTGGCGGATGCATCCATGGAACAATCACTCAAACATTTGCGCTTCCCACTGGCCGTATTGGCCGTTGTGGTCATGAGTGCCTGCGGCAAGGCACCCGAAACGGCAGCGACCATGCCGGCCGCTTCGGTCAGCGTTGCCAAGGTCCTGGAACAACCCGTCAACGAGTGGGACGAGTTCACCGGCCGCCTCGAAGCGCCGGAAACCGTTGAAATCCGTCCACGGGTCTCCGGCCAGATCGACGAAGTGGCCTTCACCGAAGGCGCGCTGGTCAAGAAAGGCGACCTGCTGTTCCAGATCGACCCGCGTCCGTTCCAGGCCGAGGTCCGCCGCCTCGAAGCACTGGTAGCCCAGTCGCGCGCCAACGCCACCCGCAGTGAAAACGAAGCCCAGCGCGGTGAACGCCTGCGCACCAGCAACGCGATTTCCGCCGAACTGGCCGACTCGCGCACCAGCGCTGCCCAGGAAGCCCGCGCCGCCGTCGGCGCCCTGCAAGCGCAACTGGACCTGGCCAAGCTGAACCTGAGCTTCACCCGCGTCACCGCGCCGATCAGCGGCCGCGTCAGCCGTGCAGAAATCACCGCCGGCAACCTGGTGACCGCCGACACCACTGCGCTGACCAGCGTGGTCTCCACCGACAAGGTCTACGCCTACTTCGACGCCGACGAGCGCGTGTTCCTCAAGTACACCCAGCTCGCCCGCCAGGGCAAACGCGGCGCCACCACTCCGGTTTACCTGGGCCTGTCCAACGAAGACGGCAACCCGCACCTGGGCCAGATGAACTTCGTCGACAACCAGGTCAACCCGAAAACCGGCACCATCCGTGGCCGCGCCGTATTCGACAATGCCGATGGCAACTACACCCCTGGTCTTTATGCACGCCTGAAACTGGTGGGCAGCGGCACCTACAACGCCATGCTGATCAACGACGAAGCCGTCGGCACCGACCTGGGCAAGAAGTTCGTGCTGGTGATGGATGGCGAGAACAAGACCGCCTACCGCGCCGTTGAGCTGGGTCCGAAAATCGAAGGTTTGCGCATCGTGCGCAGCGGCCTGAACAAGGACGACACCATTATCGTCAAGGGCCTGCAGCGCGTACGTCCTGGCTCGCCGGTCACCCCTGAAGTGGTGCCGATGGCCAGTGAACAGACCCTGGCGGCCCTCGCCCAACAACGACAAGCGCTGGAAGCCAGCAACCTGCCCCAAGTCGCACCTGCCAAGGTCGCGCCGGGCACGGCTGTGAAGCTCGCTGCTGCGTCCCCACGCGGTTAAGGGATAACGACTCCGATGAATTTTTCCAAGTTCTTCATTACACGGCCGATCTTCGCCGCAGTGCTGTCGCTGCTGATCCTGATCGCCGGTGCCATCTCGCTGTTCCAGTTGCCGATCAGCGAATACCCGGAAGTGGTCCCACCCACCGTGGTGGTGCGTGCCAACTTCCCTGGCGCCAACCCGAAAGTCATCGGTGAAACCGTGGCCGCTCCCCTGGAGCAAGCCATCACCGGCGTCGAGAACATGCTGTACATGTCTTCGCAGTCGACCGCCGACGGCAAGATCACCCTGACCATCACCTTCGCCCTGGGCACTGACCTGGACAACGCGCAGGTGCAGGTGCAGAACCGCGTGACCCGTACCGAGCCCAAGCTTCCCGAGGAAGTGACGCGCATCGGTATCACCGTGGACAAGGCCTCGCCCGACCTGACCATGGTCGTGCACTTGACCTCGCCGGACAAACGCTACGACATGCTTTACCTGTCCAACTACGCCATCCTCAACATCAAGGATGAGCTGGCGCGCCTGGGCGGTGTCGGTGACGTGCAACTGTTCGGCATGGGCGACTACTCGCTGCGGGTCTGGCTCGATCCGAACAAGACCGCTTCGCGCAACCTGACCGCCACCGACGTGGTCACCGCCATTCGCGAGCAGAACCGCCAGGTGGCCGCCGGCCAACTGGGTGCGCCGCCCTCCCCGAGCGCCCAGAGCTTCCAGCTGTCGATCAACACCCAGGGCCGTCTGGTCACCGAGGAAGAGTTCGAGAACATCATCATTCGCGCTGGCGACAACGGTGAAATCACCCGACTGAAGGACATCGCCCGGGTCGAGCTGGGTTCCAGCCAGTACGCCCTGCGTTCATTGCTCAACAACCAGCCGGCCGTGGCCATCCCGATCTTCCAGCGTCCAGGTTCCAACGCCATCGAAATCTCCAACGAGGTTCGGGCGAAGATGGACGAGCTGAAGAAAGGCTTCCCGCAGGGTATGGATTACAGCATCGTCTATGACCCGACGATCTTCGTGCGCGGCTCCATCGAAGCGGTGGTGCACACCCTGTTCGAAGCGCTGATCCTCGTGGTACTGGTGGTGATCCTGTTCCTGCAGACCTGGCGTGCCTCGATCATTCCGTTGGTGGCGGTGCCGGTATCGTTGATCGGTACGTTTGCGGTGATGCACCTGTTCGGCTTCTCGCTCAACGCCCTGTCGCTGTTCGGCCTGGTATTGGCCATCGGTATCGTGGTGGACGACGCCATCGTGGTGGTGGAGAACGTCGAGCGTAACATCGAGCTGGGCCTGGAGCCGTTCGAAGCGACCAAGAAGGCCATGAGCGAAGTGACGGGCCCGATCATTGCCACGGCGCTGGTGCTGTGTGCGGTGTTCGTACCGGCGGCGTTCATTTCTGGCCTGACCGGCCAGTTCTACAAGCAGTTCGCCCTGACCATCGCGATTTCCACGGTGATCTCGGCCTTCAACTCGCTGACCCTGTCGCCGGCACTGGCTGCCGTATTGCTCAAGGGCCACGACGCGCCGAAAGACCGCTTCTCGAAAATCCTCGACAAGATCTTCGGTGGCTGGCTGTTCCGTCCGTTCAACCGCTTCTTTGAAAAAGCCAGCCATGGTTATGTCGGCACCGTACGCCGGGTCATCCGCAGCAGCGGTATCGCCCTGCTGCTGTACGCAGGCCTGATGGTGCTGACCTTCTTCGGTTTCTCCAGCACGCCAACCGGTTTCGTGCCTGGCCAGGACAAACAATACCTGGTGGCCTTCGCGCAACTGCCGGACGCCGCGAGCCTGGACCGTACCGAAGACGTGATCAAGCGCATGTCCGACCTGGCGCTGAAACAGCCTGGCGTCGACAGTGCCGTGGCATTCCCGGGCCTGTCGATCAATGGTTTCACCAACAGCCCGAACTCCGGCATCGTGTTCGTGACCTTGAAGCCGTTCGATGAGCGCAAGGATCCAAGCATGTCCGCCGGTGCCATTGCCGGTGCCTTGAACGGCCAGTTTGCCGGGATCCAGGAAGCCTACATGGCTATCTTCCCGCCGCCGCCGGTACAAGGCCTGGGCACCATTGGTGGCTTCCGCCTGCAAGTCGAAGACCGGGGCAACCTGGGTTACGAAGAGCTGTACAAGCAGACCATGAACGTCATCGCCAAGAGCCATAACGTTCCGGAACTGGCCGGGCTGTTCACCAGCTACACCGTAAACGTGCCGCAGGTCGATGCCGCCATCGACCGGGAAAAGGCCAAGACCCACGGCGTGGCCGTCAGCGACATCTTCGACACCCTGCAGATCTACCTGGGTTCGCTGTATGCCAACGACTTCAACCGCTTCGGTCGCACCTATCAGGTCAACGTCCAGGCCGAGCAGCAGTTCCGCCTCGAGTCCGACCAGATCGGCCAACTGAAAGTGCGTAACAACAAGGGCGAGATGATCCCGCTGGCGACCTTCATCAAGGTCAGCGACACCTCGGGGCCGGACCGCGTGATGCACTACAACGGCTTCATCACTGCTGAAATCAACGGCGCTGCTGCCCCAGGCTACAGCTCCGGCCAGGCCGAGGCTGCCATCGAGAAACTGCTCAAGGAAGAACTGCCCAACGGCATGACCTACGAGTGGACCGACCTGACCTACCAGCAGATTCTGTCCGGCAACACCGCGCTGTTCGTGTTCCCGCTCTGCGTATTGCTGGCGTTCCTGGTGCTCGCCGCCCAATACGAAAGCTGGAGCCTGCCACTGGCGGTGATCCTGATCGTACCGATGACCCTGCTGTCAGCCATCACCGGTGTGATTGCCTCGGGCGGCGACAACAACATCTTTACCCAGATCGGCTTGATCGTACTGGTGGGGCTTGCCTGTAAGAACGCGATCCTGATCGTCGAGTTCGCCAAGGACAAACAGCTTGAAGGCCTCAACCCCCTGGCGGCTGTACTGGAAGCGTGCCGCCTGCGTCTGCGTCCGATCCTGATGACCTCCTTCGCGTTCATCATGGGTGTGGTGCCACTGGTGTTCTCCAGCGGTGCCGGTGCCGAAATGCGTCACGCCATGGGTGTGGCGGTGTTCTCCGGGATGCTCGGGGTGACCTTCTTCGGCCTGTTGCTGACACCGGTGTTCTACGTGTTGATCCGTAATTTCGTGGAGCGTGGCGAAGCCCGCAAAGCGGCGAAAGCGCCGAAACTCGACAAGCCCCTGGAGGCGCACCAATGAGCCTGAAAGTCTTCCTGCCAAGCCTTCTGGTACTGGCCCTGAGCGCCTGTGCCGTAGGCCCGGACTATCAGACCCCGGCCACTGAACGCGCCAACATCACCGCCGCCACCGATGGCGCCGCCGGTCAGAAGAACTTCGACCGCTCGCGTTTCGAAGGCATCTGGTGGCAGCAGTTCGACGACCCGACCCTCAACCAGTTGGTGACGCAGTCGCTGCAAGGCAACCGTGACCTGCGCGTCGCCTTCGCCCGCTGGAAAGCGGCCCGGGCGATTCGCGACGACGTCAGCAATGACGCCATGCCGACCATCACCAGCCGCGCCAGCAGTAACCTGGGCAAAGGCCAGATCCCTGGCCAGACCACCGACCGGGTCAACAGCGAGCGCTACGACCTGGGGCTGGACATGGCTTGGGAACTGGACCTGTTCGGACGCATCCAGCGCAACCTGGAATCCAGCGACGCCGAACAGCAGGCGGCCGAAGCCGATCTGTACCAACTGCAAGTCACCATGATTGCCGAGCTGGTGGACGCCTACGGTCAACTGCGCGGCGCGCAACTGCGCGAGAAGATCGCCCTGGCCAACCTGAACAACCAGCAGGAGTCGCGCAAGATCACCATCGCCCTGCGTGACGCCGGGGTTGGCGATCAACTGGATGTCGAGCGCGCCGATGCGCGCCTGGCAGCGGTCGAAGCCAGCGTGCCGCAATTGCAGGCGGAACAGGTGCGGCAGAAAAACCGCATCGCCACCCTGCTCGGTCAGCGTCCGGAAAAACTGGCCGTGGACCTGAGCCCCAAGGACCTGCCGGCGATTGCCAAGGCCTTGCCGATCGGTGATCCGGGTGAACTGCTGCAACGTCGCCCGGACATCCTCAGCGCCGAACGCAAACTGGCTTCGGCCACGGCGCGCATCGGCGTGGCCAAGGCCGACCTGTTCCCGCGGGTGAGCCTCAGCGGCTTCCTCGGCTGGACGGCCGGGCGTGGTTCGCAGATCGGTTCCTCGGCGGCCAACGCCTGGGCACTGGGCCCGAGCATCACCTGGGCAGCGTTCGACCTGGGCAGCGTGCGCGCCCGTTTGCGCGGCGCCGATGCCGAGGCCGAAGGCGCCCTGGCCACCTACGAGCAGCAAGTGCTGCTGGCCCTGGAAGAGTCGGAAAACGCCTTCAGCGACTACGGCAAACGCCAGCAACGCCTGATTTCGCTGATTCGTCAGAGTGAATCGAGCCGCGCCGCAGCTGACCTTGCGCAGATTCGCTACCGCGAAGGCACGGCCGACTTCCTCGTCCTGCTCGACGCACAGCGCGAGCGCCTGGCAGCGGAAGACAGCCAGGCCCAGGCGGAAATCGACCTGTATCGCGGCATTGTCGCGATCTACAAGGCCCTGGGCGGTGGCTGGCAACCGGAAACCGTGGCCAGCAAGTAACGCCATCAACGAGCTCTTTTGGTTGGCAACACCAACCAAATTTTTGCCCCGCGCCCCATTCGGTCGTGGGGCTTTTTTTTGCCTGACACACCACCATCCCCTGTAGGAGCGGGCTTGCCCGCGATGGGGCCGTAACATCCAACAAATTTGGCGCCTAACACTCCGCTATCGCGAGCAAGCCCGCTCCCACAGGGTGAGTGTCAATGTGCCACTAACTCCTGCTAAAATCCGCGCCCGCTCGCCAATGGATGCCGGGCGTTTGATGGAGTGGTTGTACGCAATGTCATTTTCCCGTTTCGCAGGTTTTGCTTGTGTGGTGGCCCTGACGGGCTGTGCTGGTTCAGGTGGCATGAACAGCGATTACAGAGACAGCATCGTCGCCCGCCTCAAGGCCGAACGCAGCGCCATGGCCACGCGGGTCCTGGCCCAGCCGTTGCCGTTGAATACCGCGATCAAGATTGCGCCCAAAGTCGCCATGACCCTGATCGACGTGCCGGCCCAGGGCACCGAGCCCGCCACCCAGGCTCGGCTTTTCGCCCAGTGCGATACCCTGGCCTTGAGCATGGATTATCGAGACACCCGGGACTGGACCTACACGTCCGCCCTGGCCGATCAGACACCCGCCGCGCGCAACGCCGCCGAACAGTTGTGCCAGGCCGCCAAAGGCGGCGAATGGCGGCAACTGGCCGCGGACGGTGCAGACTGGCTGCTCGTGAACCCGGACAGCCTCACCACCATCGAAGGCCGACAGTGGGCATGGGTCGGTATCGACTATGAGCGTTCGCGCCAGAGTGAAGACGACACCTTCGTCTTCGATCGCCAATTTGAGCGCGTCGAGATCGACTGCGCTGCCCGTCAGATCAACAGCCGCCTGTCCCTGCGCGGGGCCACTGACACGCTGATCAAGCCGCCCGCGCAGCCGTTTGCCAGCCTGCTCAGCGCCGATCAACGCAACCACCTGATCGGCGCCCTTTGCACGTCCAGCGCCGATCTGGCGAAGCTGCCGACTGTGCTCATGCGTAAAAAGCTGCCGCCGAACCTGGCGACACCGCAAGTGCCGGACGCGCTGTTGACCCAGGTCCGCTCATTGCCGCACGGGACGCCGGCCAACAGCCTCAGTCACCTGCAACTGGCCTACAGCGCCCATTCGCCACTGGTGCCCGGCGCGCAAATCAATGACAACCCGCTGGACGTGTACCTGCAAACCGGTCCAGCACCTGGCCTGTGGCGCATGCAGACAGTCGGTGCCCTCTCCAGCGAAGGCGTAAGCATCCGCTGGCGTGGCCTGATCGACCTCGCCACGATCAACCGCATCGGACGCAACGGCAAAATGGAACAGCGCCCCAGCCCCGAAAGCATTCACCTGGCCGGTGACTGGAAAACCGTGCCGGCCGGTTCGACCCTCAGTTACAGCAAAGTCAGCAAAAGCAGCGAGGGCAAAGAATTCACCCAGAATATCGAGTGCAAGGTGGGCCCGTCTTTCCCGGCGGCCCAGCAACTGGCGTCCCTCAAGGGTGAAGCGCGCCTGGTCAGCTGCGCCCAGCTCGAAGGCCTGAAGTCCAAAAGCACCCATGTGTTCCTGGAGGACTACGACCTGTTCGTGCAGACCCTCGACAGCTCGGCGCTGATCGTGCAGAGCAGTACGTTGAAGGCGGCGGAGTAATCCGCCCCGGACCCTGCGCAATTCCCTGTGGGAGCGAGCCTGCTCGCGATAAGGCCGTCATATCCAGCATCATTGGCGCCTGACACACTGCTATCGCGAGCAGGCTCGCTCCCACAGTTATCAGTTTCACCCTGATGTCATGAACACCCCTGCTCCCTGTAGGAGCGGGCTTGCCCGCGATGAGGCCGTCACATCCAACATCTTTGGTGCCTGACACACCGCCATCGCGAGCAAGCTCGCTCCTACAGGGGATCAGTGCTTTTCCTCGACCGTCACCGTCGCCGTGGTTCCCGCCCGCAACTGGTCCTTGCCGGCATAATCGGCGTCGATGCCGATCCGCACCGGCACTCGCTGCGCCAGCTTGACCCAGGTGTAGCTGGGGTTGATGTTGGCCAGCAGGCGCCCGCCGGGCAGGTTCTCGCGGTCGGCGATGGCGAAGGCGATGCTTTGCACGGTGCCGCCAAACCGCTCGCCGCTCATCAATTCGATATCGACCCGGTCGCCCTCGGCGATGCGCGGCAGCTTGGTCTCTTCGAAATAACCACTGACGTAGAACGAATCGCTGTCGACCAGCGCCACCAGCGGCCCGCCGGCCGTGGCGTAGTCGCCCTGGCGGGTCAGCAGGTTAGTGACGTAGCCGGTCACCGGCGACTCGACCCGGGTGCGTTCCAGGTCATGTTCGGCCTCGGCCAACGCGGCGATAGCCAGTTGCACATTGGCCTGGGCGAAACTCAGGTTGGCCTGGTTGCGCAGCAGATCGGCCTGGGCCACTGAAACGTCGGTGCTGGACTTTTCCCACTCTTCGCCGGAAATCGCCGCGCGTTCCTTGAGCGTCCTGCGCCGGCGCTCTTCACTCTGGCGTTGCTTGAGCAGGGCCTGGCTGGAGGCGATGGTGGCTTCGGACTGGCCCAGCGACGCCTTCGCCACTTCCACCGAACGCTTGGCATGCTCCACCGCCAGGGCGTAGCGCGACGGGTCGATTTCCAGCAGTAACTGGCCCTTCTGCACGTGCTGGTTGTCCTGCACGGTGAGGTTGACGATGCGACCGGCGACGTCGGCAGACAAGGTCACCACATCGGCCCGCACCCGTGCGTCGCGGGTCCAGGGTGCACGGGTGTAATGCTCCCAGGCGAACCAGCCCAGCACAAAGGCCAGCACCACCATGACCACGGTCGTGAGTCGGGCAAGGATCTTCTTCAAGGCATCACGCTCCCATCACCAGTATCAATGTGGCACACACGCAGGCGTACAACGCGCCTTCGAACAACGCCTCGTGCCAGACGAACTGCAACACGCCAAGGCGGCGCAGTATCCAGTCCAGCACCAGGAAAACCGGCAGGCCCAGCAACAGCGCCTGAGCGATCGGCGGCAGGTAGACGCCGCCCAATTCCAGATCAATGGGCAAGTGCAGTGACTCCTTGGCTAACGATCGGTTGAAAATGCTCGCGGTGGCGTTGCAGGAACGACACCACGATCAACAACGCCACGCGCATGCGGAACACCGACCACAGTTGTTCATGCACGTTGCAATGCAGCGCATCGAGTTCATCGCCCAGGGTTTGCAGGCGCTCGAGCACCCCGTCCAGGTCAACGTCGGGACGACCGGCGACCAGGCGCCCGGTTTCGCGCACCGTGGCGAACAGCCGTCCCTGCATTTCCAGGCTGAGCAAGGTGTTGCTCTGCCCCTGTTGGCGCAGCTGATTCAACGCGATGCCCACCGCCATGCAACCGAGGCTGACGTCGAACAGGTTTCGCGCAGACGGGTCCTGTATCGCTGGCAACAAGCCGAGCATGGCGGTCAGGCGGTCGACCATATGGCTCTCGAAGGCGAACTGGTTTTCATCGGTGGCCGGGATTTTCATCAAGGCATGCACCTGCTCGCGGTTCTCCTTGTGCAGGCGCTGGATGCGCAGCACCGGCCTGAAAGGAAAGATCAGCGCATACACGCTCAAGGCCAGAGACGCGGCGCAGACATAGGCACCGGCGAACTCGAACCACTGGATCGCGCTGTTTTGTCCAAGGCCGGTGTTCTGCGGCCCCAACATCAACAAGGTGATCAGCCCGAGGGCAATCCCGGTGCCGGTGGTCGGCGGGCTCGACAAGCCCACCGCCACCGCATACAGCACCGGCGCCAACAGCAGCGCCAGCATCTCGAAGTCGCTGACCATCGGCACCAGGGCGAATTGCAGTACCGCCGACACCACCAGCGCCAGACCAAGCCCCCTGGCGAACCCCTGGGCCGCCAGCAGCGGCCTGGGAAACGTGGCCATCAGCGAACAGAGAATGCCGGTGACGATCATGCCGCCACGGGCGCCATCCCAACCGGTCTCGATCCAGATCAGGCCGGCGACCATCAGCGCACAAAAGGCCCGCGTCGCGTTCATCGCGGCGAGTGTGTAATCCATGTGCAGGGTGTTTTTCTGCCCGCGATACAGGCTGCTGGCCCGGCGCCCGCTCTGGATCGCATCGCTCAATTCGAGGATCGTCTCGAACTGCTGCACCAGCCGCGCCTGTTCCCAGCGCAACGACCATGACAACGAACGCAGGGTCGCCGACAGTGGCTCCACCAGTTGCTCGGAGCGATAGGCCAATTCGTCGAAACGCTGTTGCAGCGCCGCGAACTGCCGCCGTTGCTCATTGGGCAGCGTGCGCCCCAGCCGGGCCAGTTCTTCAAGCAACGCGACTTCTTCGTCGAGCAGGCGCTGGATTTCAACCGGCAGATCGCCTTCCCAGCGCTCGAGCAGCAGTTGGCGCTGATGGCGCAGCGCCGTCAGCCTGGCGGCCAACAGCATCAGTTGATTGCCGAGCAACTGCACCAGGTCGTCGGCACTGCGCAGGCGCGGCGCGTCGTAATACAAATGCCGGCGAACGCCTTCCAGCGCACCGATCTGCCCGAGCAACTGCATCTGCCGTTGCTGGAATTGCACCTCGCTTTCCTCGGTGCGGATCACCGCAATGGCGTGGGTGGCCAGCAAGCGGGTGATTTGATCAATCCTGTTGAAATAGTCACGGGCGACGTTTTCCGGACGCGCCGTCAACAGGCTGACCACGCACACGCAGGCCACCGCGAGCAGGGTTTCGGTGACGCGGGTCACGGCGAGCATGAAGGTGCCGTCCTGATCCGGCACCGCCAGCAGCCCGACCACCACCGCCGTGTAGCCGCTGAGCACGAACGCCCCGGAACTGGTGTAACGCAACAGCGTGCCGCCGGCCGTGCACAACGCCAGCCAAAGGGCCAGCGTGACCAGGAACGGCAGCGGCGCCTGGGGAAACAGGGCCATGAACACCACGG